>CALGMY010000287.1 GCA_937958785.1 uncultured Gammaproteobacteria bacterium | reverse complement strand
CGCCAGGACCTTGCCGCCCGCCTCGGCGTACCCGTGGAACCGATTGCCGTCACGGCCCTTGCCCGCCTGGAGCCCGGCCAGGTGGTGCCCGGCTGCGGCGTGGTGTGCCCGGCGGACTCGACTGCGGACGGCTGCGGCCTCGTCATGCAACTGGAGGTCGACGGCCAGGCGTTCAGCTACATCGCGCTGCCCGGGGGCGTGCGCCCCTGCCCGGACATCGCGCCTCGCTGACGGGTCAGTCCCGTCTCGTCGCGCGCTCCTGGCGCCGCTGCCGCCAGGCCTTGCGCAGTCGCCGGCCGGTGAGCTTGCGAAAGCTCCGGCGCACCAGCCGGGCGATGCCCTCCACGGCAGTGGGGCGGTAGTACCCCTGGTCTTCCCGGGACACCTGGTCATACTGCCGCCGGTACTTGAGCTTCACCCAAGCATTAAGGTCCATGCGGCAGGCCTGGCGGAACACGAACCGGTTCCACCAGCCCGCGTTTTCCCGGCGGAACATCGCCGAGCCGAAATCCAGCAGCACCGGGTCACCCGCCGGTCCGACGAGGATGTTCCCCCGCCGCTTGAGGTCCGCATGGGCAACCCCGGCGGCATGGACCGCCTGGATCTGGGCGAGGAGCTGCCGGAAGAAGCGGTCCCGGTGCTCCTTCAGCACAGGCACGGTCTCCCGGTACACCTCACCGGGCAGGTACTCGAGGACCAGGCTGCCGTCGGGATCGAGTCCGTAGCAGCGGGGAATGCCGGGTATTCCCTCGACGCGGCGGTAGGCGGCGAACTCCCGGCGGAGCATCGCACGGCGGACGCGCCGGGCCAGCCAGCCCCCCATGGCCTGCTTCACGACGCGCCGCTCGGCACCGGCGCCGCGAAGGAAGACGGCGCCCTGGTAACCGCGGCTCAGGAACTCGCCGGGGCCCGGGCCGGGCACGACTAGACCCGCGCGCCGATCCAGCCGATGCAGACCAGCGTGAAAGCGATGACGACGGGCTCCACGTTCTGGCGCACCGAGGTCATGAGGGACCAGCTGGCGGGCCCGGTGGGCCAGAAACGCCGGGGGATCACCGCGGGCACGGACTGGCTCCACTGGGCCCAGGCCGGCCCGAAAATCCGGTGCAGCTTGCGGTCCTCGTAGCTGATCGCCGCCGGGTAGTAGAACCACCAGAAAGCGATGGCGACGACGGGCGCCCACCACTGGCCGCAGGCCAGGGTGAAGCCGATGAGGATCAGCAGGTTGCCGGTATAGAGCGGATGCCGGACCAGTGAGTACGGACCGTCCGTCGCCAGCTGCTTGTTCTTGACGATGTACCCGGAGGCATAGATCCGGACCAGGCAGCCGAGGAGCACGACGACGGCCCCGGCCATGTAGAGCGCCCGCACAGGGCTCGAGAGCGCGGCAAACAAGGGCATCAGCGCGAGGCCGAGCCCCTGGCGCATGGCCTCCTGATGGCGCCATTCCCGGATCAGCCCCGGCAGCCCGGTGAGCGGCGGGAGGTCAGCAGTGCGATTTCCCATGGGACGCTAGTGTATCAGTGCGTGCTGCTAAACTCCGGGGCGGGGGCCTGTAGCTCAATGGTCAGAGCAGGAGACTCATAATCTCTTGGTTCCAGGTTCGAGTCCTGGCGGGCCCACCACGCCAGCCAAGGCGTGAAGGCACCCGCCGGCATTGCGCCGGCGGGTCGTCCTGACCAGTCCCCCCGGGGAATCCGGCCGTGAAGGCACCACGGCCGGTCGTCCATCAGAGAAGCTGGGCGTCAGTAGCGCGGGCCACCCCGGCCACGACCACCGCCGTCACGGCCACCACCGCCGCCGTAACCGCCACCACCATCACGGCCGCCGCCAGCGTAGCCACCGCCGCCGTCGCGGCCGCCACCACCATAGCCGCCACCACCACCGCCGCCGCCGAAGCGGCCACGGCCGCCACCACCACCGCCACCGCCCTCACGCTCGCGCGCTTCGTTCACGCGCAGCTGGCGGCCCTGCATGTCGTGGCCGTTCAGGCGGGCGATGGCCGTCTGGGCGTCGGACTCGGGCATCTCGACGAAACAGAAGCCGCGGAAACGGCCGGTCTCGCGATCGTTGATGAGGCGCACGGCTTCGACGGTGCCGTGCTGTGAGAACAGCGCACGGACCGACTCCTCGTCGGCGCTATACGGCAGATTGCCTACGTAGATCCTGGTCATGACGGGTACCTTGATGGCTCCTCAATTGATGGACAGCACGAGAACGTCGAACGTGAGCGCCTTGCCCGCCAGCGGGTGGTTGAAATCGAGCACCACCACGTCGGGGCGTACTTCGGCGACCCGGATGGGGCCGTCGAATCCCTGCGCGCTCAGCAGGGTGCCTACCTTGCGCGCATCCTCCGGGATCTTGTCGAGCGGGACTTCCTGCATCTTGCCGGGATCGGTGGCCCCGTAGGCCTGTTCGGCAGGAATCCGCACCTTCACGCGGTCACGGGCTGCCTTGCCCGCCAGCGCTGTCTCGAGGCCGGGAATGATCTGGCCCGAACCCGCGACGAAACTCAATGGCTTGCCGCCAACGTTCGACTGGACCGTGGAGCCGTCGTCGAGGGTGAGCGTGTACTCGATGTCGACCTTGCGTCCGCTCTGGATCACCGCGGCCTCCGCCGCCATCGCGGCGGGGACGACGAGACTGCCGGAAATCGCGGCCGCCAGGCACAGCAGCAACGCCGGGGCAGCAGCACGGGCCGGGTTCACGGGAATATTCCAGGGACGGGAAAGGGACGGTGCACGGGAGGAATGACAGGATCGTTGCGGGCGGCTTCCGAGGAGTGCGGTGACTACCGCCGGTGACAACGCGCGCCTAGCCTCTCCAGATGAAACTACGGCGGGGGCCTGCCTGGATGGTCAGCCCGCAATCCCCCCGATGGGCCGACTCTAGCACGGGGTTTTCACCGAAGCGACGGGCGCGGCATTTCCCCGCGCCCCGCTGCCGGGGCCACCGGAAGCACCGCAAAAGGGCCCCGCGGCCGTCGGCGCGTCCGCATAGAATTCCGACGGTGGGGCAGTAACGCGCCCCGCCATGTGGGAGGCGACGCTTGCAGGAGCCGGGGTTGGGGGCCTTCGCCCATGTCACCGTCGGGGTGACCCGGCTCGACGAGGCCATCGGCTTCTGGGAAGGGAACTTCGGCTTCGGGGTCCGGCGCCGGCGGGACGGTGCCGATCCGGACCTCGCCCGGGCCTTCGGCCTGCCACCCGCGGGTATCTCGGGGCAGGCCCTGCTCGCGTCCCCGCTCGGGCCGGACCGTTGGGCGGTCGCCGGGAACCTGCACCTCGTGGAATTCGTCGCGCCCCTGCCTCCGGTCCGCCGCGGTGCGGGCCCCTGCGACCGGCTGCCCAAGAACCTGGACATCTACACGGGCGACCTGCCCGCCTCCTTCGCTGCCCTGGAGGCGGGCGGCCACCGCTTCCGGTCCCGGTGGGGTGAGATCCCGGCCGGGGACCTCGTGTTCCGGGAAGCACACCTCCCGGGCCATGACGAACTGAACGTGGTGCTCCTCGAGGTCATCGGACCCGGCTACGCAACGACGTTGTCGAACCGGGGTTTCGCGGGCGTGGGCCCGGTGGTGACGATTGTGGAAGACGGCGCTGCGGAAGCCCGCTTCTACAGCGAGGTGCTGGGCCTCGCCACGACTCTCGAGTTGCTGCTGGAGGGTCCCGCCATCGAGGCAACCGTGGGTCTGCCACCCGGCGCGGGGCTCGACATCCGGGTGTTCGGCGCGCCCGCGGAGCCCCTGGGGCGCATCGAGATCATCGAGTACCAGCGGGTCGCGGGCGCGGACCTCTACCCGCGCGCAAATCCCCCGGCCACGGGCATACTGCACGTCCATTACCGGGTGGCGGACCCTGGCCCGCTCCGCGCCCGGCTGGCCCGGGCAGGCATCGCCGTCACCGAACACGGGGTGGTGGATGCCCTGTACGGGAAGGGCCCGCTGATTTCGTTCCGGTCGCCGACCGGCTTTCGCATCGAGGTACAGGGATGAAGGACATGCCAGCAGCACCCACCACCACCACCGGTACGCCCACCGGCCTGCGCCGGCTCTTCATCCGGAAGACCGTCGAGCAGATGCACGCCGAGCACGAACGGGGCGAACTGAAACGCAGCCTCGGGGCCCTGAACCTGGTCCTGCTCGGCATCGGCTGCATCATTGGCACGGGCATCTTCGTGCTCACCGGCCGGGCTGCGGCGACCTTCGCGGGCCCGGGCATCATGATTTCTTTCATCATCACCGGGCTGCTCTGCACCTTCGTCGCGCTGTGCTACGCCGAGCTCGCCTCGGCCGTCCCCGTGTCGGGATCGGCCTATTCCTACTCCTACGCGGCCATGGGGGAGCTCGCGGCCTGGGTGATGGGCCTCCTGCTCGTCCTGGAGTACGGCCTCGCCGCGGCCACGGTGGCCGTGGGCTGGTCGGGCTACTTCGGCAGCCTGATGGCCGACATCGGCATACACCTCGCGCCAGCCCTCACGGCGGCACCCGGCGTCGAGGTCGTGCAGGCAGGCGAGGTGGTGGCGACCGGCATCGTGAACCTGCCGGCGGTGGTGGCAATCGTCGCGGTCACCGCCCTCCTCGTCGTCGGCATCTCCGAGTCCACCACCGTCAACAACATCGTGGTGGCCATCAAGGTCTCCGTGGTGGTTGCCTTCATCGTCATCGGCGCCTTCTTCGTGAACCCGGAGCTCTGGTCGCCGCTGGTGCCGGCAGAGATCCCCCCGCCGCCGGAGGGCACGCCCCGGGGCTTCTGGGCCGACATCTGGCGGGCGCTCGTGGACGTGGTGACGGGACAGAACACATCCCGATATGGCATCGGCGGTCTGATTGCGGGCGCCGCCACCGTCTTCTTCGCCTACCTCGGCTTTGAGGCCGTCTCGACGGCGGGGGCGGAATCCCGCAATCCCGCCCGTGACATGCCGATCGGCATCCTGGGTTCCCTGCTGATCTGCACGGCCCTCTACATCCTCACGGCGGCGGTGCTGGTGGGCATCGTGCCCTACACGGAGCTCGACGACCCGGCGCCCATCGCCAAGGCCGTGAACCTGATCGGCCTGCCCTGGTTCGCCATCCTCGTGAAGATCGGGGCCATCGCCGGCCTTTCGTCCGTGATGCTGGTGCTGCTCTACGCGCAGACCCGGATCTTCTACACCATGGCCCGGGACGGCCTGCTGCCGGCGCCCCTGGCCGCCGTGCACCCGAAGTTCCGCACCCCCTGGATCAACACCCTGCTCGTCGGCGCCCTGGCCTCGGGCTTCGCCGGCTTCATGTCGCTGGGGTCGCTGGCGGACCTCACCAACGTGGGCGCACTGGCAGCGTTCGCGATCGTCTGCATCACGGTGCTCTACCTGCGGTGGGCGGCGCCGGGACTCAAGCGGCCCTTCCGCACCCCGCTATTCCCCTTCACCCCCGTCATGGGGGCCGCCATGTGCCTCTTCCTGCTCATGTCGCTCATGGCCAACGACCACACCCGTCTCTTCTTCTTGGTGTACCTGATCTGCGGCTTGGCGGTGTATTTCGCCTACGGCTACCGGCACTCGAAGCTCGCGCGGGGCGAGATCGTGCGGGGCGCGGAGCCGCCGCCGGACCTGCCGCGACCCCTCGACGTGGAGTAGCGCCTACTGACAGCCTGGCAAGGCGATGATCCAGTCGGCCAGCAGGGTGACGCCATCGTCGTCCACGCGGCTGGAACCCACCGGGGGCATGCCGTTCCCGTCCCGGCGGTTCACCCGTGCCAGCAGCACCGACCGGTCCGGATCGCCCGGGGCGACGAGCCGGGCGTCGGCGATACCGAGGTCACCCGACTGGGGCACGACGTCGCAGGCGTTGGTGGCGGCGAGCGCGGTCGTGGCCCGCAGGTCCAGGCTCGAGGGCGTCGGCCCGCCCGGCTGGTGGCACTGGGCACAGTTGGTATGCAGCCAGGCGCGGGCCCGTTCGCCGAGCGGCGCACCGCCGTCCCCGGGATCCACGAGGGCCGGCAGCGTGTCCGGCGGACCGGGCAACGCCTCGGCCAGCACGTCGATGTGCTCCAGGGTGGCGAGCTGGTTGGCCGTGATGCCGGTGGTGGCGTAGGTAAGGCTGCCGTTCAGCTGGGCCAGCTCGGGACCCAGCGTGCGGCCGGCCACCGCCGTGTGGCACTGGAGGCATTCGTCCTCGGTTGGATAGATCCAGGTCTGGCTCGCGACCTGGCGGATGAGGCCACCGGTCACGCGGGTGGCAGCCGTGCCAGCATCGTTCCACTGGTAGGTATAGCCGGCCCAGCCTCCGTCGGGATGGCGCATGAGGAGGCGGGTCTCGACCAGCTGCCCGGCGAGGCGGAAGGACTTCATCAGTACCGAACCGGCGGGGAACGTGAGGTCGCCCGAGGCCGTCCGGCTGATGCGCGCGCCTCCGGGCAGGGCCAGGTGGCGCTCCTTCGCGGCGCCGTCCGACCAGAAGGGGGCGTTCACCGTGTAGGGAATGAGTCCTGCTGCCGGTTGCGTCGGGTCGGAGGCATCCACGCAGCCGGTGTCGGCGAGGTCGGCGGGCACCGGGTCCGGGCCACCGCCGCCCGAGGCCAGGAGTCGCCGGATCCGGCCATTGCCGTAGTCGGCGAAGTAGAGTTCCCCATCCGCACCCAGGGCGAAGGCGCTGATGTTGTAGGGCGTGTTCACCAGTTCCTCGTTGTCGAACCCGCCCTGTCCGTCGTCGGCCAGCGCCCAGATCCGGCCGGAGCTGAAATCGCCGAAGACGTAGCGGCCGCGGAGCGTGGGCAGGCCGTCGCCGCGGTAGACGTAACCCCCCGTGATCGAGACGTCGCCATTCGCGTGGGGATAGTCGCTGACCGGTTCGATGAAACCGCCAGGCCCGCAGCCCGAGGGACCGGCGATGGTGCCCTCGCGGCAATCCCAGCCGTAGTTGCCGCCGGCCTCGATTCTGTTGACCTCCTCCCGGCTGCCCTGCCCCACGTCACCGAGCCAGAGTTCACCGGTCGGCTCGTCGAAGCTCCAGCGCCAAGGATTGCGCAGGCCACTCGCATGGATCTCCGGGCACGCCGCCGCATTGGCAGCGGGACCGCACTTCGGGTTGGCCGCAAAGGGATTGCCGGCCGGAATCTGGTAGCCCGGGGCGGGGTACGGCACACCCAGGACGTCGATGCGCAGCATCTTGCCCAGCAGCCGCGTGTTGTTCTGGGCATGGCCGAAG
>CALGMY010000286.1 GCA_937958785.1 uncultured Gammaproteobacteria bacterium | reverse complement strand
ATCAACGGTCACGGCAGCGCCTTCGCCGTCTGGGCCGGGGGGCTGCTGGCGGGCTGGGGCGGGGCCTTCCTGGCGGTTTCCCGCCATCTTGCCGCAATACAGCCACGGGTGGGCTGAGGCTCCCGGCGGAGGGGGGGGGAACTGATCCGCGGCTTAGCACTCTAATCAGGTGAGTGCTAGGATCCCCTGTCGGAGGTGAACCCATGACTGCTGCTGGCGCCCTGTTGCCCCTGTCGAAGGCCCGTGAACTGGCCCTGGCCGGCCCCCTGGGCAGCCTCGATGCTTACATCGCGGCCGTCAGCCAGGTGCCGGTGCTGAGCCAGCCCGAGGAGGTGGAACTGGCCCGGCGCTTCCGGGACCAGGGCGACCTCCAGGCTGCCCGGGAACTCGTGCTGTCCCAGCTCCGCTTCGTGGTGCATATCGCCCGGGGTTACACCGGCTACGGCCTGCCCCTCGGCGACCTGGTCCAGGAAGGCAACGTGGGCCTCATGAAGGCGGTGAAGCGTTTCGACCCGGACGTGGGCGTGCGCCTCGTCTCCTTCGCCGTGCACTGGATCCGGGCCGAGATCCACGAATACGTGCTGCGCAACTGGCGGCAGGTGAAGATCGCCACCACCAAGGCCCAGCGCAAGCTGTTCTTCAACCTCCGGCGGGCCAAGAACCACCTGGGCTGGCTGTCCAGCTCGGAGCGCGAGGTGATCGCGAAGGACCTGGGGGTCACCGTGCGGGAGGTCGGCGAGATGGAAGAGCGCCTCGCCGGCCAGGACGTGACCTTCGACCCCACGCCGGACGCGGACGAGGAGACCACCTACGCGCCGGCCATGTACCTGGCTGCCGAGGGCAGCGATCCGGCCGAGGCCTTCGAGGCCGACGACTGGCGGGACCAGGGTGCCGACCGCCTGCATGCCGCGCTGGACAGCCTGGATGCCCGCAGCCGGGAGATCCTCGAGGCCCGCTGGCTTGCCGAGAAGAAGACCACCCTGCAGGTGCTCGCCAGCCGCTACGGCGTCTCGGCCGAGCGCATCCGGCAGATCGAGCAGAACGCGCTCAAGACCCTCCGCGCCGCCGTCTGAACCCGCCCGCAGGAGCGGCTTCAGCCGCGATCGGGGGGAATTCCCGCAGCGAGCGTGTTCATCTAGCGAGCGAAGGGAATTCCCCCCGGTCGCGGCTGAAGCCGCTCCTGCGCCGCTATTGCTGGACGACGGGCTGGAGGGTGATCTCGACGCGCCGGTTCTGGGCGCGGCCCTCCGGCGTGTCGTTGCTGGCGACGGGCCGGCCCTCGCCGTAACCCACGGTGATCAGGCGCTGGGCATTGACCCCCTGGGCCGCCAGGTAGGAACTCACGCTGCCGGCGCGGCGCTGGGACAGGTCCAGGTTCTTCGCCTCGTCGCCGGTGCTGTCCGCGTGGCCCGCCACGTCCACCACGGTCTTGTCGAACTCCTTCAGCACGAGGCCGACCGAGTTCAGCACGGGGTAGAAGTTGGCATTGATGTCGGCGCTGTTGGTGGCGAAGGTCACGTTGCCCGGCATGTTCAGGATGATGTTGTCGCCACTGCGGGTCACGCTGACGCCCGTGCCCTGCAGCTGGGCGCGCAGCTTCGCTTCCTGCCGGTCCATGTAGTTGCCGACCGCGCCACCGGCGAGGCCACCGGCCACGCCGAGCTGGATCGCCCGGCGCTTGCGCTCCGAGGAGCTGTCACCGGAGATGAGACCGATGATGGCGCCCGTGGCCGCGCCGATGCCTGCGCCCTTCGTGGTCTTGCTGACTTCCTTCTCCCCCGTGTAGGGGTCGTAGGTCATGCAGCCACCGAGCACCAGGCTTGCCGCCAGGCCGAGGACGAGGGTCTTGCCGGATATCACGTTGTTCATGCGCCACTCCTTGGAGAGAGATCAGTCCGTTCCACGTTGTTTTATGGCAGAAACACCCCCGGGCAGCAATCCGGCCGGGCGCGAAATCCACGTCCACGGAGACTTGCCGGGCGGGTCTGAACGGGGTATGAACCTGTTGATGACGGCAGACGCTGCCCGGCTGCTGGCGGAGTATTCCGCCGATCACCAGAACCCCTTCAACCGGCTGGTGCACACCATCTGCGTGCCGCTGATCTTCATCGCCATCGTGGCGCTGCTCTGGTCGATACCCCTGCCGGCCGCCCTTGCCGCCCGGGCGCCCTGGCTCAACGCCGGCACGCTGGTCCTCGCGGGCGTCACCATCTATTACCTGCGGCTGGCGCCCCGCCTCGGGCTCGGGATGCTGGTGGCCGCGCTCTGCATCGTGCCGCTCGTCGGCGCGGCCGCGGGGTGGCCACTGCCGCTCTGGCAGACGGCCCTTGCGGTCTTCGTCGTGGGCTGGATCGGCCAGTTCATCGGCCACTGGTTCGAGGGCCGGCGGCCCTCGTTCTTCCGGGACCTGCGCTTCCTGCTCATTGGTCCCCTGTGGGTGCTGGCCAAGCTCTACACGTCCCTCGGCATCCGGTCCTGATTGGCGCCTGATCCCTACAGCCACGGGGCAATCTGGCGGATTGCCCTGCCGATGATCGTCTCGTCGGTTTCGGTGCCCCTGGTGGGCCTGGTCGGTACGGGCGTGCTCGGCCACCTCGAGGATGCGGTGTACCTGGCAGCGGTGGCAGCCTCCGCCCAGGTCTTCAGCCTGCTCTTCGTCGGCCTCAATTTCCTGCGCATGGGGACGACGGGCATCACGGCCCAGGCCCACGGGGCGATGGCGCGCGATCCCGCCGGCCGCACGGCCATCCGCCAGTCCCTCGGCGAGGCGGTCGTTATCGGGCTGGTTCTCGGCGCGCTGATCATCCTCCTGCAGGGGCCGATCGCCAGCGTGGCGTTCGCCGTGATCGGTGCCGCACCCGACGTTACCCGCCACGCAGAACAGTACTTCGCGATCCGCGTGTGGAGCGCGCCCGCCGCCCTCTTCAACTTCGTGGCGCTGGGCTGGCTGCTCGGCATGCAGAACGCGCGTGGCCCGCTCGCGATCACGCTGGTGATCAACTTCACCAACATCCTGCTGGACCTCTGGCTGGTGCTTGGGCTCGGCCTGAAGGTCGAGGGCGTGGCCATCGGCGCCCTGCTCGCCGAGTTCGCGGGCGCCGCGACGGCAGCCTGGCTGGTGCGCCGCGAGCTGCGGCGCCATCCGGGAAGCTGGGCCGGCACGCGCCTGCTGGAACCCGCCACCTACCGGGCGCTGCTCGCCATCAACGGCAACCTCTTCGTGCGCACCCTGGCCCTGATGTTCACCTTCGCATTCGTCACCGTGCAGGGCGCCCGGCAGGGCAGCATCTTCCTCGCGGCAAACGCGCTGCTGCTGAACTTCCAGTGGCTGACCGCCTATGCACTGGACGGCATTGCCAATGCGGCCGAGGCCCTGGTCGGCAAGGCCGTGGGGGCCCGGGACCCGGCGGGCATGCTGCGGGCCGTGCGCCGAACCCTGGCGTGGTCGATGGGCTTCGGCGCCCTGTTCAGCCTCGCCTACGGGATCGCCGGGCCAGCCATCGTGGGGCTGCTGACGGGCCTGCCGGACATCCGGGCCACTGCACTCGAGTACCTTCCCTGGCTCGTCGCGCTCCCGCTGATCTCGGTCGCCAGCTTCCTCTACGACGGCGTGTTCGTCGGCGCCACCCTCAGCCGGGAGATGCGGGTGGTGATGACCGGCTCGGCGGCGCTCGTCTTCCTGCCGGCCTGGTACCTCACCCGGGACCTGGGCAATCATGGCCTCTGGCTCGCGTTCACCGCATTCATGGTCGTGCGCGGACTCGGCATGCACCTGTGGTTCAACCGCCTCAAGGAGAGGCTCGCCCATGACCCGCCCGCCTGACACCCCCGACGGCAGCAACCCGTGGCAGACGCTGAGCACCCGCCTCGAGTTCGAGAACCCCTGGTTCGTGGTCACCACCCACGACACGGTTGCGCCAGACGGCAGCCGGCCACACTACGGGAAGATCAGCTTCCGCAACCGGGCGGTGGGCATCATCCCGCTGGATGACGAGGGCCATACCTGGCTCGTCGGGCAGTGGCGGTTTCCCCTGGGTGAGTACTCCTGGGAGCTGCCCATGGGCGGCGCGCCGCGGCACGAGGCGCTCGCCGCCGCCGCGGCCCGGGAACTGCGCGAGGAGACCGGCCTCGCCGCCGGAAGCCTGGTGCCGCTCATGAAGCTGCACACCTCGAACTCGGTCACCGACGAGGAGGGGTACGTGTTCCTGGCCCGGGGGCTCACCGTGGGCGAGCCGGCCTTCGACGAGACCGAGCGGCTCGAGATCCGGCGGCTGCCCTTCACCGAGGCCGTGGCCCTGGTGATGGCAGGCCGCATCACCGACGCCATCTCCGTGGCAGGCATCCTGAAGCTCGCCCGCCTCCTCGAGAGTGGGGACATGCCTAATTTGGCAACGCAAATTTAGGCATGTCCCCTTACAATTCCCCGATGGCCAGCCAGACCCGTCGCTCCAGGACCGTTCGCAAGGCCGCCCCGATGGTCGGGGTCGTCATGGGCTCCGATTCGGACTGGCCCACGCTGCGCGCCGCCGCCGAAATCCTGAAGGACTTCGGCGTGCCCTTCGAGAAGCGGGTCGTCTCGGCCCACCGGACCCCCCAGCTGATGTTCGACTACGCCGAGTCGGCCCACCAGCGCGGGCTGCGGCTGATCATCGCGGGGGCTGGCGGCGCCGCGCACCTGCCCGGGATGCTGGCCGCCAAGACCACGGTGCCCGTGCTCGGCGTGCCGGTGCAGTCGAAGGCGCTCTCGGGCCAGGACTCCCTGCTCTCCATCGTGCAGATGCCGAAGGGCGTGCCGGTCGCCACGTTCGCCATCGGCGAGGCCGGCGCGGCCAACGCGGCACTGTTCGCCGTGGCCGTGCTGGCCGGCACCGACGCTGCCCTCGCGAAGAAGCTCGCCGCCTTCCGCACCCGCCAGGCCCGGGCCGTCATGGCCATGAAGCTCCCGGACTGAATGCCGGCCGCCGCGCCCGCCACCGCGTCCCACCCGATCATCGCGCCTGCCACCCTGGGCCTGCTGGGCGGCGGACAGCTCGGCCGCTTCTTCGTGCAGGCCGCCCACGAACTGGGCTACCGGGTGATCGTGCTGGACCCCGACCCGCAAAGCCCCGCAGGACGCATCGCGGACCGGCACCTCGCCGCGGCCTACGAGGACCCGGCCGCGCTGGACGTGCTCGCCACGGGCTGCGCCGCGGTCACCACCGAGTTCGAGAACGTGCCGGCGGCGACGCTCGGGTACCTGGCCCGTTCGACCCGCGTGCGCCCCTCCGCCGCGGCGGTCGCCGTGTGCCAGGACCGCATCGCCGAGAAGACCTTCCTGCGGGACCAGGGCCTGCCGCACGGGCCCTTCGCCATGATCCGCAGCGAGGGCGACCTGGAAGCCGCACCGGCCAGCGTCTTTCCCGGCATCCTCAAGGTTGCCCGCTTCGGCTACGACGGCAAGGGCCAGGCGCGGGTGGCGGACCGGGCCGCGGCCCGCACCGCCTTCCGGCAGCTGAAGGGCGAGGCCTGTGTGCTCGAGGCGCAGTTGCCCCTCGACTGCGAGGTGTCCGTGGTGCTGGCACGGGACGCCGCCGGCGCTGCCACCTGCTTTCCCGTTGCCGAGAACCAGCACCGCCACGGCATCCTCGACGTCTCGATCGTGCCGGCCCGGGTCAGCCCCGCGCTCGCCTCGGCCGCCCGGGACTGCGCCCTGCGCATCGCGGCGGCGCTGCAGTACATCGGCACGCTGGGCGTCGAGTTCTTCGTGAGCCGGGGCGCGCTCTACGTGAACGAGATGGCCCCACGCCCCCACAACAGCGGCCACTACACCCTGGACGCCTGCCTCACCAGCCAGTACGAGCAGCAGGTGCGCGCGCTCTGCGGCCTGCCACTCGGCGACCCGGGCCTCACGGGTCCCGCCGTGATGGTGAACCTGCTCGGCGATCTCTGGTCCGCTGGCGAGCCCGACTGGGCCAGGCTGCTGGCCCGGCCCGGATTGAAACTGCATCTCTACGGCAAGGAATCCGCACGGCCGGGCCGCAAGATGGGACACTTCACGGTGCTGGGCACCGACCCGTCTGCCGTGCTGGAATCGGCGCTGGCGGCCCGCACCGCCATCGGCATCCGCGACTGAAAGGACGCATCGCGACCATGAAGCACCTCGCCACCCTCGCCCTGCTGCTGGCCACCTCGGTTCCGGCGGTCGCCCAGACGCCGGCCGGCGCGCCGAACCTGCGCGTCATCGCCACCAACGTGAAGTCCGACCAGGGCACGCTGTATGTCTGGGTCTACGACAGGAAGGACGACTGGCTGAGCGACCGGGTGCGTACCCAGAAGCCCCTGAAGGTGGCCGGGAACCGCACCGGCGACCGGATGACCGTGGACCTCCTCCTGCCCGACGGCGAATACGCGCTGTCGGTGTTCCAGGACGTCAACGACGACGGCAAGCTCGAGCGCAACTTCATCGGCATCCCCAAGGAGCCGGCCGGCCTGTCCAACAACCTGCGACCGAAGTTCGGCCCGCCGAAGTACCGGGACGCCACCTTCAGGGTCAGCGTGGGCACGGTCACGGAACAGAAGATCGAGCTGCAATGACCAACCCCGATATCCAGCGCGTCCTCGATTTCTGGTTCCAGCCGGGCAGCATGGACCAGCCCACCATCGACAGCCGGATGGACCGCTGGTTCGGCGCCGACCCGGTCACCGATGCGCTGATCCGTACCGAGTTCGGCGGCCTCGTGGACCAGGCCTCGAAGGGCCAGCTGGAGGGCTGGACCGCCACGCCCCAGGGCCGCCTCGCCCTCATCCTGCTCCTCGACCAGTTCCGCCGCAGCATCCACCGGGGCACCCCGAAGGCCTTCTCCCGGGATCCGCACGCCCTCAAGATCTGCGTCGAGGGCGCGGCGAAGGGCGACTACAAGACCCTGGACCCCTTCCAGCAGGCCTTCTACTTCATGCCGCTGCAGCACGCGGAATCGCTGAAGGTCCAGGAGCGCTCGGTGAAGATCTACGAGGGCCTGGTGTCCGGCGTGTCCGAGACGCTGAAGGCAACCTTCCTCACCTTCGCCCAGTTCGCCGAACTGCACCATGACATCGTGAAGTCCTTCGGCCGCTTCCCCCACCGCAACAAGACCCTGGGGCGGCCCAACACGCCGGAGGAACAGGAATACCTGGGCGCCGGCGCCCCGTCGTTTGGCCAATAAGCCAGGGAGCTTTCCCATGCACTACCAGGCCCCGCGCCGCGTCGCCATCCTTGGCGGCCGCCGCATCCCGTTCTGCCGGGCGAACACGCACTACGTCCGCCAGTCGAACCAGGACCTCATGACGGCGGCGCTGCAGGCGACCGTCGACGCCTGCCATCTCGATGGAGAGCGCCTGGGCGATGTCGCCCTCGGCGCGGTGATGAAGCACTCCCGGGACTGGAACCTGGCGCGGGAGTGCGTGCTGGGCACGACGCTCGCCCCGGAGACCCCGGCCTTCGACCTGCAGCGGGCCTGCGGCACGAGCCTCGAGGCCGCGATCCTCCTCGGCAACAAGATCGCCCTCGGCCAGATCGACGCGGGCATCGCGGGCGGCACCGACACCATCAGCGACGTGCCCATCGTCTACCCGGACGCCTACCGGGAGATCCTGCTGGCGAGCGCCCGGGGCAAGTCCTTCGGCGAGCGCCTGGGGCCGTGGCTCGGCCTCCGGCCAGGCATGTTCAAGCCGGTGGCCCCGGGCGTGACCGAGCCGCGCACGAAGCTGTCCATGGGCCAGAGCACGGAGATCACCGCCAAGCAGTGGGGCATCACCCGCGCCGACCAGGACCGGCTCGCCTTCGAGTCCCACCAGAAGGCCGCGAAGGCCTGGGCCGAGGGCTTCTACGCCGACCTGGTCACGCCCTTCCAGGGCGCGACGGCCGACAACAACGTGCGGGCGGACACCTCCGTCGAGAAACTCGGCAAGCTGAAGCCGGTGTTCGACCGGGGGCCGGCCGGCACCATGACCGCGGGCAACAGCACGCCGCTCACCGACGGCGCAGCCGCCGTGCTGCTGGCCTCCGAGGACTGGGCGAAGGCCCGCCACCTGCCCGTGCAGGCCTACCTGCGCTACGGGAAGGTCGCGGCCGTGGACTTCGTGAAGAAGGAAGGCCTGCTGCTCGCGCCGGCCTACGCGGTCTCGGCGATGCTCGCCGACGCGAACCTCGGCCTGCAGGACTTCGACTTCTACGAGATCCACGAGGCCTTCGCCGCCCAGACCCTCGCCACGCTGAAGGCCTGGGAGTCCCCGGAGTTCTGCCGGGACAAACTCGGCCGCGTCCAGCCGCTCGGCTCGATCGACCGGTCGAAGATGAACGTGAAGGGCGGCAGCATCGCCATCGGCCATCCGTTCGCGGCCACCGGCGCGCGCATCGTCGCGTCGCTGGCCAAGCTGCTGGCGCAGAAGGGGTCCGGACGCGGGTTGATTTCGATCTGTACGGCGGGCGGGATGGGGGTTACGGCGATCCTGGAGCGCTAGCTGGCGTCACCCAGCAGCTCCGCGAGCGCGTACAGCGTCTTCTGGGGAAACCGATCGAGCGGGTAGAAGCGGCCGATCACTTCGCGGGCGGCGTCGTAGTCCTCGATGTTGAGGTACCGGAGCAGGTAGCGCACGTCGTCCAGGTCGCGGAATTCGGCGCCGATCCGCATGGACAGGCACTTCATCGCCAGCAGGTACTCGGGGGTCGCCACGAGGACCCGGAGGTGGGGCAGCTCGAGGAAGCTGTGGTAGGTGCCCCGGTCGCCGAGGAAGCCCTTCACCGCGTCGTTGAGCCAGTCCGCCGGTACCCCGGCCCTGGGCGCCACGCGGCGGGCGGCGTCGCGGACGTCCCTGGCCGGCCTGAACCAGGCATCCACGTCCTGGGTGGCCGGGCGGGCTGCGTAGGCGAGGCACATGACCGCGCCACCGACCACGTACACCTCACCGTGGATTCCCCGGCGCCCGAGCTCCTCGTCGAGCAACCCGAAGAGTCGCCGGATCTCCTTCGCGTCGAGTTCGTGGCGCTCAGACACGGTCGCCGACGCTCGCGTCGATGAAGAGATTCCGCCGCCGGAATGGCGCGGGCGACGCGTGCAGCAGGTGCAGGCGAAGGCTGCCGAGGTCCGACGCGAACCAGGGCTCCCGCAGCGGCGGGATGGCGGCGCACCAGGCCGGCGCCGGGACGCCGGCGCGTCCACAGGCGAGCTCGACCATCGCGGCCACGTAGTTCAGGCGCTGGCCACCGAGCCGCGCGGGGGGCGCCGTGCCGACGGCGGCCGCGAGCTCGCGGGCCGAGAGCCCCGCCAGGAAGTCGTTCAGCCCCGCAAGCCCGGACCGCCCCGCCTCGTCATCGGTGCACTCCGCCACCC
>CALGMY010000285.1 GCA_937958785.1 uncultured Gammaproteobacteria bacterium | reverse complement strand
CGTTGTACCAGTGGGTGGGCAGGTCGGACTCGGGGAGGAGGAACTTCGTGGTCATCGGGAACTCCGGGCGTGGGCGCTGTTTCCCGGCATTCTAACTGGCCGGACGGCCCGGCCTGCGGGGAAATCCCCCTACCCCGGGTACTTCTTCCCCGTGCTCTTCTCGTAGAACTCCCGGTAGTCGGGCGACACGTCCTTCTCGAAGAGCTTCTGCAGGTAACCCGTGGGGGCCTGGAAGGCCTCCGCGTAGGTCACGTAGCGCCAGCCGTCCGGTATCCGGCGCAGCACGGCGCTCACCCGGTTGTCGGAGCCGAAGGGCTTCCGGCTGAACGTGAGCTTCATGTCGGTGCGCATCCAGTAGGCGGCGAAGGCCAGGTCGTCGGCCAGGTACCGGGCCTGGATGCGGTAGAAGCGGACCCGGATGGCCTCGGTGATCTTCGGCTGGCCCGCGGGCGCCAGGTAGCTGTTCAGCGCGGGCCAGCCGGCGAACCAGTCCTCCTGCTCCCCGGCCAGGTAGAAGGGCTCGGGATCGTCCGTGTCCCAGAGCGTCCGCAGCCCGGCGGTGTCCTGGGCGTTCCAGTACTCCTCGGTGCGGCGGAGCAGGGCGGTCGCCTCCGCCAGCAGGGTGTCGTCCCCGGCCGGCGTCGCGGTGGCCGCCAGCGACGCGCCGGCAGCGAGGCCCACGAGGCAGTCCCGTCGGTTCATGGCAGGTTGTTCCTTTCATGCGAGGAGGGCGGCGAGCAGGGCGATGGGGAGTGCGGTACTCATGGCACCGTCCGCCGGAGGAACTCCCGCAGGGTGACGATCTCCACGCCCTGGAGCCGGCGGAGTGCCAGCATCGCCCGGTCGCCGGTCACGACCACGGCGGCCCCGCCCGCGACGGCGCATTCGAGGACGCGGTTGTCCGGGTCGTCGGCCAGCGCCCGAATCGTCTGGCCCGGGGCGACGATTTCGGCGAGATCCGCCAGGAACACCGCCAGCCGGGCCAGCTCCTCCCGGTCGCGGCCGAACTTGCTGCCGAGGACTCGCAGGGTTTCCCCGAGGATGGCCTTCGAGATCAGGAGCGTGGCCCGCCCGTCGAGGATGACCTCGAGCGCCCGGTCGCCACTTCCCCCGGGTAGCGTGAAGGCGGAGATGAGTATGTTGGCGTCGAAGACGACGCGCACGGCCGCTACTACTTCCGGGGCTTGCCGCCCAGGTAGCGCTCGAGGTCGCGGTCGCTGAGGACACCCCGATCGCGGGCACGGGCAGCCCAGTAGCCCTGCAGCTCCTGATACTCGCCCCGGAGCCGGGAGAGCCGGTAGGCCCGCATGGCGTCCTGGATGACCGCGCTCACGGTCTTGCCCTCCTCCCGCGCCGTCGTCGTGGCGAAACGGGCGAGGTCCTCGGGCAGGGAGATGGCCTTCTTGATGGAGCGGGCGGCCCGGTTGCGGGGCATGGAACTGGTGCTCCGGGTTTCGGTATGACTGAATCCTACCACTGGAGTTCCTTCCCGCGCATGCCAGTCGATGATGGCGTGAGCTTCGCTGTCGGGCAGCGCCAGGTCAAAGTCCAATTGCCACGCTGTTGGCCAGTTTCCAGATCGGCGCCCCCGCGTCATCTTGCACCGCATGACGCGATGACGCTTCGCCTGGCGCCGCCGATGCGGGCATACTCGGCGCTCACCCGTCCACCCACGCTGGAGTGTCCCCATGCCGATCCATACCGCCGCCAGTGTCCCTGGTGCCGCCCTCGTCCTCGCCGCTGGCGCCGCCCTGGTCAGTACCGCATTGGCCGGCAGCCACACCGGCCCCAAGCCCGACTTCTCGGCGCCGCCGCCGCCCATGCCGGCCGGCACCGAGCTGCCCATGTACAAGATCCCGAACATCTTCCCGGCGGCCGAGGCCTACTACGCGCCGGACGACTACCACATCATTGCCCAGACCCAGGACCCGGAGGCGGCCAAGCCCGACCCCGGCAAGGTCGGCGGCGCGCTCACCTGGATCTTCACGGACGACGGCAAGAAGTCCTGGCGGGTCAACGCCAAGGGCAATGACGCCTGCTCCTACTTCTTCCCCGACATGAAGCGCATCGTGTGGACGTCCACCAAGGACAACCTGGACCTGCCGAAGGGCAACTGGTCCGACTCCAACGACTACCCCACGGGCGCCGAGCTCTACATCTCCGACCTGGACGGCAGCAACATCAAGCGCCTCACCAACAACAAGTACTACGAGGCCGAGGTGTCGGTGTCACCCAAGGGCGACTGGATCGTCTTCGGCCGGGCCATCGACGGCAACATGAACCTCTGGCGCATCCGGCCGGACGGCACGGGCGAGCAGCAGATCACCTTCACCGAGGACTGGCAGCCCGGCGCGCCGTTCTACATGCCCGACAACGAGACCATCATGTTCCGGGCCTGGCGCCGCAGCGAGTACGGCAAGGTGAAGCCCACGCCGATGACCGTGTTCACCATCAAGCACGATGGCACCGACCTCAAGCAGCGCACCTTCGACCGGGACATGAACTGGGCCCCGTACCCGGGCCCGGACGGCCGGCACTACGTGTTCGTGCGCATGGACGAGGGCACCAACTGGGAAGTGCACCTGGGTGACCTCAAGGGCGGGCCCTCGAAGCGGCTCACCTACAACGTGGGCTTCGACGGCCTGCCGTCCCTGTCGAAGAACGGCAAGAAGATGCTGTTCGCCCGCAGCGCCACCGGCCGGGCCAACCTCTCCACCTTCGTGATGGACGTGTCGTCTCTCGACCTGGGGCCCGGGAACTACCAGGGCATCCCGGAGACGCCCGTGCCGGCCAACGCGATGATCGTCACGGACTTCAACTCGGGCGCGCGGACGGCGGGTTTGTAGGAGCGCCATCAGGCGCGATCAATTCGGGTCGCGCCTGAAGGCGCTCCTACGGGGTCGCGGCTGAAGCCGCTCCTGCCGCGGCCGCCCCGCCAGGCATCAGCGGCGCCGCGTCCAGCACCCAGTTCTTCTCGGTGCGCCGGGCAGGGCAGGGAATGGCGTAAGCCACGTCGCCGGCGTTGTCCCTCAGTGCCTTCAGGTCGAGGCGCCAGCCCCGGCTCTCCCACTCGGTGAGGTGGCGGCGGTACTGGCCGATGCCCTCGTCGCCGACCACCAGCACCTCCTTCGTGGAAGACTCGGGGGTGCGCACCGGGTTCAGGGCGGTGATCACCGCGATGTCCTCGTCGGCGATGGCCAGGTTGATCTTCTGGATCCGGGCGTCGCTGGCCTCCTCCAGCATGCAGTTGCGCATGTTGAGGAAGAAGATGCGGGTGTGGCTGTCGTCGATGGGCTGCTCGAAGAAGTACTGGACGAACTGGTTCTCCTTCGACAGGCTGATCCGCGTGATCAGCGTGTTCGCCCCGTAGTGCCCGGAGCTGGCGCTGAAGTTCTTCGGGTCCATGTCGTTGCGCAGGCTCTCGAGCTGGGTCGTGCCCTTCTTCGGGGGGTCCATCTGCACGAACACCGTGGTGCTCCACTCGTCGGTGGTCACCTGCATGCGGTCCGGCTTGAACTTGATGTTGCCCTGGAGCGCATGCACGAACTCGTTGTGCACCGGATCCAGGCCGTTCTCGATGGAGCGCTCGAAGTAGGCGTTGATCCCGAAGGTCACGAGGCCCGGGCGCCAGCCCGGCTGGTCGAACTCGGGAACCTCGTAGAGCTCCGGCCGCGCGTGCTCCGGCAGGTCGCCCAGGAAGGCAAAGACGATGCCGTAGCGCTCGATGACCGGGTAACTGTCGACCTTGGCCCGGGCCGGGATGTTGCCGTCGGGGCCCAGCGACGGGATCAGCGCGCAGCGGCCGTCACCGCCGAACTGCCAGCCATGGTAGGGGCAGGCGATCCGGTCGCCGGCAACCTTGCCCTTGTGGAGCGCACCACCCCGGTGCACGCAGGTGTCCGAGAGGACGTGGGCCCGGCCCTCGCCGTCCCGGAAGGCCACGAAGGGCAGGGTCAGCACCGTCGCCCGGACCGGGGACCCGGCCGCAAGCTCCGTGCTGGTGCAGATGGGATACCAGAAGTTGATGTACATGGCGGTCAGTTCGGTGGCCCGGCTGCCGCGGATTCTAGCCCGGGACCCCTGGCCCGTTGGCGGCTACCCGGGGCGTCGACTATAGTCCGGTCACGCGAATCTCAGGGGGACCCGACCATGACACTGCAGAAACTGCTGCCTGCGACGCTGCTGGCCCTGGCCCTCGCGGCCTGCGGCGGCAAGCCCGAATCCCCGGCCGGCGCTGCCGCCGACGGCGGCGCCCCTGCCGAGCCGAAGCCTGCGCCGTCGGGCAACGCCACCGCCGAGGAGGTGGCCGAGGAGGCCCGGGGCGACCTGGACTGTCCCCCCGATATCGACACGCCCCCCCGGGCGGCCAATGCCCCCGTCGACGACGTGGTCGGCGTGCGGCCCGGCCTGACCTATGAGGAAGCGGCCGACCTGGTCATGTGTTCCAACGACCTCATGGTCGTCGGGCCGCCGATCACCCGCGGCTTCGACATCCAGACCTACGGCCAGACCATCCGCCAGGGCTTCACCGCCCGGACCGCCGAGCCCCGCATCCAGAAGACCTCGAAGGAGATCATGCAGGAGATGCAGGACGACATGATGGCACGGAGCGGCAATGCCGTGCGCTACGACCTCGCGCCCGGCCAGGCCAAGTGGAACGTCACCACCATGGGTATGCCGGGCCAGGAGAAGGTCATCGCCGCCGGCCGCGAGGAGTGGTTCGCCGAGGGCAAGAACCCCACCATGGCGAGCGTGGCCGACGCGCTCGTGAAGAAGTACGGCACGCCATCCATCAACCAGGACAACCCGGGCCAGCGCTTCATGCGCTGGGTCTACGATCCCTTTGGCCGGCTGGCCACGGAGACCTCGCCGATCGTCAACCAGTGCGCGGGCACCGGTGGCTCCGGCGGCGTCAACCTCTCGCCCGACTGCGGCCTCGTGGTCGAGGCCCGCGTGACGCCCCTGCAGGAGAATCCGGCGCTGGCCCGTTCCCTGGACGTGGGCGTCGTGGACCAGGCCAACGGCTACGAGAACCTGATGGCCGTCGAACAGAACATGGAGCAGATGGAGCAGCAGAAGCGTGCGCAGGCGGTCGAGGACGCCGCGAAGAACGCCGATGCGCCCACGCTCTAGGTTGCCGGGGACACGCTCATGCGCCAGTTGCTGATCGCCGCCACCACCCTGTTGCTCGTCGCCGCCTGCAGCGGCAAGGACGAGTCCGCCACCGGCGCCCCGGGGCCTGACCCGGCCGCCCTGCCCGTGGCCGAGCCCCCGGCTGGCGCGCCGGCCCCGGGTTCGACGCCGGCACCGCCGGCGCCGCCGGCCACGGCACCGTCCGCGGCGGCCGCGCCCGCCGCCCTCGACGGCCGGACCGGCGAACTCGTCAATCCCGACAACAACGCGATGGTCTTCCTCTACTACGACCTGGCGGGCATCGCGCCACCGGTCGACCGCTGGGTCGAGGACGACAGCCGGGTGAAGTTCGGCCCCGCCATCGACAAGGCCAGCCAGCGGGTGGCCGTGCGGGCCGAGCTCGAGGCGGGCATCGCCGCCGTGAAGGGCGCCGGCACCATCCGCCTGTCGCTGAACAACGCCAACCTGAGCGATTACGACCCGACCTACGGGGAGTTCACCGTGCGGGCCCTGGCGCCGAGTTCCGTCGTGAACTTCGACGCCCTCGGCCAGAAGGTCGTGCTCCGCTTCGGCAACGGCCGGTCCGCCGAGGCCCAGGCCATCCGGGACCGGGTGCCCATGGGCTACAACGTGGAGCTGGATGCCCTGCTCGTCATCAAGTCGGTCGTGCCCGGGCCCGCCGGCGGCACCATCACCGCCGACGTGGTGGAGTACGAGCTCCGGGAGACCCGGGGCGGCACCACGCTCGCCCGCATCCAGGTGCCCCCCCAGGGCTGATCAGGCGGGGGCTGGCAGGAAACCCGCGAACCAGGGTTCCGGCGGGGACGCGAAGCGCCATTCCCGGCCGCGCCAGGTGAAGCTGACGGCGGCCGCGTGCAGCGCCTGGCACGGCAGCAGCAACCGGTCCCGGTGGGCCGGCGTCAGCCGCCGCTCCACCAGTGCCAGGTAGGCATCCTCGTCGCCGCCGTAGAGCTTGTCCCCGACCAGCGGGTGGTCAACGTGGGCCAGGTGGATGCGGATCTGGTGCTTGCGTCCCGTCCGCGGCCGGACCCGCAGCAGGCTGAAGGGCGCCCCGTCCCGGGCGAAGCGCCGGAGCACGGCGTAGTGGGTGGTCGCGGCGACCCCGTCCGTCCTCACCCGGTCCCGGATCGCGACGCGGCTCGCGTCGTCCCGGCCGAGCGGGGC
Organism: uncultured Gammaproteobacteria bacterium; assembly: GCA_937958785.1. Taxonomy (GTDB): domain Bacteria; phylum Pseudomonadota; class Gammaproteobacteria; order Steroidobacterales; genus SHZI01. Next base: position 10,391 of record CALGMY010000285.1, on the reverse strand, counting down.
CTCGATGGTGCCCGCCTCCGGCACCACATGGCCATGGACGATGGCGAGGTATTCCTTCGTCACCCGGTGGGCTGCCCACAGGCGGCGCAGTTCCCGGGCCGCCAGGTCGGTCTTGCCGACCAGCACGAGGCCGCTCGTCTCCCGGTCCAGGCGGTTGAGGAGGTGCGGTCGGGCCTCCGGGCCCAGGTGCAGGCGCAGTCGCCCGACGAGGCTGGACAGGGGCCCGTCCTTTCCGGGGTGGCAGACGAGGTCCGCCGGCTTGTTCACCACCAGCAGGTCCGCGTCCTCGTGGATGATGGTGAGCAGCGGGCGGGTGGCGTCAGGCATGGGGAGTATTCCGACTGGACCGGGGGCGGGGAGTGCGCCTAGTCTCCCGCTGACATGGCCGCTCCCGCCACCCTCGACGCCCGCCGCGACGCCGACGGCACCCTGACCGTGAGCCTGGCCGGCGACTGGCTGCTCACGAGTCCCCTGCCGGCGACTGCCGACCTGTTCGCGGCGCTCGCCGCGGACCCGCCCGCCCGGATCGTCCTGGACGGCAGCGGCCTCGGCCGCTGGGACACGGCCCTCGCCGCGGCCCTCGTCGCCCTGAGCCGCGCCGCCGAGGCGGCCACCATCCCCGTGGATGCCGGATCGCTGCCTGCCGGCGCCGAGCGACTGCGGAAGCTCGCCCTGGCGGTGCCCGAACGCAGTGACGCGCGGCGGGCCAGCGCCCACGTCGGCCTCGCCGGGCAGGTGGGGCGGGCCGCGCTCCGCATCCTGGCCGCCGTGACCGAACTCCTCGCCTTCATCGGCGTGTGCGTGCAGTCGCTCGGGCGGCTGTTCCGCGGCCGGGCGACCTACCAGCGCTCCGACCTCATGCTGGCCATCCAGGAGGCGGGCGCCGAGTCGCTGCCCATCGTCAGCCTCATCAGCTTCCTCATCGGCATGATCTTCGCCTTCGTCGGCGTCCGGCAGCTGGAGCAGTTCGGCGCCGGCATCTACGTGGCCGACCTGGTCGCGGTGGCCATGATCCGCGAGATGGCCCCCATCATGACGGCCATCATCATGGCCGGCCGCACCGGCGCCGCCTACGCGGCCGGGCTCGGCACCATGAAGGTCAACGAGGAGATCGATGCACTGTCGAGCCTGGGCGTGAACCCGGTGGACTTCCTCGTGCTGCCCCGGCTGCTCGCCCTCATCGTCATGCTGCCCGTCCTCACCCTGTACGGCAGCCTGCTCGGCATCGCGGGCGGTGCCTTCGTGAGCCTCGTGATGCTCGACGTCAGCTTCGTGCAGTACGCCGCCCAGACCGCCGATGCCCTGGGCCTCTCCAGCCTGCTCGGCGGGCTGTTCAAGGCCTTCGTCTACGGGAGCCTGGTGGCCGTCGCCGGCTGCCAGCAGGGCATGGCCTGCGGCGACAGCGCGATGGCGGTCGGCCAGGCCACCACCCGCGCGGTGGTGATGGGCATCGTGCTCATCATCGTGAGCGCCGCGATCCTCACGGTGATCTACATCACGCTGGACATCTGAGATGACCGAAAGCCCCGCCGCGGCCACACCACACATTGCCGTCCGCCAGCTCACCATGGCCTACGACGACTTCGTGATCCAGCGGGACCTGGACTTCGTCGTCCGGCGCGGGGAGGTCTTCATCGTCATGGGGGGCAGCGGTTGCGGCAAGACGACGCTGCTGAAGCACATGATCGGCCTCAAGGCGCCCGCGTCCGGGGACGTGCTCTACGACGGGCAGAGCTTCTGGCAGGCGACCGACGAGGAGCGGGACGCCGTCAAGCGGCGCTTCGGCGTGCTGTTCCAGGGCGGGGCCCTGTGGAGCTCCATGACGCTCGCCGAGAACGTGGGACTGCCCCTGAAGCTCTACACCAGCCTCGGCCCGGCCGAGATCCGCGACGTCACCGCCTACAAGCTGGCGCTGGTCGGCCTCGCCGGCTTCGAGCAGTACTACCCCAGCGAACTGTCCGGTGGCATGAGGAAGCGCGCGGGGCTCGCGCGCGCCATCGCGCTGGACCCGGAGATCCTCTACTTCGACGAGCCGTCCGCGGGCCTCGATCCCGTGAGTGCCCGGCTGCTCGACGAACTGATCCTGGAGCTGCGGGACAGCCTCGGCACGACCATCGTCGTGGTCACCCACGAGCTGGCCAGCATCTTCGCCATCGGCGACAACGCCGTGTTCCTGGACGGGGCGGCCAAGCGGCAGCTCGCCGTGGGCAACCCCCGGGAGCTGCGGGACTCGAGCACCGACGAGCGGGTCCGCAGTTTCCTGCACCGGGCAGCGTCCGATGGGCAGCGCCCCGCGGCCGGGGTACATTGACGGCATGGTGCAGGGATCATGAGCAGGCAGGCGAGTCCCACTCTCATCGGGGCCTTCGTGCTGGCGGGCATCGCCCTGCTGGTCGCGGGGGTGCTGGTGTTCGGCGGCCGGGAGCTGTTCCAGGACAAGCAGCGCTTCGTGACCTACTTCGACGGTTCCGTGCAGGGGCTGCGGGTCGGGTCCAACGTGCTGTTCCGGGGCGTCCGGGTGGGTTACGTCACCGACATCGACGTGACCACCGACGAGGCCATGCAGAACTACGAGATCCCCGTGACCTTCGAGATCCTGCCGGACGCCGTCACCGTCTACACCGACGGCAGGGCCCTGCCGCTCTCGGCCACCGACGCCGGGCTCGAGGACATGATCAAGGCAGGGCTCCGCACCCAGCTGGACGTGGAGAGCTTCGTCACGGGCCAGCTGGTGGTGAACCTCGACATGCACCCGGACCGGCCCGCGGTGTACCGGGGCCGGAATGGGCGGTACCCGGAGATCCCCAGCATCCCGAGCGGCATCCAGCAGATCATGCAGCGGATCCAGAAGCTCGTGAACGACGTGGAGGAGAAGGCGCCGGTGGACGAGGTCATCCGCCAGCTGCTCGGCGCCATCAGCGGCCTCAATGAACTGGCCAATTCGGCCGACCTGCGCGCGAGCCTCGCGGGCGCCAACCGCCTCATCAACGCGCCCGCCACCCAGCAGCTGCCGGCGGACCTCGCAGCCACCATCGCGGAGCTCCGGGCCACGACGGCGGACACCCGTGCGCTGGTCGGCAAGGTGGACCAGCGGCTCGATCCGGCGCTGCAGCGGGCCGTGCCCCTCATGGAACAGCTCGAGCGCACCCTGAAGGAGGGCGAGGCCGTGCTGGGCGCGGCCCGGGGCCAGCTCGAGAGCAACCCGGAGACCGCCCAGCGCCTCGCGGCGGCCCTGCGCGAGCTCGAGCGTTCCGCCCGGGCGATCCGCGTGCTGGTGGATTCACTCGAGCGCGAGCCCGAGGCGCTCCTGCGCGGCAAGTCCGGGCCCTGAGGAAATCCCATGTCCATGCACCGCTGGCTGATCCCCGCACTCACCCTCGTCCTCGGGGCCTGCACCTCGTCGCCGGCGCCCCGTTACTTCCGGCTCGCGCCCTCGGACACGGTCACTGACCCGGCCACTGGCACGGCCACTGACACGGCCACTGCCACCGGTGGCGCGGCCGTGGTGGTCGGGCCCTTCGAGTTCCCCGAGTACCTGGACCGCCCCCAGCTCGTCACCCGGCAGCCGCCCAACGGCCTCTCGATCGCGGACTACGAGCGCTGGGCGGAGCCCCTGGCGGCGAACTTCCAGTCCGTGGTGGCCGCCAACGCGGCCCGCCTGCTGGGGTCCGACCAGGTCCTGGAGTTCCCGGCCGGGTCGATCGTCGCCGGCGCCCGCCGGGTCACCGGCCGGGTGCTGGCCTTCGACGTGGACACGGGCGGACGCGCGGTGCTCGAGGTGCAGTGGGGCGTGGTGGATGCCACCGGTGCCGCCCTGCGGCCCGCCCGCGTGTCCCGCCACGAGGCCCGCGCCACGGGGCGGGACGCCGCTGCCCGGGTGGCGGCCCTGAACGCGACCGTCGATGCCTTCAGCGCGGAGGTGGCGGCGGCGCTGCGCTAGGGGGTGGCGCTGCGCCAGGCACCGGCAGCGGCGCGCCGCAGTCCTGGCAGAAGCGCGCGAGCGCGCGGTGGCCCGCGGTGCCGCAGCCCGGGCACTCCCGGGCGCCGGCCCCGTCGAGCGGGGTGCCGAGGCGCTCGGCGGCCAGTTCCGCGGTGACGATGCCCGCGGGCACGGCCAGGATTCCCCAGCCCAGCAGCATGATGAGGCTCGCGACCGCCCGGCCCAGGTTGGTCTGGGGCGTGATGTCACCGAAGCCGACGGTCGTGATCGTGGTGATGGCCCAGTAGATCGAGACCGGGATGCTCGTGTAGCCGTTCCCGGGGCCCTCCACCACGTACATGACGGTGCCGAGCAGCACGACGACGAGAAGGACGGTGCCGAGGAAGACGGTGATGCGCCGGGCGCTCGCCCGCAGCGCACGGCCGAGGGCCCGGTACTCCTGGATGAAGGCCGTGAGCTTGAGGATGCGGAACACCCGGAGCAGCCGCAGGATGCGCACGTCCATGAAGGCCCCGAGCCCCGGGGCGAAAAACGCGAGGTACGTGGGCAGCACCGCCAGCAGGTCCACGACCCCGAAGAAGCTCCGGGCATAGCGGGCGGGCCGGGTGACACATGCCAGTCGTGCCACGTACTCGACGGTGAAGAGCAGTGTGAACGTCCACTCCAGCACGGTGAGCCAGGGGCCGTACCTCGCCGCCACCAGCTGGAGGCTGTCCAGGAACACGACGAATACGCTGGCGAGGATGACGACGAGGAGGGCGAGGTCGAAGTGCCGGCCAGCCGGGGTGTCGGATTCGAAGATGATGACGAACAGCCGGCGCCGCCAGCCGCTGGCCGGCATGCCGAAGCTGGCGGCTTCCGGCGATGCGCCTTCGGTTAGGCCGAAGCGTTCTGCGGGGGACGGGGCGGGGTTCATGGCTCGCTGGATAAGATACCGCGGGGCGCATCCTGGTCCAGCGTCGCGAGGTCCTCAGGCGTCAGCCGGCGCCATTCGCCCTGGCGCAGCTCGCCGAGCACGAGGCCGCCGATGGCCACCCGCACCAGCCGCTGCACCTCGAGGCCCAGGGCCCCGAGCAGGCGCCGGATGTGGCGGTTGCGGCCCTCGTCCAGCACGATCACCAGCCAGGCCTGGCGGTTGCCGGTGCGGAGCAGCTCTGCGGCACGGGCCGCGAGGTGCTCGCCGTCCACGGTGACGCCGGCCACCATCTCTGCGACCTGCGCCGCCTCCGGGACCCGGTCGACCTGCACGTGGTAGGTCTTCAATGGTCCCGTTGCCGGCGTCGTGAGGCGCGCTGCCCAGCCGGGATCGTTGCCGAAGAGGAGCAGGCCCTCGCTCGCCTTGTCGAGCCGGCCCACGGGGGCGAGCCAGGGCAGGTCGCCGCCCGCGAGGCAGCGGTACACCGTGTCGCGGCCCTGTTCGTCGCGCGCGGTGGTCACGAGGCCCCGGGGCTTGTGAAGCGCGACGTACACCCGCTCCGTGGCCGCGACGGCCCTGCCGTCCACGGCCACCCGGTCCCGGCCCTGCACCACCGGGTGCTCGGGATCCCGCACGACCCGGCCGTTGACGCTCACCCGGCCTGCCTGCACCCAGCCCGCCGCCACGGTGCGCGAGGCGAGTCCGAGCTTGGAGAGCACGCGGGCAACGCCGTGGCGGCGGACGGTAGCACTAGGACGCACTGCTGGCGTCCCTGCCACACTCGGCCACGACCCGTTCCCGGATCAGCGTCGCCAGGCGGCGCGTGGCCGGGCCCGAGCGGGCCGGATCCGCGTGGATCAGGTAGAGCTCGGCGAAGCGCTCGCCGCCCGCGGCGAGGGGCAACGGCTTGAGGGTGCCTGCAGCGAGTTCGTCCCGGATGCGGTGCTCGGGCAGGAAGGCGAAGCCGTGTCCGCGCCGGACTGCCTCGGCGGACGTCGCCGGATGACTGACCGTCCAGCGGGCCGGGGCGTCGACGGCCGCGGGTGTCGTGCGGTCGGGACTCGACTCCCGCACCACCAGTTGCCGGTGTTCCCGCAGGTCCCGCAGGGTGAGCTCGCGGCCCGCCCGGTGCAGCGGATGCTCGGGGCTTGCGACCAGCAGGAAGCGCACGCGCAGCAGCGGGTCGCCGGCGAAGCCGGGCGGCACGCTGGGGAAGATGGCGAGGTCCGCCTCGCCCCGGGTGAGGGCATCGGTTCGGTGGCCCAGCACGGACTCGGTGAGCTCCACCCGCGTGTGCGGGCTCTCCGCATTGAGCGCGGCGAGGCACCCGAGCAGTAACCAGGTGGGGAAGATCACCTCGACGGCGAGGCGGACCTCGGGTTCCCAGCCTGCGGACGCCCTGCGGGCCGCGACCTCGAGGCTGGCGGCTTCGGCCACGAGGTGACGGGCCCGGCGGTAGAGCATGGCCCCCGTGTCGGTGAGCACGGCCCGGCGGCCGGACCGCCTGAAAGCCCGCACGCCCAGCTGGGCCTCCAGCTGCTGGACGGCGTAGGTCACGGCGGACTGGCTGCGGGAGAGGGCCCGGGCCGCGCGGGCGTAGCTGCCCTCGTCGACCACGGCGAGCAGGGCGCGCCACTGGTCCAGGCTGATGCGGGGCGTGATCATTCCATCAACAGAACTGATTAGTATGGCCAAAATTATGCGCTTTTTAATCCACAAATCAAATGATTGAATGACGGCCTGAACCGGAAGGACATCGACATGAAGCAGGTCAGGAACATCCGTGCCGTCGGCGCCGGCCACTGGGTCGGCAACGGCTTCCCCGTGCACACCATCTTCAGCTACCAGGACGCGGAGCAGGGCAGCGCGCTCTCGCCTTTCCTGCTGCTGGACCATGCGGGCCCCCGGGACTTCCCGCCCACCGAGGCGGAGCTCGGCGTGGACTGGCATCCCCACCGGGGTTTCGAGACCGTCACCGTCGTCTGCTCGGGCGAGGTCGAGCACGCGGACAGCGCGGGCAACAGCGGCCGCATCGGCCCGGGGGACGTGCAATGGATGACCGCGGGCGCCGGCGTGCTGCACCGGGAAATGCACAGCCGGGACTTCGCCCGGGCGGGGGGCACCTTCGAGGTCCTGCAGCTCTGGGTGAACCTGCCGGCCCGCCACAAGCTCACGCCCCCGCGCTACCAGACCCTGGCCACCGCCGACATCCCGGTGGTGGAGCTGCCGGGCGGCGCCACGGCGCGCGTGATTGCCGGCAGTCTCGGTGCAAGCACCGGCCCCGCGCGCACGGTGACCCCCGTGAACCTCTTCGACCTGCGGCTTCCGGCCGGGGCCCGGGTGCACCTGCCCCTCGGCGCCGGCACCACCGCGGCCCTCTACGTGCTGGCGGGCGAGGTGACGGTGGGAGAGGGCCGCGCCGCCCGCGCCACGGACCTGGTGCAACTCGACCGGCAGGGCGCCGACGTGCACCTGGAAGCCGGGGTTGACGCCGACGCCCGGGTGTTCGTCATGAACGGCGAGCCCATCGACGAGCCCATCGCGGGCTATGGTCCCTTCGTGATGAACACGCCGGCCGAGATCCAGCAGGCCCTCGCCGACCTCCGCAGCGGGCGGCTGGCCCGGCTGCCCCCCGGCGTCGCCTGAGGGGCTGATTGGGCGATAATCGCGCTTTCGAGCCGAGGTGCCCGCCGTGAACGTCCGTACCCTCATCGCCACCGCCCTGCTGGCCACCCTGCTTGCGACGTTGGCCGCCTGCTCGACGCCGACGAAGATGGCGTCCGGCTGGCGGGAGGACGGCCGGCCAGCCCGGCCCTACACCAGGGTGCTGGTGGTGACCGTGGCGGAGGACTTCAACCGCCGCCGGCTCTTCGAGAACGCCCTGGCCAGCGAGCTGGCGGCGGGGGGCACCACCGGCATCCCGAGCACCCGCACCATGCTCACCACCGACGTGCTGGACCGGGAGTCGGTCGGCGCCCTCGTGAAGGCCACCGGCGCCGAGGCCGTGCTGGTGACGAGGCTCGCGGCCCAGTCCGTGGCCGTGAAGCAGGAACGGGACCGGGAGGTGCTGAAGTCCGAGGCGCCCGGTGCGCCGCCGGTCGGTTCGCCGACGGTGGAAGGGCCCTACTTCTACAACGTCTATACCTACGACTACGCGGTGAGCAGCGAGCCCGGGGCGCTCGTGATCAACCGGGATGTCATCGTCACCACCGACCTCTTCGAGACCGTGAAGGGCGAGCGCCTGTATACCCTCCGCTCCGAGGTCCGCTTCAGCAACGCGGAGAACCTGGACCAGAACACCGACGTCGCCGTGATCGACCGGGTGGCGGCCGAGACCGCGCGGCAGCTGCGGCGGGATGGCGCGGTGCGCTGAGATGGGCTGCGCTGAACTGAGCTGAACTGGGCGGCCTCAGCCCGGCGGCGGGCCCGGGAAGGCTTCGAGCAGGACTGCCGTGACGACGAGGTAGCGGGCCAGCTTGCCCGCCGCCATCCAGGCCACGCAGGGCCAGAAAGGCAGGCGCAGCCAGCCCGCGACGGCGCACAGGGGGTCCCCCACCACCGGCAGCCAGGCGAGCGCGCAGGCCTTCGGCCCGAAGCGCTGCAGCCAGGCGAGGGCCCGGGCCTCCCGGGGCGGCCGGTGCACCGCCCGCTCGAAGGCCCGTTCCGCGCCGTAGCCCATGCCCCAGCTCAGGGCGCCTCCCAGGGTGCCGCCGGCGGTGGCGGCGAGGATCACGGGCCAGAACTCCGCCGGGTTCAGCCGGACCAGGCCGAACACCAGCGGCTCGCTGGCCAGGGGCAGCAGGGTCCCGCCGAGCAGGGCCGCCAGGAACACCGCCGGCAGGCTCCAGGCTGGCAGGGCGAGGGCGGCCAGCAGGGCGGCGAAGGCCTCTTCGAGGAAGCCGGCCACTGCCCGGCGCTACCGGACCAGCAGCCAGGCGAGGCCCGCGTAGGCCGCCAGGATGCCGAGGCTCTCGAGGCGCACCAGGGCCAGCAGGCGGCCGGCACGCCCGAGTATGCCCAGCATGCCGAGCGCCAGGGCCAGCGTCGCGAACTGCGCGCTGATGACGTGACTCGCCGACACGCTGGCGAGGACCGGGCCTGGGCCGTAGGCCAGGTCCATGGGCAGCAGCACGAACATGTTGAAGGCATTGCTGCCGAAGATGTTGCCGACGGCGAGGTCCAGGGCGCCCATGCGCACGGCGGCGATGGTCGCTGCCATCTCGGGGAACGAGGTGGTGAAGCCGACGAGCAGGGTGCCCACCGCGGTCTGGCTGAGCCCCGCCTCGATCGCCAGCGCTTCCGCGGTCAGGACCAGCAGCGGGGCAGTGACCAGCAGGCCCGCGGCCGCCACGCCGAAACCCAGCAGCCCGCGCCGCAGCAGGGTGCCGCTGTTCTCGCCGAGCGCCAGCTGCTCGCCGGGCACGCCGGGCGGCGCCGAACGGTAGACCACGCGCATGCCGAGCACGTAGGCGCAGGCGATCACCACCGTTTCCACGCCCACGCGGCCGATCGACCCCCAGCCACCGGTGGCGATGGCGATCCCGGCCATGGCCGTGAGGACGAGGGCCAGGGTCGCCACGAGCACGTGGTCCACGGCGACGTTCTCCAGGATCCGGCGCTTCGGCATGGCGAGGTCGAGGCCCGCCAGTATAAGCATGTTGGCCATCGTCGAGCCCAGCAGGTCGCCCACCCCGATGTCCGGCACCCCGAGGAGCGCCGCGTTCACGTCGGTGACGAGCTCGGGCAGCGACGTGCTGGCCGCGAGCAGCAGGGAGCCGATCCACACCCGGCCGAGCCCGGTGGCGTCCGCGATGAGGTCGGCGTCCCGGGCGAGCCGTCCCGCGATGAGGAAGACGAGGGCTCCCGTGAGCAGGAACGCCCCGAGGGGGAACCCCGCCCCCCGGCCGGTCAGCAGGTCAAGGATTGCCTCGCTCACGGGACTACCTTAGCAAGCAGGGTTGCATCCATCGACGTCCAGTCGGGAAACTATCGGCTCCGCGGGCTGCCGAATCCCGATATGTCCTGTCGCTCCCTGGTCCGGTACCTGGCGTTCATCCCGGTGGCCCTGTTCGTGGTGCCTGCCGAGGCCCAACCGGCCGCCCGCGGGGAACTGCCTGCGGTGACGGCGGTGCGGGCTGGCGCTGCCGGCATTGCGCGCAGCCTGCGCTACACGGGCACCGTCACGGCCGAGCGGGACGCGGCGCTCTCGGCGCGACAGTCCGGCCTGGTGGCCGCCGTCCGCGTCGACGCGGGCGACCGGGTCCGGCGCGGCGACCTGCTGCTGCAGCTGGATCCCGTGCTGGCCGAACTGGACCTGGCCCGGGCCCGGGCCTCCCTGGAGGAGGCCCGCACGCGGCGCATCGAGCAGGCGCGGTTGCGGGACGATGCCGCGGCCCTCGCCGCCACCAGCAACATCTCCCGGACCCAGGCGCGCACCGCGGCCGCGGAAGCCGACATCGCCGCGGCCGCCGTCACGCGCCTCGAGGCCGAGGTGCGCCGGGCGGCCGAGCTGGTGGCACGCCACCGGCTCGAGGC
>CALGMY010000284.1 GCA_937958785.1 uncultured Gammaproteobacteria bacterium | reverse complement strand
AAAAGGAAGACCAGCTTGCATGGAAATTTGCGCTGCTGGCGGCGGACGAGGTGGAATTCGAGCACGAGGACGACTGAGGGCAGCGGCCCGCCGGGCCCGCCGGGGAGAAACGCCCGGCGGGCCCGGCAAATCGGTCATAATCGGCGCAGGCCAACGTTCAACACCGTGGACATGCCAGCCGAATCCACCCCACCCAACGGCCTGGACCGCTGCGTCGTCGTACAGACGTGCCGGGTCCTGCTCCGGCCCATCGCGAGCCTGCTGCTCAAGTGCGGCATGACCTGGCGGGAGTTCGCCGAGGTGTCGAAGAGCGTCTTCGTCACGGTGGCGAGCCAGGACTACGGCCTCAAGGGCCGGCCCACGAACATCTCCCGGGTGTCGATCCTCACCGGCGTCAGCCGCAAGGAGATCGCCCGGGTCCGGGCCCTCCTCGAGCAGGAGGCCGAGCCGATGCCCAACAAGACGACGGATGCAACCCGCCTGCTCTCGGGGTGGCACCAGGATCCCGACTTCATTGCCCCGAGTGGCGAACCGCTGGTGCTGGCACCGGACGGGGAGGGTCCGAGCTTCGCCACGCTCTGGCGCCGCTACGGGGGCGACGTACCGGTCACCAGCATGCGCAAGGAACTCGAGCGCGTCGGCGCGGTGACCGTCCTCGCGGACGGCAACCTCAAGGTGGAACGACGCTACTTCATGCCCCGGCGTTTCGATCCCGAGTGGATCCTGAACGCCGGCAGCATGCTGCGGGACCTGGGGGCCGGCATCTCCCACAACCTGGATGTGGGCGCCGAGCCGGGGTCCGCCGGGGGCAAGGCGCCCCGCCGCCGCTTCATCGGTCGCGCGACCAGCGACAGCGTCGCGCCCGAGGCGATGGCCGAGTTCGAGGCGTTCGTCGAGCAGAACGGCCAGGAATTCCTGGAACGCATGGACAAGTGGCTGACCGAGCACCAGGCGCGACCCGCGCAGTCCACCCCGGCAGGGAGTGGCGCGGCGAAGCCCATGAGGCTCGGCATTGGTGTCTTCCTGATATCTGGAGAATAGGGGTTTGGTCATGGGGAACGTGATGCAGAAGATCTGGTCGCTGGCGCTGGCCGCCGTGCTCGTCGCCAGTTGCGGCGGTGGTGGCGGTGGCGGCTTTGCCGGCATCGACCGGCTCGGGGTGACCACCGGCACGATCACCGGCTTCGGCAGCATCATCGTGAACGGGGTCGAGTACGAGACCAGCGGCACGTCCTTCCTCATCGACGACACCAGCGGCACGATCGGCAACCTGCAGGTCGGCCAGGTCGTGACCCTGCGCTGGTCCAGCACCGACGACGGCGTCACCCGCCGGGCCGACGAGGTCGTCTACGACGACGCGGTGGAGGGGCCCATCACGGCCGCCAGCATCAACACGGTGGCGGGCACCTTCGTGGTGCTCGGCCAGACCGTGGCCGTCGACCCCGACACCTCGTTCGCCTCGCCACTGTTCGACATCGGCAGCCTGGCAGACGGGGATTTCGTGGAGGTGAGTGGTTACGTGGACGACAGCGGTCAGTTGGACCCGGGGACGGTCATCCGGGCAACCCGCGTAGAAAGAAAAATCGGTGGCGGAGAAATTGAGATTCGCGGCTTCGTATCGGGGCTGACCGCGACCGCCTTCGCCATCGGGACCCAGGATGTGGACATCTCGGGGATTAGCGTTCCCAATGGCCTCAGCAATGGTGACTTTGTCGAGGTTAGGGGTACGGCTGTCATTGCCAATGTGCTCATTGCCACCGAAGTCGAGCTCGAGGACGAGGGCAGCAGCATCGGTGACGATGGCGAGGACGCCGAGGTCGAGGGCTACGTGACCAGCTTCACCTCAAACAACGCCTTCTCGGTCGCCGGCATCCCGGTCCAGAGCAGCGTCCCGCCCACGGGCGGCACGGTTGCGCTCGGTGCCAAGGTACGAGTCAAGGGCGAGTTTAATTCCAGCGGCGCGATCGTCGCCAGCGAGGTAAGGGTGCAAACGGGGGCGTCCGGCTCGAGTTCGACGGTGCGCATCACCGCCAACGTGGATACGGTGACTCCCGGCAGCAACCAGCTCGTGGTGCTGGGCGTGACGGTGACCGTGAACACGGAGACCCGGCTTGAGGACCAGAGCGAGGAGGACGTCCGGAACTTCACTCTGGCGGACCTCCTGGTCGGGGACGTGGTCGAGATCCGCGGTGTTCCACAGGCGGGCAACGCGATCCTGGCCACGCTCCTGCAACGCCAGGAGTCCGACGAGGAGGAAGGCATCCTGCGCGGGCCGATATCGTCTTTCGACGAGCCCAACGATAGCTTTAGTATCCTTGGCGTGACCGTGCTGACGAACGTGTTCACCCAGTTCGAAGAGGGCATTGAAGATTTCTTTGGCGGTGACGTCGACGTCGGTGACATCGTGAAGGTCAAGTTCTTCCTCGCGGACTATCCGCCGGTCGTCGCCGAAGAGGTCGAGCTCGAGGACTGAGCTGCTCCTCGCGACCCCGAAAAAGCAACGGGGCGGTGCTCGCGCACCGCCCCGTTTCGTTTTCTCGCCCCGGGCGCCGCCCGGGTGTCGCCTAGAAGCTGAACGCCACGTTGTAGTTGGTATTCAGCGTGTAGGCCGTGGCGGTGCCGTTGCCCTGCACGGAGCCCGTGCTGGGATTGCCATCGTCGCCCCGTGCCTCGAGGATCTGGGTCACGTTGCCCGGCAGGGCCCCGAACACGACGACGTGGCCGGACAGGTTGTACATGCCCTGCTCGAAGCCCACCAGCCCGCCGAAGGCGTGGGCCGGCTGCTGGTAGGAGGCGGCCGTGGCGTCGACCGGGCCCTTCAGGAAACCGGCACCGCGCAGGTGCTTCCAGATCTTGCGTGACTCCAGGGTGTTGGCGGTGCCGTTCCAGGCGCCGGCGATCACGCCATTGCCGTTGCCATTGTCGGCGGCGGTCCAGGTGCCCGGGAAGCGGGTGGAGGCAGACGGGTCATCACCCGGGAGCACGCCGTAGCGGTCCTGGTAGGCCAGGATGGCGGCGGTGATGCCCTTGTAGTCGTTCTCGACCTTGCTGACCTTCGCGTTCGTGATCATCTCCTGGCCCTTCAGCACGCCACCGATGAGGAGGCCGATGATGACGAGGACGATCGCGATCTCGACGAGCGTGAAGCCCTGCTGACGTGACGTGGTGAACATGCCGTGCTCCTGGAAGAAAATCCTGACGGGACGTCCTGCCCCGCCGCTACCGCAAAACCTGGCGAAATCATGGGGGAATGCGCCGGGACGTTCTGTAAAACCGGTCACAGAATCGGTGGATTTCCCGCGCTTCACGGCAGGCGGCCGGCGCTGACCAGCTCGCCGTAGAGGGTGGACGGCGAGACCCACGTCACAATGTCGTCGAACTCGCTGCCCGCCTGGCCCGACTCCGTGCGGCTGACGAAGACGTCGTCGCTGGCCACCGGGTAGGACACCCCGGACGGCCCGCCTGCGACGGTGGCCCCCAGGTTCTCCAGCTGGTCGCCGGCGGCGGCCGTGGCCCAGTTCCTGCCGAGGGACACCAGCACCACCGGGGCCGTCGCCGTGATGGTCGTGGCGCTGCTGGCGCAGGCCGTCGCGCTCGAGCCCGTGGTCGTAGTGCACACGTCGAGGCTGGGGGCGAGCGCAGCGAGGGTCGCCGCACGCATTTCGCCGGGCCGGACGAAATCCCACTGGCCATTGCCGTTGGCGTCGCTGTTGCTCACCGAGTAGCGGATGGGGCTGCCCCAGGCGTCGAGCAGCAGCTTGTCCCGGTTGAGCGGGCCGGGCAGGCCCAGGGTCACGGCCGGCACGAAGCCGTGCTGGCGCGTGCAGCCGGTGGCCGTCGTGGCGGCCAGCCCGTCGCTGGCCGGCGTGGCCGGGCAGGGCAGTGCGTCCCGGGCGAGCGCGTAGCCCACGAGCGCCTGGCGCACCTGCTCCAGCTGTCGCCGGGTGGTCTCGACCTTCTGCTGGTCCATGCGGGCGCTGAGCGGCATGATCAGTCCGCCGAGCATCAGCCCGACGATCAGCAGGACGATGGCGAGTTCCAGCAGGCTGAAGCCTGCCTGGAGGCGGTGGCGATGGTGGCGCTTCAGCATGGCGTGACACTCAGGTTGGCGTCGATGCAGTAGAGGATGTCGTTGAAAGTCGTGGTTGCCGCGCCCGACTCGTAGTTGCCGGTGCCGGATGCGTTGGGGTGGTTGCCGGCGTTGCGGCCTTCCAGGTAATTGCCGATGGTGCCGCGGGTGTCCGGGTCCATCGGGGGCTCGTCACGGACCTGCCCGAGGGCGGTGAGACGGGCGCCGGAGAACATCACCAGACCCGCCCAGGCGCCGGCGCCGTTCACCGTGAGGCAGCTGGCGCAGGCACTCGCCGGCGGCGCGTCGGGCCGGAAGTCCCAGCCAACCGCGTAGAAGAGGTGGTCCTTCCAGTGGCGCCAGAGCGTGGCCATCTCCGGGGTCCACTCGGGCACCGTGGCCGTATTGCAGGCCGACAGGACGCCGGGCGACAGGTTGCCGGTGCGGACATTGGAATCGTTCACCGCATCCGGCACCCGTCCGCTCAGCTGGCCGACCGGCGTGTCGTTGTACTGGGCCGGTGTGCGGTAATCCGGCAGGTCCACGGGGGCTGGCCAGGGCAGGCGCCGGTCGGTGGCCCCGCCCGGGTTGCGCAACCCGTAATCGGCGATGCAGCGCGCCACGGCATAGGCGAGGTCCCGCAGCCGCGCCTGCACGTCCGGGCGCCGGAGCAGCCGCTCCTGCACCTCGGCACGGGTGATGAAGATCACCTGGTCGTTCACCCCGGTGGCACCGGGGTCCGCCGTCACGAAGTCATCGATGGCATCGGCGGCCAGCGCCAGGTTGGCGTTGTTGATCCCGAGACCGGTGGCATTGTCCAGGTAGCCGCCAGCCGTGAAGTTGCCGCCGCACTGGCTCACGCCGGCGGGCAGCGTGAGGCGAAGTTGCCCGGGCAGCGGCGGACCCGGCGCGATGATCACGGCGACCGCACGTTCGGCCGGTGTTGCCCCTGCAACGAGGGTGCCGTCGGTGGCGAGCACGCGGAACTGGCCGCTGGAGTCCGGATTGAGCAGCGCCGGTTTGGCGACGCCGCCGGCCTTCCAGGACCCGGACACGGCATACCAAAGGCACTCGCCGCCGCGGGTCCGGCCGGGGTCGAGGCCCAGGGTGCGCCAGGGCAGCCGGCCCAGCACACTCCGGTGCTGGAGGCCGCAGAGCAGTTCGTGGGCCTCGCCCTCGTCGAGCAGCCCCGTCGCATCCACGTCCGGGCAGGGCAGGAAGCCCAACTCGCCCGGGTGGGTGGCGTCGTAGGTCGTCGCATAGCCCAGCAGGGCTTCCTTCGCCTCTGCCAGCAGTTCAGCGTTGGCCGCGGTGCGGGTTGCGCCCGGTGCCTGCGTCGTCATGTTCCGGGAGAACAGCACCGCGCCGCCGAGCACGAGGAGGAGAAGCATCAGCAGCAGCGCGGCGCCGCGCTGGCGGACGGGCGGTCCTGAGGAGCGGGGTTTCACGGGCGGTCACGGCGGACCCGCCGTGCCCTCCGCCGGCGGTTGCGGGGCCTCGACCGGGGACGCCGGCTGCCGGCAGCCGCGGCAATCAGCCACGAGCCCCGTCTCCGGCTCCCAGAACTGGCCGGGCTTGAGGCGCACCGTGTTCCCGTCGGTGGCGTCCTCGAGCACCACCCTGTTGGCCCGGTCCGGGCCCTGGCGCAGGCGGATCCGGCCGGACTGGTCCGCGCGCTCGCCGTTGATCCACACCACGTCGGGTCCGAGCCGGCGCCGGACGATGCCATTGAGCACCACCTGGTCCGATGTCCCGGCCCCGCCCGGCAGTTCGCCCGGCTGAGGCTGCAACTCCTCGCCGGGTGTGCGCCCGGCATCCAGGAGGCGCCGTGCCTCCGGCGTGAGGAACAGCCGGCCGAGCGGCTCGGCCGCCGCCGCTGGCAGGACGGCGCCAGCGAACAGGCAGCCCAGGGTGAACGTTGCTAGGGTCTGCATGTCAGGACTCCGGATCGACGGCTGCCATGGCCGCTTCGCGTGGAATGGAGTAGAGGCCGAGCTCGCAGTTGCCCGTGAGGTTCGCCTTGTCCGGTTCCGCCCCCGGCCCGGTACCCGGCATCTCGAGGTTGCAGGCTTCCACCCGGAGGAGTCCCGGTGCGGCGCGCAGCCGGTCCACCAGGTCCAGCAGGTCACCTTCGTGCACGAGTCCGAGCTGCAGGTCGATCGCGCTCACCAGCACCGGCGCAGTGACGCCCGGCACCAGCCAGGCGGCCTCGAAGGGCCGCTGGGGCCGGGTGGTGTAGCGGAGGTAAGGCAGGCCGAGGTCGCGGGCGGCATCCCGCGTGGACTGGATCCACGCCAGGCGTTGCTCGGTGCCCACCACCCCGTCGTTGGACAGCCCCTGGAACAGGCGGGCGAACTGCCGCCTCGCCTGCCGCCGCTCCGTCACTTCGTCGCGCTCGGCCTCGAGGCTTGCCAGTGCGTCCCGTTCAGCCTGCAGTGCGGCGGTCGCCCGCGACGTGTAGACGGAGCTCGCGCCCCAGGCGAGGCCGGCGCCGACGAGCAGCATGCCGGGCCAGAGCAGGCCCTGGCGGAGGTACGACCAGTCGAGGTCACGCGGGCCCATTGTCAAACCTCAGGAGCAGGTTCAGGGAGAACGAGGCCTTGTCCACGCGCGTCTCCGGTGTCATCTCGCCGGTCAGGCTCGACCGGGGGCTCACGTCCAGGGGCTCCTGGCGCGCCTTGACCGAGATCACCCGGGGGTCCGCTCCCAGCGACGACATGAACGTCCGCACGCCCAGGAAGGCCAGCGGGTAGTTGCCGTCGAAGGGCTCGACCCGGCCCTTGATGGTGAGCCGGACGCGCTGCTCGCCGGAGGTCAGCGGTGCGTCGCCGGCCTCGGCGGCGTCGACTTCCGGTTCGGTGGTCTCGTCGACCGGCGCCTCCTCGTCGTCCGGCGTGGCCGCCATGACCTGGAGGTGCGCCCACTCGATGCCTTCGAGCTGGATCTGCGGGTTCGATTCCAGTGCCTGGCTGAGGAGTCCCAGGATCTGCTCCGGCTCGACCGAATGCCGGCGCAGCAATTGCCAGGACGTGCCGATGCGCTGCATCTCCAGCGGGTCGGTGCCCGCCATGCCGTCGGATCGCAGGCCTGCGTCCAGCTGGCTGGAGACGTCGGCAACGGCAGCGCGGGTGGTCGCGAGCTCACGGCCGACATCCAGGAAGCCGGCCACATTGATGGCTGACCCTGCCAGCGCGGCGGCGCCGAGACCCACGCAGGCCGCCCTGCCGAAGACGCGCAGCTGGTGGAGCTGGAAGTAACGACGCTCCTCCGCCGGGCTGTAGTTCCCGGCAGGCGCGCAGCGGCGCAGCAGCTCGACGAACAGCAGGTCGGCGTTGCCCGCCCCGGGGACGGGAACGCGCAGCCGCCGTGCCACCGTGGCGGGATCGGGTACGTGAAGGCGGAAGCCCTCGTGCCCAGTCTCCATGGCCGCTCCGGACGGCACGTCGTCGCACACCAGGAGGACGTCCACCGGGTTCGCCGCGCTGGGTGCGAAGGCCGCATCGAAGTAGCGGACACTCTCCTCCAGCTGGCGGGTCAGGCGCGCGAAGTCGCCGGGTGGTGCGGCGACGGCGGGCCGGATGAGCCGGCTGCCGGCGAGGTGGCGGCCGCGGAAGTAGGAGACCCGCAGTCCGCCCTCCCGGTGCCGGGAGACGATCAGCGTCGTGGCCGCGGGCTGGGCCGGGCGCAGTCTCTCGATCAGTGGGCGGCTGAGCAGGGCCGGGCTGCACACGACGGACACCGGGATCCGGGCGGCGGCGAGCAGCGCCTGCAGTCCGGCGAGCTGCTCGGCCTTGGGCAGGCCGCTCAGCAGGATGCGCTGGGTGTCCGGCGCGTCGGGGAGGCGGTCCTGTACCGCGGCTGCCCGATAGCTGGTTCGTGGAAACAGCCTGTTCAGCTTGCGGGCAAGCATCGCCGCCTGGTCCCGGGCACCCAGGCGCGGCATCGTGTCCCGGTGGTGTTCCTCCTCGGGCACGTCCACGATGATCGCGACCACGGCCGGGGCCTGGCGCAGTGTGGTGACGAGCGCCGCTCCGTCGCCGGCCTCCAGGTCGAACTCCGCCACCGGGGCGAAGCGCGATCGTTCACGGGTATAGAGGACCGCGCTGCCACCGGTGAGGTAGATGACGTGCCGAAGGTTCATGTCAGGTCGCCCCCAGGTTGCCGATGGTGTCGTAGATGGGTCCCAGCACCGAGAGCATCACCCAGCCGAGGATGAGGCCGAGGATCACGGTCATCGCGGGCTCGATCAGCGATTGCAGCCGGTCTACTGCCTCGCCGACCTCGCGGTTGTAGAAATAGCTGACGTTCTGGAGGGACTCCTCCAGCTTGCCGATGTCCTCACCCATGCGGATCATGCGCACGACCAGCGGCGGGAACAGGCCGGCCTTGTCGATGCCGGCGCTCAGCGAGTTGCCCTCGGCCACGTAACCGGAGACCCGGTCCAGGGACTCGGCCACCACCATGTTCCCGGCCAGTTCCCGGGACGTGCGCAGGCCTTCGACGATCGGGATGCCGGACGCGTACATGATCTGGAAGTAGGTGGCGAAGCGGCTCATGATGATCTTCTGCAGGATCGGTCCGACGAGCCACGCCTTGAGCTTGAAGCCGTCGAAGGCCCGCCGGGCGCGGAGATCGTTACGGACCAGCCACCGGCCCAGCATCGCCAGGCCAGCGGGTACCGCCAGCAGCAGGTACCAGAAACGGACCACGAACTCGGAGGTCGCGATCAGCGCCCTGGTGTGCAGCGGAACCTCCTGCCCCATGGTCTTCAGGAACTCGGTCATCTGGGGCACGACGTAGAGCATCAGGAAGAACACGACGCCGGTGACCACCGTGCCAACGAAGGCCGGGTACATGGCCAGCTTCTTGGTCTGGGAGATCAGCTCATCCTGCCACTTCAGGGTCTCGGTCATCCGGGTCAGTACCTCGGCGAGCTCGCCGGACTTCTCGCCCGCGCGGACCAGGGCCACGAACACCCGGTCGAAGGTCGCCGGGAACTCCGCCATGGCATCCGACAGCCCCTTGCCCCCCTCGACGGACAGCGAGATCGACGCGAGGATGTTGCGGAACCCTTCCTCCGTGGTGCTGTCCCGCAGGTCGCGCAGCGCCTCGATGATCGGCAGGCCCGCCTTCTGGGACTGCTCGAGGTGGAAGCAGAAGTTGATCAGCTCGTGGCGGCTGACGCGCGCGCGTGCCGCCATCTGCTGGCGACCCTTGAGCGGCCGGCAGGTGACCAGCTGCAGCCCGATCTGGAGCAGGCGCGAGTCGAGCTCGGCCTCCGACGAAGCCGCCAGCTCCCCCCGAAGCAGCCGGCCGTTGCCGTCGACGGCCCGGTAGGCGAACGCACTCACGTTGCGACCCCCAGCGCCCGCTCCGTCAGGTCGACCACCCGGGCGATCTCGTCGAGGCTGGTGTCGCCCGCGAGCACCCGCCGGATGCCGTCGTCGGCCAGTGGCCGGAACCCGCGTGCCACGGCCATCGCATGCAGCTCGCCGAGGGACGCGCTGCGGGCCAGGGCCTCGTTCATGTCACGGTCGAAGCGAACGATTTCCATGATCGAGAGCCGGCCCCGGTACCCGATCTGGTTGCACTGGTCGCACCCCGTGCTGCGCCAGATCTTCACGTCGCTGCCGCCAGTGATGCCCATGAGCCGCCGCTCGATCTCGCTCGGCGCGTACTCCGCCTTGCAGTGCGGGCAGAGGCGCCGGACCAGGCGCTGGGCGACGATGCCGATGATGTTGCCGGCGAGGATGCCGGGCTTCAGCCCGATGTCGAGCAGCCGGGGAATCGCGCCGAGCGCCGAGTTCGTGTGCAGGGTCGAGTAGACCTGGTGGCCGGTCATTGCCGCGCGAAACGCCATCTCGGCCGTGGCCTCGTCGCGGATCTCGCCGACCAGGATGATGTCCGGGTCCTGGCGCATGAGCGAGCGGATGCCCCCGGCGAAGTCCAGCTTCACCGCCTCGCCGAGCGAGGTCTGGCGAATCATGGGGAACGGGTATTCCACCGGGTCCTCGAGGGTCATGATGTTGACCGCCTCGTCGTTCCGGTAGTTGAGGATCGAGTAGAGGGTCGTGGTCTTGCCGCTGCCGGTGGGGCCGGTGACCAGGATCACGCCCTCGGGGCGTGCCATCAGCATCTTGAGGAGCGTCAGCAGGTCGTCCGGCAGTCCCAGCTTCTCCAGGGGAACGATGCCTGCCCGCCGGTCGAGGATGCGCAGGACGATGTTCTCGCCGTGGATCGTCGGCTGCGTGGCCACGCGGAAGTCGACGGTCCTGCCACCCACGGACAGCGAGATGCGGCCGTCCTGGGGCGCCCGGGTCTCGGTGATGTCCATGCCGGACATTACCTTCACGCGCACGGCGATGGCGGCCCAGAACTTCTTGTGGACCGTCGAGACCTGGCGCAGCACGCCGTCGATCCGGTAGCGCACCCGGATGAAGCCGTCCTCCGGTTCCAGGTGCACGTCGGAGCTGCGTCGCTTGACCGCGTCGGCCAGCAGGGCGTCCACGAGGCGCACCATGGGCTGGGTGACGTCGTCACCGATGTTGGCCGGGAGCGGGGCCGCCGTCTCGGGGGAGTCGATCTCCTGGAGGATGCCCGCCAGGGAGAACTCCTTGTCGTAGAAGTGTTCGATGGCCGCCTGGATCTCGGCGTCGCTCGCCAGCAGCGTGCGGACCTCGATGTTGCCCCCGAGCAGGGCCCCGACCTGGTCGAGTGCCACCACGTCGAAGGTGTCGGACATGGCCACGGTCAGTACCCGGGCCGCCGGGTCGTAGGCGATCGGCAGCAGGCGGAAGCGCCGGGCGATATCCTCCGTCAGCAGCGCCACTGCATCGCTGTCCGGCACCACCTTGGAGAGGTCTATGCTCTCCACCCGGAGCATCTCGGCGAGCACGTCGCGTACGACGGACTCGCTGACGAGCCCGAGGCGCACCAGGATCTTGCCCAGTCGTTCGTTCTTCTGGCGCTGCTCGGTGAGCGCGACGCGCAGCTGGTCGCGGTTGATCAGGCCCTTCTCGACGAGGAATTCGCCGAGCTGCTTGCGGGGTGCGCGACGTTCGCCCCGCGCGGTGGCGGCAGGCTGGGCGTCGGCCGGCTTGCGGGAGACGGGTGTGGCCATGGTCAGGTTCCGGCGTTGCGCAGGATCGCGAGCCGCTCGCCGGCGGTACTCGTGCTGAACAGGGACGACGCGGTCGCGAGCTCGATGGCCCGCTGGTACCAGGCCGCCGCCTGGCCAGCCTGCCCGAGCTGGTCGAGGCTGACCGCCAGGTTGTAGGCGTAGTCCGCATTCGCCGGTTCGTGGCGCACGGCATCGAAGAACGCGAGCTGGGCATCCGGCCAGCGGCCCGCGGACGCCTGCTTCAGGCCCAGCGCGAAGTGCAGGTGCGCCGCGCCCGGCTGCTCGCGCAGCAGGTTCTTCAGCGTCGTCTCGTCCAGGTTTCGGGAACCACTGGCGGGCAGCGTACTGAGGGCGCTGGTGGCTGCCGTGTTCCGCGGCTCGGCGGCCAGCACGGCCTCGTAGAGGGCGCGGCCCTCGTCGGCGCGTCCGTCGCGCACGGCCAGGGCCGCGAGGCCGAGCAGGGCGTCCACGTTCACCGGGTCGGCGGCGCGCACTTCCTGGTACAGGGTCTCGGCCCGGGCAAAGTCGGCGGCCTGGAACGCCGCGTAGGCCTCCGTGAGCTTGGGGAACAGCGGATTCGTCGTCGTCCCGCGGCTGAAGCGCACCGGTTCCCGGGCGACCTCCGCGGCGGGCTCGTCGAACCAGGCGGTGTCCCCGGCCGGCAGCGGCTCCGGGCCGGTGGCAGGCGGCGCGGCCGGTCTTACGACCGGGGCCGCAGCGGGTCCCGATACCGGCGGCGCTGGCGTGCTGGCGGCGGGTGTCGTGGCAGGGGGCGTCGCGGAAGGAGGCGTCACCACCCGCTCGACCGTGCCGGTGGCGGGTGGCGGGGCGGTGAACAGGGAGTCGCCGCCGGCGAGGTCCGTCGTGGTCTCGTTCAGCAGCCAGGTCGTCACGGCGGCACCGGCGACGATGATCGCGAGGCCTGCCGCCAGCAGCCCGGTGGCGCGACGCGAGCGGCGCGCCTGCTGGCGGGCCAGGAGCACCCGGGTGGCATCGGCCGGCGGCGGGTCGATGGGCGGCGCTTCCGGCCCGGCCGGGAAGACCGGCTCGGGTGCCAGCGCGATGTCCGGCCCGGCGGCAGGTTCGTCCACGGGGCCGGCCGCCGGTGCGCCCGGACCATTGTCGACGGCGAGGTGCAGTTCGATGGTGGCCGGTGCGTCATCGACTGGCGTGGTGACGTCCGGCTCGTCGGCCCGGCTGTCCCGCCGGTGCAGGATGTCGAGGAGGGAGCTCACGGGTTGCCACCCTCCGCGGCGAGGCTGCGGGTAGCGGCGGGTAGCGGCGTGGCAGTGGTGGCCAGGGCCTCCTGGCCGGTGCCGGCGCCACGGATCACGGTGGGGCGCAGGAACAGCACCAGCTCGCTCTTCTTCACCTCGTCGTTGCGGAAGCTGAAGAGGTTGCCGACCACCGGCAGCCGGGACAGGTAGGGCACGCCGTCGGTCTTCTTGCTGGTGCGGTCCTGCATCAGGCCGCCGATGACCACGGTCTGGCCGTCGGCCACCTCGAGCAGGGACTCGATCTCGCTCACATGGAGCTGGGGCACCAGGTTGTCGAAGTCGGCGCCGGCGAGCCGGGGGGCCGGATCCACCACGAAATCGAGGATCCGGGTGAGCGTCGGCCGCACGTTCAGGCTGACATTGCCATTCTCGCTGATCTGGGGCGTCACGCTCATCACGAAGCCGACAGGCACCGTGTTGATTTCGCTGGTGACGATGGTCCGGGGGGCAATGCCCGGTCCCGTGCTCTCGATCGTCTCGGACGTGAGCGTGAAGTACACCAGTTCGTCCACGACCTTGAGCAGCGCGGTCTGGTTGTTCAGCGCCATGATGCGGGGCGTGGACAGCACCTTGGTGTCACCAAACTGGGCCAGCAGCTTCACCGTGGCCGAGTAGCCGCTGCCGTCTGCCTCGAAGTTGTTGTAGGTGCCGGTGAAGACCGGTGGGGTTGCCAGGTTGTTGCCAATGACGTCGTTGAACAGCGAGATGCCGTCTCCGCCCAGGCCCCCCTGGGACGATACGGAGGCCCAGTCAACACCGGCCTGGTAGCTGTCGTTGAGGTCCACCTCGACCACGGTGACCTCGATGAGGACCTGGCGCTTGGCACCCGCCGTGAGCTGGTCGATGTAGCCCTGGATCTGGCGGTGCTGGGCGCCGGTGGCCTGCACGCTGACGAGGCCGGTCATGGGGTTGATCACCACCGGGTCGCTGCCGCCAGCGTCGCCATCGCCGGCCTGGCCCCTGCCCGTGACGAGCTGGCGCAGGTTGTTCGCGAGTGTGGTCCAGAAGGCGTTGTCGGAGAGGTTCTTGACGACCGTCCGGGAGCCATTGCCCTCGCCCTCGGTGCCACCGCCCGACTCCTCGTCCTC
Organism: uncultured Gammaproteobacteria bacterium; assembly: GCA_937958785.1. Lineage (GTDB taxonomy): Bacteria > Pseudomonadota > Gammaproteobacteria > Steroidobacterales > SHZI01. The sequence continues at coordinate 7,019 of CALGMY010000284.1, read as the reverse complement.
GCCGACGCTTCCACCCGCCGTGGCAATCTGGGTCGCGACGGTCACGTCGCCTTCCGTGGTCCGGGCCAGGTTCACGTAGTCCACCCGGTAGCTCTGCCAGTAGGGCGAATCCGGCACCACCGCCAGGGTGTCGTCCTCCAGCGTGTAGCGGATGCTGGCCTGGCGGCTCAGCCGGTCGAGGATCTGGGGCAGGGTCTGGTCGATGGCGTTGAGCGTGACGTTGCCCTGCAGGTCGCCGGAGACGTCCACGTTGACACCGGCGTCCCTCGCGAGCGCGAACAGCACGTCGCGCAGGGGCACGTCGGTCACGACGACGGAGTAGGTGTCCTGGGGTGGCCGGGGCACCGGCGCCGGTGGCGCCGGCAGCTGGCTGACGGGCGGGGGCACGGTGCCCGTGCCCGCGGTCGTCTTGAGGTGTTCCGGTGCAGGCTCGAACTGCTGGACGGTTCCGCACCCGGCGGCAAAGCTGCCGAGGGCAACCGCGATGGCGATCCACGAGCGACGCGCGACAATCCCTGTCATGACCATTGGCCCTTCGGCCCTTTGACTTAAGGCCCGGCTAGGATCAGGGTTTTATGTCGGGTCGGTCGTGCGCCGCCTCACAGAATCGGGGACATGCCTCGTTAGTGCGGCGCAAAACGGCGCTCGGGGCAGGGCGGGGGCGGTCAGGGGTCCCGGAGCCGCCAGGCGATGAGGGAGTCGCCCATCTTGAACGCGTACTGCCACATGTGGCCCCCCGCCGCCACGACCACGAACTGGCGGCCCCCCACCTCGTAGGTCATGGGCGTCGCCATGGCGGCGGTGGGCGTCGAATCCTGCCAGAGCTCCTCGCCGGTCTCCACGTCGAAGGCCCGGAAGCGCTCATCCATGGTGGCCCCGATGAAGACGAGGCCCCCTCCGGTGACGATGGGCCCGCCGGACGTCGGCGTGCCCCAGCGCAACGGCAGGGGCAGCCGCACCAGCTTGTCCAGCACGCCGAGGGGTACCCGCCACCGCGTCTCGCCCGTGGCGAGGTCGAGGGCGACGAGTTCGCCCCAGGGAGGCGGATTGCACGGCGAGAAGAGCGGGGAGAGCAGCGGCTTGAACACCTGGGCGTAGGGCGTGCCATCGAGCTTGCCCGGGTTGCCCATGAGCCCGGCCATGGGATTGCCGAGCACCGCCGGATCCAGTTCGTCGAGGGGTATCAGCTGGGTGAAGGTCGGCGCCCGGTTCACCGGCAGCACGAGCAGCTGGCGGCCGGGATCGAAGCCCCCGCCGCCCCAGTTGGTGACCGCCATGCCGGGGAAATTCACCGTGCCCTCCCGGCTCGGTGGGAGGTAGTACTCCCCGTGCCGGGCATTCTCGATGAGGCGCCGGCACACGGCCCGGTCGAGGAAGGTGTAACCCCAGGCATCCTCGGGTCCCAGGCCGCCCTTCACCAGCGGCGGGATGGTCACCGGGAAAGGCTGGGTGGGGGAGAGCTGTTCCCCCGGCACGCCGCCCCCCGGCACGGGCCGCTCCTCGATGGGCAGCACGGGTTCGCCGGTGGCCCGGTCGAAGGCGAACACGAGGCCCATCTTGGTGATCTGCACCACCGAGGGCACCGCCCGTCCGCCGAGTGCCAGGTCGAGCAGCATCGGCTGGGCGGGGAGGTCGATGTCCCAGACGTCGTGGTGCACCAGCTGGTAGTGCCAGGCGACCTCGCCAGTGGCCGCCCGCAGGGCCACCACGGAGTTGGCGTAACGGTTGTCGCCCGGCCGCGTGCCACCGAAGAAGTCCGGTGCCGCGCTCGCCGTTGGCAGGAACACCAGGTCCCGGGCGGCGTCGTAGGACATGATGCTCCAGACGTTGGCTGCACCCGTGGTGGCCAGGGCCTCGGCGGTCCAGCCGGCGGCAGCGGGATCGCCGGGATTGCGTGGTACCGGGTCGAAGCTCCAGCGCAACCGGCCGTCGCGCAGGTCGAAGGCCCGCACGGCGCCACTCGGGCCGTCGTTGCGCCGGAACTTGGTGTTGTTGGCCGAGCCGACCACGACGACGGTGCCGGCGATGGTCGGTGGCGACGAGAACTGCACGTCTCCCGGCCGGAAGTCCACGGGCCGGCCGATCCGGGCAGCCCGGGCCTCGGCCTCGGCGAGCACCAGGGATCTCACGTCGACGCTGCCCGCCGTGCCGAAGCCCGCGCAGGCCCGGCCGGTGCGCCCGTCGACCGCCAGGAGTCGCAGGTCGCCAGTGCCCATGTACAGCCGGTGGCGGCAGGCGCTGCCCGGCGCGGCGTCCGGGTCCTCCCAATAGGCGATGCCACGGCAGTTGTACCGGGAGCCGACGGGCCCGAGCTCGAGGCCCGGATCGAACACCCAGCGCTCGGTGCCGGTGGCCGGATCGAGGGCGATGAGCCGGTTGAACGGGGTGCAGAACACGAGGGACTGGCCTGCACCCGGCGGCAGCAGGAGCGGCGTGACGTGGAAGCTCGCGAACTGCTGGCGGTCGGGATGCCGGGCGAGTTCGCCGGTACGGTATTCCCAGGCCTTTACCAGCTGCCCGACGTTGCTGCGGTCGATCTGGGCGAGTGGCGAGTAATGGGACCCGCCGGCATCACCGCCGTAGGCGGTCCAGCCGGCGTCCGCCCAGGCGATGCCGTGGCCGAGCAGGGCACACAGCAGGAAGAGAACCGGCCGGTGCCGCGCCACGGGACTGTCGCGGAGCCGGCTACTCGGGCTGGCCGAACCGGTAACTGATGCCGAGGGACACGGTCCAGAAGTCGGCACCGTCGAAGTCGTACCAGTTGCCCTCGAGGCGCAGGTCCCAGTCTTCCGCCACCGCGAGATCGGCGCCGGCACCGAAGGTCAGGCCGTCCGCGCTCCGGGCGCTGGCCGTGATGCCGTCGATCTCGAGGTCCTGGTCCAGGTCGAAGAACCCTGCCTTGCCGAACAGCTGCAGGTTCTCCGGCGAGAAGGGCAAGTAGCCCACCACGTCGAAGACGAAACCGTTGGCGCTGAGCGTGGCGTCGCCACCGTCCTCACCGGGCTCGTTGTCCTGCTCGAAGTCACCGGTATTGAGCCAGGACATCTCGACCGCCAGGACCCGGTTGAAGCGGTACTGGGCAAAGCCGCGGAAACCCACCGAGCTGTCGTCGAGGCTGCCGCCGTCGAGATCGTACTCGGCGAACAGTGCCGCGGCGCCGATCCGGAAGCCCGGATCTGCCGGACCCGCAGTCGCCAGCAGGGGGGTGCCGGCCAGCAGGGCAGCCAGCACGCCGGCAGGCACGGTCGGGATGATCTTCGTCCGGATCAATTTGCGTGAGGCCATGGGCGTCGCTCCGTCCGCAGCGGCTACTGGGCGCAATCCGTGCGCCGGAGAACGACGCGCCGGTTCTCGGCGCGGCCCTCGGCCGTGGCGTTGTCCGCCACCGGCTCGCTCTCGCCAGCCCCGGAAACGGCCAGGCGCCCGCTACCGATGCCCTTGCCCTCGAGGTAGGTCGCCACGGACCGGGCACGGCGCTCGGAGAGGGCCTGGTTGTATTCATCCGGACCCGAGCTGTCGGTATGGCCGATCACCGTACCGGACACGAACTTGAGCCGCGTGAGGGTCTCGGCCACCTCGTCGAGGATGGCCATGTCCTCGTCGGTCAGTTCCGCGGAATCGGTGACGAACCGCACCTGGCGGGTGATATCGCAGGAGCAGCCCTGGGTGCCGACCCGGTCACCCCGGGGCGTGTCCGGACACTGGTCGCTGGCGTCCACGACCCCGTCGCCGTCCGCATCGGCGGGGGGGGGCGGGGGGGCAACCGGAGCCGGTGCCGGAGCCGGTGCTGCCACGGCCGCCGCCACGGGGGCCGCCGCCGGGCGGCCAAACAGGTACTCGAAGCCCACGTTCAGGGCCCACAGGTCGCCGTCATCGATGTCGTACCAGTCGGCCTCGGCCCGCACCGCGAACTGTTCGCTGATGCCAAAACGGGAGCCCGCGCCGAGCATGAGGCCGGACGGCGAGTTGCTGCCGGCGACCGTCTCGTTGCCGATGCCATCGGCCACCACGACCTCCTGGTCGAAAAAGTAGTAGCCACCCTTGCCGTAGATCTCGACGCTCTCACTGGCGATGGGTGCGAACAGCAGGGCGGCGACGCTGAAGCCGTCCAGCTCGGCCTTGGCCTCGCCACCGGGGTTCGGCGGATCCAGGTCTTCCTCGAAATCACCGAAGTTGTGGTAGGAGCCCTCGACCCCGAGCAGCTGGTTGAAGCGGTAGCCCGTGAAGAGCTTGAAGCCGGTGGAGCTGTCGTCCAGGTTGTTGTCGTCGAAGGCGTAGTCACCGAACACGGCGCCGATGCCGGCGTTCCAGCCGGTCTTGTCGTCCGCCGCCATGGCCGAGGTGGCAGCCAGACCCAGCACGATTGCCGTCAAACACCGTTTCATTTACGCAGGCTCCTCAACAACAGGGTTCGGACTTCGGAAGTCTTGCCCGGGGAAGTGTGCACGGTTGGCCGCCGGGCGACGCCGGGTGTGGGCGCGTTGTCCCCCAAATGGACACTCGTTCTTGGATGCGCCCCGGCTTGATTGCCCTTGGGAGTATACGGCGGCGACCCCGGGCGTCAACTTGCAGGGGCGCCGGCCTGGGCCAGCGGCGCCGACCAGTCCGATGGCACCCCGGGCAGGTCGACGACCGGGCCGGACAGGGCGACCGCGGTGGCCGGCGCGTGCTCCAGCACGTCCCGCAGGAGTGCCTGCCACGCCCCGTTGGCGCGGAGCAGGTCGCCGACCTCCTGCTGGATGCGCCCGTCATCCAGGTCCGGCTCGCCGGCGCGGATGCCGCCGCGGTCCCGGCGGAACCAGGGTGTGAACACCCGGCCATCGCGCACCAGGTGCCAGGCCTCGAGCAGGTGCCCGCCGTACCAGACGGGCGCGAGCGGGGGCAGGCCATCCCGGAGCCAGGATGCCGGGTCACCGGCCAGCCCGTCGACGCGCACGAGTCCGGTGCCCGGGCCGAACCGCTTCGCGAGCAGGGTGCCCACCAGCGCGCTCGCCCCCAGCGCCACGATCACCACCGGCCTGCCGGCCGGCAGCGCGGGCTTCAGCGCCGCGGCCAGCCGGTCCAGCGTGCCCTCGAGGGCGCCGCCCTGGCCCGCGGTGGTGACCGGGTCGCTCGCGCCGTGGCCGGGAAGGTCCGGGGTGAAGACCTCGCCGTGGGCAGCGAGCGTGGCCGCGATGCCGTCGGCGGTGCTGGCGGAACCTCCCGGCGCATGGAGGAGCACCAGCGCGGGCTGGAGCGGGGCAGGGCGGGTGGCCGGCCGGTGCAGCACGCGCACCTGCCCGCCCGGCACACCACCGTAGCGGCTGGCGGGGCCGGCGAGGCCGCTCGCCGGCGCCATGGCGATCCGTGCCGGCGGGGGGTCGCCCGGATGCCGGGCCAGATGCTCATGGCACCGGGCGAGCGCCGTCGCCGCATCCGCGGAGGCTTCCACCTGCACGCTCGCCGAGCGGCCGCCGAGCCGGTCGAGATGGCCACCGAGCGGGTCCCGGGCCGCCGCCGTGACCAGCAGCGGGACACGAAACGCCGGCAAGCGGAGTTCCGCCCGGTCCTCGAAGGCCGCCCGGTACGCCACCGGGTAATGCGCACCGGCGGCCAGGAACTCCAGCAGCCCGGCCTGCAGCCGGTCCGCAGGCGGCACGTCGAAGTCCATGCGGGTGGCGGCCCGCCGGTCGTGCCAGGGGAAGAAGATGGTCTGCTCCCGCATGCGGCCCCATAGCCACGCAAGATGGCCACCATCCCAGCGCGGCACCAGCGGCGGCAGGTAGTCCCTGAGGATCACCGCCCGCTCCGCCGGCGTCAGCACGACGAGGCCATTGGCCGCCAGGGCTGAGATCCGCGCCGGATGGGCAGCGGCGAGCGCCGTGCCGATACTCGCACCGGTATGAAAGCCGTAGATGCCAAAGCGGCCGAGACCCAGGGCATCGGCGAACTCCAGGGTCGCCGTGGCGAAGTCGTCCATCGTGGCCGTCGCCACCGGGCGACCCTCGCGCAGGAGGGGCGTCGAGCAGCCGTAGCCCGGCGAGTCCGGCGCGATGAGCGTGAATGACCCACCCCAGGCGGCAATGAGCGGCTCCATCTCGCGGGAGGACTGGGGCGACTGGTGCAGCAACAGCACCACGGGGCCGCGACCACCGCGGCGGTAATGCACCTGCCGCGGGCCGAAGGCCCCGTCGATGGTGATGAAGTCGCGGCGCAGGGCGTCGTCGCTGGCAGTCGTCATGGCGTGTTCCCGGGCCCGGACCGGCGCTATGATGCCCGCGCTTGCAGGCGGGCCGGTAGTGCCCTTGCCGGCCGAGGGGGCGGAAGAGCCGATGCCGAACGACAGTCCGCGACCACTGCGCACCGGCGCACCGGACTTCGATCCGGTCGCGCGTGCATTCCTCGCCCAGGACCGTCGCCCCGCGGGACTCACGGCCGTCGCTGCCGGCGACCTCTCGCCACTCCAGCGCGCGCTCCTCGTCATCGACGGCACCGTCACCACCTTTCTCGCCGCGTGGGCCCTCGAGCCCGTGACGGTCCAGCCCCTGGAGCAGCTCGCCGTGCCCGCTCGCGACGTGGCCGGGTTGCCCGGTGCCCCCTGGCTCGGGCTGACCTCCGCGGGCACCGTGATCCGGCGGGCCGTCCTGCTGCGGGGTGCCCACAGCCAGCGGCTGTTCGCCTTCGCCGAGTCGCTGATCTGCGCCGACCGGCTGCCCGCCGCGCTTCGCGCCGGGCTCGATTCCGGCGGGCTCAGCATCGGACAGCTCCTGCTGCTCCCGGGCTTCGAGTCCAGGCGGGAGGGACTCTGGTACGGCCGGGAGCGGGGCGTGGTGCTGCCGGCACCCGTGGCGGCCGCCGGCCCGCCCGATTTCCTCACCCGCACCTATCGAGTGAGCGCCGGCGCAGAACCCCTGATGCTGATCACAGAGCGGTTCCCCTGGACGCTCCGCGCGTGAGCGGCGGCGCCGGCCGGCGCTGTTTGCGGTAAATTCACCGCTTCACCGCCAAGTCGAGCCCGTCCATGCGCACGTTGCACCTCC
>CALGMY010000283.1 GCA_937958785.1 uncultured Gammaproteobacteria bacterium | reverse complement strand
CTCCAGCATGGCGGAGGAATTGTCGACACCGTAAACCCGGTGTCCGCGCCGGCTCAGGGGAATGGCGAGGCGCCCCGTGCCCACGCCGAACTCGATGACGTCGCCGTCGCCCGCCAGTTCATGCAGGACCGAGGCCACCAGGTCGACGTCGTCCCGCCGGGAAAAAAGGTCGTCATAGACCGCCGCGTAGAGGTCACCGTACGAGTTGTCGCCTATTCGTTCGCCCTGGGCCATGACTGGCTTTCCTTCTTCTTCAGGCCATGAGGCCACGAAAATCCGCATCCAGCAACGGGTGGCTCGCGTCCCGGGCCGACAGGTCCGCCACGGGCAGCGGCCAGGCAATGCCGACGCGGGGGTCATCGTGGCGCACGCCGCCTTCGGCGCCGGGCGCGTAGGCGGCGGAATGCAGGTAGAGCAGTTCGGAGTCCGGCTCGAGCACCTGGAAGCCGTGGGCGCAGCCCTCCGGCAGCAGGAACAGCCGGGCGTTACCCGGCGTCAGCTCGACCGCGTGCCACTTCAGGAACGTGGCGGAACCGGCGCGGAGGTCGACCGCCACGTCGAAGACCCGGCCGCGCAGGCAGCGGATGAGCTTGTACTCCGCGTGGGGTGGGTACTGGAAGTGCAGGCCCCGCACGGAGCCGACCCGGGCCGTGCGCGAGTGGTTGATCTGTACCACGGGCCGGCCACCGAAGGCCGCTGCCAGTTCCTCCGCACAGAAGAACCGGGCGAAGGCGCCGCGCTGGTCCTCGATCACCGTCGTTTCCGCCACGAAGACGCCGGGCAGCGGCGTCGCCACGAGCTTCACGGAGCGGGCCGCGCCCATTCGCGGCCAAGGTCGCCTGCGGCCTGGCAGAAGGCCTCGAGCTGGGCCACGGAGATCACCTCGCCGGCCGTCGTGTAGCGGTGGTACCAGTCCGCCGTCCGGGCGATGCCCTCGTCGATGCTCCAGACCGGCACCCAGCCCAGGGCCCGCTGGGCCTTGGTGCTGTCCAGCTGGAGAAGGGTGGTCTCGTGGGGCTGGGGCGCGGCGGTCTGGTGCCAGCGGAGCCCCGGCCAGTGCTCGCGCAGCCGCGTGAGCACGCTCGCCACAGTCCGGTTGCCCTCGAGGCCCGGGCCGAAATTGAAGGCATCGGCGAACTCCCGCCGGCCCTCCATGAGCTTCTGTCCCAGCACCAGGTACCCGGACAGGGACTCGAGCACGTGCTGCCAGGGCCGCGTCGCGCCCGGCGAGCGGATCTCGAGGGACCCGCCGGCGGCCACCGCCCGGGCAGCGTCCGGGATCAGCCGGTCCTCGGACCAGTCGCCACCGCCGATGACGTTGCCGGCCCGCCCCGAGGCGAGCAGCGGGGCATCGGCCGCCGACCAGAACGACTGGCGATGGCTGCTGACCAGCAGCTCCACGGCGGCCTTCGACGCGCTGTAGGGATCGTGCCCGCCCAGGGTCTCGTTTTCCCGGTAGCCCCATACCTGCTCCCGGTTCAGGTAGCACTTGTCGGTGGTGATCACCACCACGGCGCGCACCGACGGCTGCCGGCGGCAGGCCTCCAGCACGTGGGCAGTGCCGAGCACGTTGGTGGACCAGGTGTCGACCGGTTCCCGGTAGGAGCGGCGGACCAGCGGTTGCGCCGCCAGGTGGAAGACGACTTCCGGCGCCGCCGCCTTCAGGACCCGGTCGACCAGGCCGAAGTCGCGGATGTCGCCGCGGTGGTCGTCCACCGGCAGGCGAAGCAGGTCGAAGTGGTTCGGGCGGGTCTCCGGGTCCAGGGCGAGGCCGGTCACCCGGGCCCCCAGGCGCTGCAGCCAGAGCGCGAGCCAGCTGCCCTTGAACCCCGTATGGCCGGTGACCAGGATGGAGCGGTCGCGGTAACGGTTGCCGAAGTGGTTCATCGCAGGCTCAGTTGAAGCGGCGGTAGACGGGCTTGATGGAACGGCCGGTGAGGTACTTGCCGATGCCCTCGTCGAGGGCCTTGCGGTAGACGACCAGCGCCTCGGAAATCGCGTCGACGGTGCGGTCGATGTCCGCGTCGCTGTGGGAATAGCTCGTCATGAGGCTTGGTGCGAGGATCCCGCGGGCAAGGGCTTCCTGCAGGAACAGGGTCCGGAAGGGCTGGGAGGGCTTGCCGTCCCCGTCCCGGGTGCCGTAGAGGAGGGCACAGTTGCGGCCTTCCAGCGTGAACAGGCCGTCGAGGCGCAGTTCGGTAATGGTCCTCTGCACGCCTGAACGCAGGCGGGCGCCCTGCCGGTCCAGGAAGCCGGTTACGTCTTCCCGGTTGTAGATCTCCATGATCTTGAGGGCCGCACCCAGCGAGAGGGACTCGGCACCATGGGTCGTGGAGAGCAGGAAGACCCGCTCGCGGTCGTGGTAGATGCCGCCCTGGTCCATGATGGCCCGCTTGCCGGCCAGCGCGGAGATCGGGAAGCCGTTGCCCAGGGCCTTGCCGAAGGTCGACAGGTCCGGGTCCAGGTCGAGGACGTGCTGGGCGCCGCCCTTGTGCCAGCGGAAGCCGGTGATCATCTCGTCGAGCAGGAACACGGTGCCGTGCCGCCGGGCGAGGTCCCGCAGCTTGTGCAGGAAACCGTCCCGGGGCGCCTCGGTGCGCTCGGCCTCCAGCACGATGCAGGCGATTTCACCGGGATTTTCGGCGAACATCCGCTCTGCGCTCGCCAGGTCGTTGTAGCCGAAGGTCAGTGTCTCGTTGCGCCGGCTGTCGGGAATACCGCCGGGGATGCCCTTGCTGACGATGAACCAGTCGTTGTACGAGAAGAACGGGTGGTCGGCGCACACGGCGACCTTGGTGCGGCCGGTGTAGGCCCGGGCGAGCTTCAGGGCGGCGGTAAGGACGGTGGAGCCGTCCTTCGCGAACTTCACCTGGTCGGCGCGGGGCAGCAGCGAGAGCAGGGCCTCGGCGGCCTCCACCTCGAGCCAGGCCGGGCGGTTGAAGTTCATGCCGAGGCGGGCCTGGGCGAACGCCGCCTCGAGCACCTCCTCGTAGGCGTGGCCGAGCGTCACGGCCCGCAGGCCCATGGCGTACTCGATGTACTCGCGTCCGTCCCGGTCCCAGACGTGGCAACCCTTGCCGCGCACGATGAAGTCAGGGGCGTTCACGGGGTACTGGTCGTCACCCTTCGAATAGGTGTGGCAACCGCCGGGAATGGCCCGGTGGGCCCGCGCCTGGAAGGGCGTGCCGCGGCTGGCGTCGTCGTCGTTCTGGGTGCTCATGGGGCGGCTGCTGCAGACGTCCGGTGGTTGTGCATGGCCCGGGCGAGGTCGGCCGGGGTCCCGATGTCGAGGTAGGTGCCGTCGGGGAAGGCGACGCTGTCGATGTGCAAGCCCTGCCGGACGGCCGCCTGGACCACGGCGCCGGCGGGCAGGTCGCCCTGGGCGTCGATGCGGCGGCCGCCCTGGCGGCGGGCCTCCCCCGCGGCGTCGGAGTTCACGAAGTCGTGCAGGAATCGGCTGAATGCCGGCGCCCACACGGCGCACGCCCAGGCGAAGGTGAGGTCGGTCGTGGCGGGCTTCAGGTCCAGGTCCGTCACCCGGCCGGAGGCGTCGGTGCGCACCATGTCCATCACCCGCGGATCGTGGGCCGGGAAGAGGCCGAGGACTGCATCGGCGCCCGTCGCGCGCTGGCGCGCCAGCAGTCGTGCGTAGATGTCCGGCGGGGTGCAGATGATGTCCGGGAAGCCGAAGGCCACCAGCTGCTCGCCCACGAAGCCGAAAGCGCGGGCCACCGTCGCGGGCGGACCGGAGGAACCGTCGATCACCATGTAGGCGATGTCGAGGCCGAAGGCCGTGCCGTCACCGAAGTACGCCGGGATATCCCACTTGCCCTGCCGGAGGATGATCATCACCCGGGCGATGCCGGCCGTCCTGAACTGCTCCAGCAGGTACTCGGCGACCACGCGGACACGCGGCTCGGCGCCGGTCGCGCCGGGCACCAGGCCCAGGGGGAACAGTTCCTTGCTGCAGGGGAGCGGGCTGATGCGGGCACCACGGCCGGCTGCCGGCACCAGGCCGATGACGCTGTTCAACACACCACCCCGCGCTGCCGCCCTCAGCCCTTGTGCTCGTAGATGAGCTTGCCGTCGGCGGCGGTGCCGTCGTCGTACAGGGCCACGAGGTCCTCCGGGAGGCGCTCCAGGTCCGTGCCGCGCAGGTAGTCCCGCATCGTGGTGCCCGTGCAGGCTTCGTCGACCCGCGGGGCACCCTGGCGATTGGCCACGTCGTCCCGGTTCACCACCCGGAAGTCGATGCTGAAGCGGGTCCGTCCCGATGTGTTAGGCACGCTCGAGTGCATCTGCGCGCCGGAACAGGACCAGCCCGCCCGCAGGCACCACCAGCCGGACCTGTGGGTCGAGCGCGAGCGCTTCCGTGGCCCGCGGGAGCGGCCGCGGGTCCGCCTTGATGAACTTCGCCACATGGTCGCCACGGCTCTGCTGGTTCCAGGTGTAGTAGTTGAAGTCGCTCGAGTTGTTGCGTACGGCCCGGTTCCAGTACGCCGGGTGGAACGCCATGCCGTTGTCCGCGGTGATGTCGAAGATCGGCAGCCACCAGTTGACCTGGCACTGGGGCGCCGCGTACCAGGTGTCCCGGTGCGGATGCCACGCGTAGGCGATGCCCGTGGTGAGGTACTGGTCGCTGGTGGAGCTGCGCATCTTCGGCACGTCGAAGTAGGTCTTGCCGAGGTCGGCACCCAGGTCGCGGAGGATGTTGGTCAGGTGGCGCTTCGACTCCGGGTGGTGGATGAAGCCGGGCTTCATCTTCGCGAGCACTTCCGCGTAGCGCTCGACCGGCATCTCGAACTGGGCGGTCTCGGGGTCCAGGGGTGCGAACGCCTCCCGGATCAGTTCCCGGGCGAAGGCGATGAAATCGAGGGTGCTCTTGCGGGGCGAATAGACGAACAGCTGGCCGTCGAAGAGCGCGCGCCGGCGGTCGTCGTCGCTGAGCGGGGAATCGAAGTAGACGGTGTTCACGCTCGCACTCCTGTGTCAGCCTGGCACTATCCCAAGAAGCCGGGGCGGCCGCCCCGACCTGGCTCCCAGTTTCCGGGCGGCCCCATCATAGCCCCGCGGGCCGCCCCATTCTGGCCCGCAGCTGGTCCAGGATGAGGCGCTCGGCGCCCGGGGGCCGTCCGGCCGCCAGCCAGAGGCCAATGACCAGGGTCACGTAGGTCGCGATGCCGGTGGCCACGAGGCCGAGCAGGCGCAGGATGCCCGCGCCGTTCGCAGGGCCCAGCCGGTCGCCTAGGGCGGTCACCGCGAGGCCCATGGCAAGGCCTGCCACCGCCGGGCGGGCCACGTTGCGGACGATCTCCCCCATCGTGACCTTCAGGTTACGGGTCACCACCCAGATGCTGCAGAGGGTACCGGTGGCTACCGCGGTGAGTTCTGCCCAGGCGACGCCGATGACGCCGTAGGGGCCGGCCAGGAGTGCCATGCCGGCGATGAGGATCGACACCTCGAGCACGAGGATCCAGGTCACGATTCGCGCGAGCCCGAGTGCGAGGTAGGCCGAGTAGGTGTTCGACATGAGCGCCGAGAGGCCGCCTGCCAGGGCGAGGATCTGTAGTACCGGCGCGACGCCAGCCCATGCCGGGCCGAGCAGCACCGGTACCAGGACGTCAGCGACCGCGGCGATGCCGATGCCGGCCGGGAAGACGACCAGCGCGATCACGCCGTTGGCGGTGATGTAGGTCCGGCCCATCACCTCCGGCGAATCCGCCATGCGGGAGAAGCCGGGGAAGAGGGCCCGGTTGATGGGGGCGACCAGCTCGGTCTGGGGCATGTAGGCAAGTTCGGAACCCAGGGTGTAGAGGCCGAGGGACTGCGCCCCGCTCAGCCGGCCGATCACGAAATGGGAGAGCCGCGTCGACCCGAAATGCAGCAGGTTGTTGAGGAACAGCCAGCCGGACACGGCGAGCAGGTCGGCTCGCGCCGCCAGGCTGAGGCGCGGCCGGAACGGGTCCATGCGATAGCTCAGCAGCACGCCCATGAGTCGTCCTGCGACGACACCAGCCACCAGGGCCCAATAGCTGCGGAAGTAGAGTGCGCAGGAGAGGGTCACGCAGAAGCCGGTCAGCCGCTTGCCGAGCAGGAAGCGGGTCTCCCGGGCAAAGTCCATGGCCCGCCGGAAGTTCACCACGCCGATGTTCTCGAAGCCCTGTACGAGCCAGCCGCCGGCAAGCACGAGGAGAACTGCCGCGAGCCGCTCCTCGTTGTAGAAGGCCGCGGCGGGGAAGGCCAGCAGGGCGATGCCCAGCGCACACCCGCAGGCGAACAGCACGTTCAGCGTCCAGGCCGTGTCGTAGTGGTCGCGGGTCGGGTCCTGCCGCTGGATCAGTGGCACGTCCAGGCTGAAGGCACTGGCCAGTTCGATGATGGCAACCACCGACATGGCCATCGCGACGAGGCCGAAGTCGGCGGGGACCAGCAGCCGGGCAAGGATGAGGGTGCTGACGATGCCCAGCGAGCGTTCGATGAGGCGGAACAGCACCATCCAGGACGCACCGCGGGCAAGGCTGAGGCCGGTCACGGGCGCACCGCCCCTCGGCGCCGGTCCAGGGCAAGGCGCAGCGCACCGATGGCCTCGGGCAGCAGGTTGCCGGTCCAGTAGCCCCGGCGGGCGATGCCGTAGGCGAGGCGCAGGCGCTCGCCCGGGGAAAGCGGTACCCGGCCGAGGACTGCGTAGAGTCCCGCCAGCACCCGCCAGGTCGGACAGGCACTGCCGCCCGAGCGCCGGGGGCTGTTCCAGGCGCTGAGCGCACTGGCAGTGCGGTTGGCCCGCATGGCCCGCTCCGGGTGTTCCCGCCGGTAGAAGAGGATCTCGGGGATCTCGTGGAAGGGGCCGTGCAGTGCCAGTTCGGCGAACAGCACCATGTCGGACCAGACGTAGTTGCCGAACACCGGCGTGCCCTTGAGGATCCGGGTCCGCATGAGGCCATAGTCCTCGACCATCACGTGGCTCGCGCAGGCGTAGGCGAGGAAGCGCCGTTCCCGGTCCTCGATGCCCAGGTCCAGGGGGTGCGCGTACTCCTGCAGCGGGTTGCCCGCTTCGTCGATGAAGAGCGACCGGCTGAAGGCCAGCGGCGTGCCGGGGTTCGCATCCAGGTGGTCGACGCACTTCGCCACGAAGGTGGGATGGTAGAGATCATCGTGGGCCGCCCACTTGAAGTACTCGCCGCGCGCAAGGTGGACGGTGAGGTTGTGGTTGGCGATGCCGCCGATGTTGGTGGCTTCCCGGTGATACCGGATGCGGGCGTCCCGGGCCGCAAAGTCCCGCACCAGGGCGCCGGTACCGTCCGTGGAGGCATTGTCGGTGATGATCAGCTCGAAGTCGGTCCAGGTCTGCCCCAGGAGGGACTCGATGGCCGCGGCGAGGTAGCGCTCGCCGTTGTAGACCGGGAGGCCGATGGAGACGCGGGGTATGGGGGTCGTCATCGGGCGAGGGCGAGGTAACGGGTCAATGCGCTGTCCCAGGTGAATTCCGCCAGCACCCGTTCGCGCAGCGAGTCTGCCTGGCGCCGGGCTTCGTCCGGGTGTGCCAGCACGGTTCGCAGCGCTGTGCGGAGCGCCGGGACGTCGTCGGGCGGCACCAGCGTTCCGTCCCGGCCGGGCTGGATGATCTCGGTGACGCCGCCTACCGCGGAGGCAAGCACCGGGAGGCCGAACAGCGCGGCCTCGAGCAGCACGATCCCGAACGGCTCGGCCCGGGATGGCAGGCAGAAAGCGCGGGCACCGGCAAACAGCGGCGCGAGCCGCTCGTGGGGTACGTCGGTGTAGATGAATACCCGGTCCACCAGCCCGAGGCTCTCGACCTGTGCCCGCAGGCTGCCGAGGTGGGCCGTCTCCCGGCCGGCGAGCACCAGGTCGAGTGCCGGAAAGTCGGGGGCGAGGCTCGCGAAGGCCGCCAGCAACACGTCCTGGCCCTTCTTGGGCTCGAAGGTCGCTACGTTGAGCACGTAGTGCCGCCCGGCGAGCTCGGGCGGCGCCGACAGGCAGCCCGCCGCGGCCGGCAGTTCCGTCGGGTCCACGCCATTGTGGATGACGCTGAGACGGGGCCGGCAGCGGGGCTCGAAGGCGGCCACTTCGGCAGCGAGCGCGGCCGAACAGGCGACGATCGCATCTGCCCCGCGGATCAGCCAGCGCCACGCCAGCCGGGTGAGGCCGGTGGAGCCTGCGGCGGCGTGGATGTCCAGTCCGTGGAAGGACAGTACCAGGCGCCAGTCCCGCCGGCCGAGCAGGCCGAGGACCCGGAAGTGGAGCGCCGCCAGGGTGGGGTAGTGGACGTTGATGCAGTCCACCTGATGGGTCTTGATCAGAGCGCGGAGCACGGCGACGGTGGCCGGCAGGCGGAGGAGGAATCCCGCCAGCGTGCGCATCGGCGCCGCCGGATCGAGCGGGGTGCGCAGCCAGAAGCGGAGCACGGGCGCACCGTCGGGTCCGTCGGCCATGACGGTCGATCCGCGGGTCGCCGTGTTCTCCACCAGGACGGGCCGGGCGCGTCCCGTGCGGCGCCCCGCCCGGATCAGGTTCGCGACCACCTGGTTCACGCCGCCCGCGGCCCCCATGGGCCAGGGCAGCACCAGCAGGATGCCGGGGGCCGAGGGGGCCGTCATGGCGAGGACGTGCGGTCTGCCGCCGCGGCCCGCACCAGCGGGTCGAGGCAGGCGGCGACGGCAGCATTTCCCGCGTCGGTGTAGTGGCCGCCCGCCACGAACAGTGCGCCGGGCTCGAGTCGGTCGCCGAGGCACGGGGTGAGGTCCGCGACGGCGATGCCCGCGGCCGCCGCCTCGGCCAGGGTGCGGCGCTTCAGCTCCCGCGCGCCGGCGTCCTGGAAGTCGCCGCGGGTCGGAAAGTACGCGATCACCGGTACCGCACCCCGTTCGCGCGCCGCGGCGACGAAGTCCGCGAGGATGAGCACGCCAAGCCGGGCAATCACCGGGGGCGAGACGGGTTCGCCCGCCGGCGGCCAGAGCGGGGTGAGCCCATGGAGCAGCCGGATCACCCAGGAGGCGTGGAAGGGGCTGCGGTGCCAGCGCTCCGCCGCGAACTCGATGTCCTGGTCGAGCAGGGGCAGGTCGAAGATCGAGGCCTGCCCGAACAGCTCGTCGCCCCCGAGGTTGGGCACGTTCAGCAGCTGGAGCCGGTCATCCGCCAGCACATAGCGGGGCTTGGAGACGGGCAGGCCCCAGTCGACCTTCAGGAAGGGGTAGACGTTCACGACCCGGTTCAGGTCATCCTCGATGAAGGTCAGCAGCGCCACCGCCGGCTTCCAGTGCGCCTCGAGGCTCCGGAAGCGCAGGGCCGCCTGGTCCAGGCCGTAGCCCGGGACGCCGAAGTTCAGCACGCGGAACGAAGGTCCCAGGCTGGACTGCAGCTTCGGTGCCAGGGAGTCCTGCCAGGTGACCTCCTCCGAGAAGGCAAAGGAGTTGCCGAGCAGGGCCACGGGGCTGCCCGGGGCCTCCTGCGCGAGGATCTCCCCGCGCGTGGCGCTGCGCAGGCCTTCGGCGCTGCTGACGGCAAGCCCATCCCGCGTGGCCCGTCCCGGCGCGATCCGCCAGCCGAGTGCCGGGTCCGGCACGTAGAAGGCGTCCGGCCCCTCGCTGCGGGCGAGCAGCTCGCGGTTCATGGCGGCGAGGGCTGGCCAGTCGTAGGGCAGGAGCACGGTATTGCCCAGCCGGGCGCCCAGCGGATCCGGGCGGGCGAGCACCCGGATGCCCACCTCCGCGAGGAGGAAGCACAGGGCACCGGTCACCAGGGCGACGGTGAGTGGCAACGTGAACCCGGCGCTCCGCCCGGCACCGGCCCGGCCGCGGGCCACCACGAGCACTACCAGGGAGCCCAGCACCAGGGCCGCACCGCCGGCGAGCAGCAGCTGCATGTTGGTGGTCGTGAGGGCGAAGGCCCAGGCACCGGAGGCACGCGCGATGCCGAATGCCAGTGCCAGCAGGCCCGCCTGCAACGCATAGCCCGCGAGGGTGGTCACAGTGGCGGTAGTCAGGCGCATGGCATCGATCCTGGTGGCTGGACGGGGCGCACTCGCCCGGGAAGCGGCCCGTCAGTCGATCACCCGGACCGCTGGCAGCGGCACGATGAACCGGCCTCCCCACTCCCGCGCGTAGGCTACCTGGGCCATGATCTCATCCTTGATGTTCCAGGGCATGACCAGGATGTAATCCGGCCGCGTCTTCCGGATCTGCTCGGGCGCGTGGATGGGCAGCCGCGATCCGGGGGCGTACTTGCCCTGCTTGTAGGGATTCCGGTCAACCAGGTAGTCCAGGAAGTCCGTGCGGATGCCGCAGTAGTTCAGCAGCGTGTTGCCCTTCCCCGGCGCGCCGTAGCCGACGATGCGCTTGCCCGCCCCGCGAAGTTCGATCAGGCACGCGAGCAGTTCCCGCTTGGTCCGCTCCACCTGGGCGGTGTACCGCGCGTAGGTCGCGAGCTGGTCGATGCCGAAGGCGGCCTCCGCGTGCCGCCGCTCGTGCACCCGCTCCGTCACGGGGCGCTGGGGCCCGTCGGCGCGCTCCGCGAAAACCCGCAGCGATCCGCCGTGGGTCGTCAGCACCTCGACGTCGAAGACCCTAAGGCCGCCGGTCGCGAACACCCGCTCGACGGAGTACAGCGACAGGTAGGAGAAGTGCTCGTGGTAGATGGTGTCGAACAGGTTGTCCTGGATCAGCGGGATGACGTGCGGGAATTCCACGGTGACCACGCCCCGCTCCTTGAGCAGGATGCGCAGGCCCGCGACGAAGTCGTTGATGTAGGGGGTGTGGGCGAGGACGTTGTTGGCGGCAACCAGGTCCGCGGCGCCGTGCTCGTCCCGCAGGGCCTGGCCTGTTTCGGCCCCAAGGAACTTCGAGACGGTCGGCACGCCCTTGCGCCGGGCCTCTTCCGCCACGTTGAGGGCCGGCTCGATGCCGAGCACGGGGATGCCCCGGGCCACGAAGTGCTGCAGCAGGTAGCCGTCGTTGCTGGCGACCTCAACCACCTTGCTGGATGGGGTCAGCCCGAAGCGGTCGATGGCCATGCCGGCATAGGCCTTGGCGTGGGCAACGAAGCTGTCGGAGAAGGAGGAGAAATACGAGTACTCGGAGAAAATCTCGGCCGGCGAGACGAATTCGTCCAGCTGTGCCAGGAAGCAGGTGCCGCACACCCGGACGTGGAGGGGATAGAACACCTCGCCCGCCTGCAGTGACTTCTCGTCCAGCAGCGAGTTGCAGAGGGGTGACGAGCCCAGGTCGACGAGGGTCTGGTGGAGCGCCGCGCCACAGTGGCGACACTTCGAAAGAGCGGTGGCCATGGTTTCCCCGTGCGCTGGTCCGTGACTGAAAACAGAAGGTTAGCCGGGAACCGCCCCGCTGGCGACGGGGCAGGTCACGAAAACGTGGCCCTCAGCGCCCGGCCAGCAGGTCGACGGCCGCCAGTCGCCGTGCGGCCCGGTCGAGGGTGGCGAGCGGCAGTCCGGAGAGTTCGCTGATGTCCAGGGTGGAATGGGTGCCGTCGGAATAGCTCAGCATCCAGAGCAGGGCCATCTGGGCGGCCTTGCGGTCGTTCTCGCCGCCGGTGTCGTCATAGAGTCCCCGGCGGCCCAGCTGGGGCTCGCAGTGGGGGCTGAGGTTGACGAAGGTACGCACGAGATCCAGTTCCCCGAGGGCCTCGCGGCACACGGCCAGTGCATCGGCGAGCGAATCCGGCGAGAGCAGGTCCAGGTTGTCGCCCGAGGTGTGGTACGCGGCATACTGGCCGAAGGGTGTGCGCATGAGGCACCCGACCGGCAGGTTGATCCCGGGCGAGTTGAACTGGCGCTCGTCGTAGCCGTAGGGGCTGAAGGGCTCCAGGTGGTGGGGCGCCCCACGGCGCCCGAGTACCCGGGCGAAGACCCGGTCCACCGGGGCGCACCCGAGCCGGGTCTGCTTGTAGGTGAGGGGGCCCGGATCGCCGATGCCGCTCAGCACGATGCCGCCGGCGATGCGGGCCAGCGAATCCTGGTTCAGCGCGAGCCACGTGATGGCCCCGATGGTTCCAGGAATGAACAGGAAGCGGAGCGTGTGGACCGGGCGCGGCCCCGCTGCCAGCTGGCGGGCCAGGTGGGTGGCCACGGCGATGCCGGACAGGTTGTCGTTGGCCAGCGATGGATGACAGACGTGGGTCGTGACCAGGATCTCCCGGTCGGTCTCGCCAGGGATCACGCACTCCGCGAAAGTCAGTGAACCGGGCTCAAGCGTGGCGTCGATGACCACGTCGTAATCGCCGGGCGCGAGGGCCAACCGGCGCGCGTGCTGCAGGCAGAAGCCCCAGTTCCGCGCGTAGTAGCTGGTCCGGTAAGGGATCCAGTCGGGGTGGTCGGGCAGGGAGTGGAGGTGGGGCTGGAGTTCCTCCAGGGACATCCGCCGGCGCACCGGCTCGCTGTAGCCGACGAGGTGCAGCGAATGATCGGCGAGGTCCACCACGCGCCGGCCGCCACCGTCGGTGATGTGCGCCGCGGTGACGTTCCACTCGGGGGGTACCACCCAGTCGAAGACCGGCGTGCCGGAAGGTACCTCGTGAATGCGAAGGTCGATGAACTCCCGGAGCAAGGCCAGCGAGGCGCGGACGCCCTGGCCAGTGATGCTGCGGTTGATGGGGTACAGCCGACGGCACAGGCCGTGCAGTTCCTCCCCGGTCGGCTGCTGGACTCCGCCGCCCTGCACGTCAGTCCCAGGTCTTCCAGGGCGGCTTGCCCGAATCCCAGAGCGACTGCAGCACCTGCTTGTCCCGGAGGGTGTCCATCGGCCACCAGAAGTCGTGGTGCTTGAAAGCCGCGAGCTGGCCGGCCTCGGCAAGCGACTGCATCGGGGCGCGCTCCCAGACGCACTCGTCGCCGTCGATGTAGGCCCCGACGGACGGCTCCAGCACGAAGAACCCGCCATTCACCCAGGCCCCATCGCCGCGGGGCTTTTCCTTGAAGGTCGATACCATGTACTCGTCGGCCCCGAGCGAGAAGGCGCCGAACCGGCCTTCGGGCAGCACCGCGGTCATCGTCGCGGCCTTGCCATGCGCACGGTGGAACTCGATCGAGCGGCGGATGTCCACGTTGCCGACGCCGTCGCCATAGGTGAGGCAGAACGTCTCGTTGCCCACGTAGGGAAGGGCGCGCCGGATCCGGCCGCCGGTCATGGTGGCCTCGCCGGTGTCCACGAGGGTCACGCGCCAGGGCTCGATGTCGGTACGGTGGATGATCGTGTCCCTGCTCGCCAGGTCGAACGTCACGTCCGCGCGGTGCAGGGCGTAGGCCGCGAACCACTCCTTGATCATGAATCCCTTGTAGCCGCAGCAGATGATGAACTCGTTGATGCCGGCTGCCGAGTAGATCTTCATGATGTGCCAGAGGATCGGCATGCTGCCGATCTCCACCATGGGCTTCGGCCGGACGGTGCTCTCCTCCGCAATGCGTGTGCCCATGCCGCCGGCCAGGATCATCGCTTTCATGCTTCAGTTTCCGTCCGGTTGTTGATTGGCGTTGTTGCTGCTGCCGGCGGGCCCGGGCGGGTCGCGGGGCGGGTGCCGCCACGCGCAGACCGGCACTGGGTCAGCGAATCGAGGGAGAAAGTGTGGCATTTTCCCCGGGCAATGGGGACCCCGGTGCCGGAGAATTGCGTGGCAATTCACAATCCGGCGCCGGGTGCGACACGAGGTCCCTCGCCATGTGTGAACTGGATACCCTAGAATCCACGATCCGGACCGCGTTCCGGCTGCCGCAGGCACTGAATTGAAGCTCATACGCGTCAGCAACAGCCGACTCATCGGCGCAGCATCGCTCATGGTGCTGTCCGACATCGCCGTGGCCGCCTTCGCCTGCCTGCTTGCCGTCGGCATCCGCTTCGGCTTCGACCCCCGGCAGATCGAGCTCTGGTTCGGCGAGCTCCTGCCCCGGGTCATCCTCTTTGCAGGCTGGGTCGTGATCGGCATGCTCAGCATGGGCATGTACCGCGCACGCCAGCGGCCTACGGCGGCGGAGACCGTGGCGCGGGTCGCCCTCGCCGTGCTGATCGCCGCAGTCGGCAACATCCTGTTCTTCTTCCTGCTGCCGGACATTTTCGAGGCGGGCCGTGGCGTGGTTGCCATCGCCATCACGCTGGCCCTGGTGGGGCTTGCCGGTTCCCGGTTCCTGATGCTGCGCCTGATCGACGCCAGTCCGGTCAAGCGCCGGGTCCTCGTGATGGGCGCCGGCGAGAAGGCCCTCAAGATCCGCAACCTGCGTCGCCGATCCGACCGCCGCCGCTTCGACGTGGTGGCCTTCGTTGCGGTGTCCGACAGCGACCGGGAGGTGGCGGCGACACTCGGCATCGACCCGGTTGCCGGTACGTCCGAGGCCTGGGATTTCGATTTCGACGAGATCATCGTCGCCCTCGACGACCGGCGCGGCATGCTGCCCATGGAGTTCCTGCTCGACTTCAAGCAGCGTGGAATCCCTGTCACTGACATCGTGGATTTCCTCGAGCGGGAGACCGAGCACCTGGACCTCGACATACTGCGGCCGAGCTGGCTGCTGTACGAGCGCAGCAGCGAAACGGACCTCATCTACCGCTGGCTGAAGCGCGGCTCCGATGTGCTCTTCGGGACCATCCTGCTCGTCCTCACCTCGCCGCTGCTCCTCATGGCTGCCGCGGCGATCAAGGTGGAGGAGGGCTGGTCGGCCCCCATCTTCTACCGGCAGCGCCGCGTGGGCCGGCACGGGCGCCTGATCCGCCTCTACAAGTTCCGCAGCATGCGGGTGGACGCCGAGCGCCACAGCGGCCCCCAGTGGTCCCGGAAGGACGACGACCGGGTGACGCGGGTCGGTCGCCTGCTACGCCGTTTCCGGATCGACGAGCTGCCCCAGATGATCAACATCATCCGGGGGGACATGAGCGTGGTGGGGCCGCGCCCCGAGCGGCCCGAATTCGTCGAGCAGCTGTCCGCGGCGGTGCCGCTCTACTATTACCGGCACGGGGTAAGGCCCGGCCTGACCGGCTGGGCCCAGTTGAACTTCCCCTACGGGGCCTCCATGGACGATGCCCGGGAGAAACTGAAGTACGACCTGTACTACATCAAGAACGCGAGCCTGGTGCTCGACCTGCTGATCCTCATCCAGACCGTCGAGGTGGTGGTGTGGGGCCGGGCGACCACCATGGCAGGCGGGGCCAGGCGCCGCGGGCCCGAGCGTGATGACGTGGCCGAAGAAACGGCTGCGGGAGACAGGCGGCCGGGAGAAACCGGGGCGCCCTGATCGATACCGCCGCGGGGCCGCTCAGCCCGCCAGGCGCCCGTCCTGCTCCAGGATGCCGGTGCGCTGCCCGGTGTCGTCGTCCGTGCCGTGGCTCGTGGCCACGGGCCGGGTGGCGAGTTCGGTGGTGGACTGGGGGCGCGGGTGGCGCTTTTCCAGGTAGAACACCACGTCGACGGTCCCGAGCGTGATGATGTCCCCCGAACGCAGCAGCGCGCGGCCCCGGGGCTTCTGGTTCACCAGGATCCCGTTGCGGCTGTTGAGGTCCTCGACGACGTAGATGCCGCCGATGTTGTCGATGAGGGCGTGCCGCCGGCTGACCTCATGGTCGATGATCACGAGGTCATTGGCCTGGCTGCGGCCCATCACGCAGGGGAAGTTCACCGCCTCCAGCTGGTCCACGAGCTGGCCGGCCCGGTAGACCATGAGGCTCACGTGCCCCTCCGGGCTGGCTGCATCCGTCGCTGCCGGCTGGCGCCCGCCTGGACGTGTGCCGCGCTCCTCGAACCACTGCCAGCGCAGCTCGTGCACCACGTTGTCCAGGAGCTCCAGGTTGACCTTCCGGACGTCCTCGACCATGCAGGCCGTGAGGGCGGTATCGCACAACGTGTTGATGAGGCGCGGGATGCCGCCGGTCAGGCGGTGGATCTCCGGCAGGGTCTCCGGCTCAAAGATGTCGTCGACGTTGCCGCCCGCGATCTCGAGGCGGTGGCGGATGTAATCCCGGGTCTCGCTCTCCACCATGGCGTCCAGCCGTTGCCGCAGGCGCGCCCGCTGGCGCAGCTGGATGAGCCCCGGGGCGTCGAGGAGGTCGTCGAGCGACGGCTGGCCAGTCAGCACGATGGAGACGATGCGCTGGTCGCTGGTGTCGATGCACGAGAGGAGCCGCAGTTCCTCGAGCGCATTGGAACTCAGGTTTTGGGCCTCGTCGACGATGATGACGACGTGCTTCCCGGCCCGGTGCTGCTCGAGGAAGAAGCTGCGCAGGGTGTCGAGCAGCATCACCTTCTTCTTGCTGTAGTTCGGCATGCCGAATTCGGACAGCAGCGCCTGCAGGAGCTCGATGTGGCTGAGGGTGGTGTGAACGAGCTTAGCCGTGACGTAGTCCGGCCCCAGCTCCTCCAGCACGGTGTTCAGGATGGTGGTCTTGCCGATGCCGATCTCGCCCGTGACGATGACGAAGCTGTCCCGGTTCATCAGGGCGAAGCGCACGTTGGCGACCGCCCGCGAGTGCTGGGGCGTCATGAAGATGAACCGGGGGTCCGGGGACAGGTCGAAGGGGCGGCACCCGAGATTGAAGAACGCCTCGTACATCCCGTTAAGGTCCGCTGTCCGTCCGACGGGGCCGGCCTGGCCGCCTGTGAGGGAAATTATACCCGCGGGAGTGCCCCGGTGGTCCGGAACCACGGCACAGCGCGCCCTTTTGCCACGCCCGCCGCACTCCGTATATCATGCCGGCCGGCGGGCGATTAGCTCAGTGGTAGAGCGCTGCTTTCACACAGCAGAGGTCGAGTGTTCAATCCACTCATCGCCCACCAGCCCCTGCCCGCACCTTGCCCACACCTTGGCCACGTTCCCCGCCCGCGCCTCAGCGCCGGAGGGCCGTACCCCGGTACCGCACCCCCACAAAGACCCGGTTGTTCGTCTGGTGCACGTTGCCGCCACCGGGGACATCGGTGGTGTCCGAGGTATAGCTGTAGGTGCCGAAGATCGACAGGGTCTCGGTCAGGCGCCAGGACAGTCCGCCCGTGCCCGTGAAGTAGTCACGGTCCTGCCTCAGGGCGGTGTTGGCCGAGTTCTGGCCGACCGCGGATTCCTGGCTGTACAGGGCACTCAGGTTCACGCCGAGCCGGCTGGTGACCCGCCGGTCGATGAAGAAGCGGGCCTGCTCCTGGACGACCTCGGTGCCATCCGACCGGGGCGCGATCTGGCTGGCGATCGAGAAGTTCATGGTGGTCAGCTCGGCTCGCCGGCGCAATTCGAGGCTGCCGACGAAGTTGCGCTCCTCGTTGTCCACCACCGTGATGTCGCCGAACGACACGTCGATGGCGCTGCGGTTCACGCCGACAGTCAGTGATCCCGAGAGGGTGTCCGAGAAGACCCGCTCGTAGGCCGCCGTGATGCCGAAGGAGTCGGTGGAGTTGCGCAGGATGCTGTCCGGGTCGTCCGTGGTGAAACCGCCGCCATTCAGCGCGGCCACGAAGTAATTCTTCTCGTTCAGTACGTGCCGGACCGAGACCTCGACCGACGAATACTTGTAGTCGACGTAGCGATTGATGTCGTCGTCGTCCTCGTTGTAGGTGGACCGGGTGAAAAGGGCGGAAACGCTCGCCACGTTCCGGGTCGACAGCTGGTAATTCAGCGAGGGCTGCACGTTCCAGGTTTCCTGGGTGTCGTCGCTGAACCGCCCGGAGCCGCCGACCACGGGCGGCGGGTCGTCCGGGTTGTCCGGCACGGCGCTCTCGAACTCGCTCGTGCGCAACCCCGTATCCTGGTACTGGGCCCGCAGGGCGACGCTGCCAAGCTGCCCGCCGCGGGAGCCCAGGAGATCCACGTACAGGTCATCGTTGTTCAGGTCGTCGTTGCCCTTCAGGTAGTTCGTGTCGCGCAGTCGCGGCTTCAGCAGCACCTCGCTGGCCGGCGTGTTGTAGCGAAGTTCCGCAACGAGGTCGGTGATCACGCCGGTGGCATCGTCGCTGGCGGAGCTGTCGAGCAACTCGGCCGCTTCATCGGTGAGATACCGCGGGTTGTCCTCGTACGTAATGCCCACCTCGGCCTGGGGAATGAGTTCCCAGTAGGCGTGGGCCGGGGCCGCCGCCAGCAGGGCAGGGAGGCCCGCAGCCGCGAGCCGCGCCGCGCAACGCGATGGCAGCCCGTGACGGGGGCGGATCACGGGACCAGCACGGTGTCGCCGGGCTCGAGCACGATGTTCTGCTGCAGGCGCTTGCCTGCGGCGATATCCCCGTAGGAGAACGGGATCGCCGACTGTGTAGTACCCGTGCGGCGCAGGATCTTGATGCTGTCCAGCTGGGCGAACGGGGTGAAGCCACCGGCCATGCTGATGGCCTGGACCACATCGACGAAGCGGTTGATCGGGTACTCGCCGGCCCGGGCCACCTGGCCGATGACGTAGATCTTGCTGCCCCGGGGCTCGAGGATGGCCACGCTGACCACGGGATCCGGCACGAAGCGGGAGACGGCGGTGGCGACCTCCCGGCGGATGTCCTCGATGGTGCGTCCGGCGGCCCGGATGTCGCCCGTGAGGGGGAAGGAGAAGAACCCGTCCGGCCGGACGATGACCTGCTTCTGGAGGTCTTCCTCCTTCCAGACGGAGACCTCGAGGATGTCGCCGGGGTTCACGCCATAGGTACCGCCGGTGGCTGTGGCCGGGCCGGCGTCCCTGGCGGCGTCCTGGGAGGCCGCGGGGCCGGAGGCGACGAGGCCCAGCAGGGCCAGGGTGAGGGCCCACGCCGCGGCACGGATTCCAGCAGTCATGCAGTCACACTCCTACAACGCCCCGGCGGGGCAGGCCTACGAACATCCCCGGCACCGGCCGGCCCGATTCTGGTAAACGGCCGACCGGCCGGAAGAGCCATCCGGGCCAGCACATTACCGAATGGACAGCTTGGATCAGGTGCCGTGCCAGCGATATACACTCGCAACATGATTGTACTGGCCTTTTCGTCCCGTCGCGACGCTCGGTCGTCGCACTTTTCCCGGGCCGGGCACGCCACCCCGGTCCGGCTGTGAGAAGGGTCGCAGAAAAGGTCCTGGCCGGCGCCTAGTGTGGGGTCCCTCACGGCTCAAGTTCCAACCATGGCTCCGGAGTTCGCACCCCTGGTCTCGCTGGTGGCGACGATGGCCCTCATCGTCCTCCTGCGACCATTGGCGGTGCGCGTCGGGCTCGTGGACATCCCCAACGAGCGCAAGAGCCACCGGACCCCGACGCCATTGGTCGGCGGCCTCGCGATCTTCATCGGCCTCGCCCTCGGCTTCTTTCTTGCCCAGGACGGCCCGGTGCCGCTCACCTCCGGGGAGATCTACAGCTTCTTCGGTGCCGGCCTGCTACTGGTGGCCGTCGGGGTCGTCGACGATTTCCGGGAGCTGTCTCCGGCAGTCCGGCTCGTGGCCCAGGTCCTGGCTGCCCTGTTGATGATCTACGGTGCCGGCGTCTACCTGCGGGACCTCGGCTGGATGGGGCCGGGCGGCACACTGGTCGAACTCGGGCTGTTCGCGGTGCCGTTCACCGTCTTCGCCGCCCTCGGCGTCATCAACGCCCTGAACATGTGCGATGGCCTCGATGGCCTGAGTGGCAGCCTCACGCTCACGTCCCTGTCCGGCCTGATCCTCACCGCGTACCTCTGGGGCGTGCCGGCCGATACGGCCCTGCTGCCGGTCCTCGGCACCGCGATCGCGGCCTTCCTGCTCTTCAACCTCCGCCTGCTGGGCCGCGACCGGGCCTCCATCTTCATGGGGGACGCGGGCAGCATGTTCCTCGGCCTCGCGCTGACCTGGTATGCGATCGCGCTGTCCCAGGGAGAGACCCGGGCCCTGCCACCGTCGGCCGCCCTGTGGTTCCTGATGATCCCGATCTTCGATGCGGTGTCGATGATGCTCCGGCGCATCCTCAAGGGGCGATCGCCCTTCGCCGCCGACCGGGAGCACCTGCACCACATCTTCCTGCTGGCGGGCTACTCGGTGAACGAGACGGTGCTGGTGATGACCGGCGTCGCGAGCTGCGGCGTGTTCGTCGGCCTCGCGAGCATCTACTTCGCGATACCCGAGTTCATCGTCGCCGGCGCCTTCCTGCTGACGGGCATCGGTTACTTCTGGATGATCTCCCACGCCTGGCGGGTGATGCGCTTCCTGCGCACGTCGATCTGCCGCCGCAAGGCCCCCGGCGACCGGCGCCAGCCGGGCGGGGCGCCCTACACGGGGCCGGAGCGGCGGTCGGGCCGGGACCGGCGTTCGGTCCGGGGCGAGGCGCCGGCCCCGGAACCCGCACGGGAGACGCACCCGGCCGGGGAAGTCATGCCGGCGGGCCAGGCGCCGCGGGTTCCCAGGCAGCACTGATCCAGCCCCCCGCCGCCTCGAGCCAGGCACCCTGAACGCTGCCCGCCGCGAGCACCGGCGCCGCGGGCCCGTGGCCCCGGGCCCGGAAGGTGCCAGGTGCAACGTCCGGGAAGATCTCCACGTGCTCGAACTCCAGGAAGACCCCTGCAAGGGGTGCCACGCACTTGTAGACGCTCTCCTTGGCGCTGAAGAGCAGCTTGGCCGCCACCGCGGGGCTGGTGTCCGCGGCGAACCGTGCGAGTTCGCCCGGCAGGCATACCCGGCCCACCAGGTCCTCGTCGAGCGGGGT
Organism: uncultured Gammaproteobacteria bacterium; assembly: GCA_937958785.1. Lineage (GTDB taxonomy): Bacteria > Pseudomonadota > Gammaproteobacteria > Steroidobacterales > SHZI01. The sequence goes on along the minus strand of CALGMY010000283.1, from coordinate 1,886 downwards.
CGCGGGTTCCAGGTCGATGCCGATCCCCCGCAGCACCTGCGATGAGGCGGCCACCGCCAGCACCAGGCCGCCTGCGTGGGTGATGCTGCCCACGTAGCCGGACGGCCAGCGGGGCATACGGTCCGCGCCGGCCGGGATTTCCGCACCAGGGACCCCCAGCGCGGCGAGGGCCCGGCGGGCCGCGGCCCGGCCGGCGGTGAACTCCGCGAGCCTGCCGGCACTCATGCGGGCGGTCGCGGCCTGCTCGACGGGTGCGAGTGGCGCGAGCGCGCCGGTGGTCGTTCCGGCGGCGACCGCGCTCCCGGCCGGCAGCCGGGCCGCCAGTCCGTCCTCGAGGGCAGTGCAGAGGGGGTCCCGCATCGCCGGCAGTGTGCCAGCAATCGGGATAAAATCCGGGCTGCACCCCCGCCCGCAGGTTCCCATGACGGTCAAGACCCGCTTCGCGCCCAGCCCCACGGGCTTCCTGCACATCGGCGGGGTGCGCACGGCGCTCTTCTCCTGGCTCTATGCCCGCCACCACGGCGGCCAGTTCGTGCTGCGTATCGAGGACACGGACCGGGAGCGCTCGACCCAGGCGGCGGTGGACGCGATCCTCGACGGCCTCGCCTGGCTCGGCCTCGACCACGACGAGGGGCCCTACTACCAGACCCGGCGCTTCGACCGTTATGCCGAGCAGGCCGACCGCCTGCTCCGGGAAGGCAAGGCCTACCGCTGCTACTGCACCCGGGAGGAGCTGGAGGCGCGGCGGGCCGAGCAGATGGCCCGGGGCGAGAAGCCACGCTACGACGGCCGGTGCCGGCATCGCGCCGGCCCGGTCCCTGGCGTGGCGCCGGTGCTGCGCTTCGTGACCCCGACCGAGGGCGTCACGGTGGTGGACGACCTGGTGCGGGGCCGGGTCGAGTTCCAGAACGCGGAGCTTGACGACCTGATCCTGGTGCGCTCCGACGGCACGCCCACCTTCCACTTCGGCGTTGTGGTCGACGATGGCGACATGGGCATCACCCACGTGATCCGGGGCGATGACCACCTGAACAACACCCCGCGGCAGATGCACATGATCCGGGCCCTGGGCTACCACCTGCCGGCCTACGGCCACCTGCCCATGATCCTCGGCAGCGACGGCGCCAAGCTCTCGAAGCGCCACGGGGCCGTCAACGTCCTGGAGTACCGGGAGGAGGGCTTCCTGCCGGACGCCCTGCTGAACTACCTGGTACGCCTCGGCTGGGCCCACGGCGACCAGGAGATCTTCACCCGGGAGGAGATGATCCGGTTGTTCGACATTGCGGGCGTGAACGCCTCGGCGTCCCGCTTCGACGGCGAGAAGCTTCGCTGGCTCAATCAGCAGTACCTGAAGTCCGCCGATCCAGCCGGCCTCGCGGCGCCGTTCGCCGAGCAGCTGAAGCATGCGGGCTTCGACCCGGGCGCGGGCCCGCCGGCCGCCGCCGTGATCGAGGCCTACCGGGAACGGGCAGCGACCCTGCGGGACATCGCCCACAGCGCGGGCTACCTGTACGGGGACCGGGTCCAGATGGACGATGCTGCAGCCCGCAAGCACCTGACCACTGCCGTCGGCGGCGCGCTCGCGCAACTCGCGGTGCGGCTGGGCAGCCTTGCCGAGTGGACGCGGGGCGGGATCCACGAGGTGATGACCAGCGTTGCGACCGATGCCGGCCTAGGTTTCGGCAAGCTGGGCCAGCCGGTGCGGGTGGCGGTGACCGGCGGCACCGTGTCGCCACCCATCGACGTGACCCTCGAGCTCGTCGGGCGGAAGCGCACGCTGGCGCGCCTCACGGCGGCACTTTCCTTGACAGGTTCCGGTACCGGGGCGTAGATTGCGCCGCCAGCCGTGTGGGGCTATAGCTAAGCTGGGAGAGCGCTTGCATGGC
>CALGMY010000282.1 GCA_937958785.1 uncultured Gammaproteobacteria bacterium | reverse complement strand
ATCCGTGGGGCGAGGGCGCAACCACGCTGGAGTGGACGCTTCCCTCTCCGCCGCTGCCCGGGGACTCATGGCCGAGGTGCGGGACATCGAGGACGCTGCCGTCTCCCGCTCGGCGACACTGGCCCGGCGCTGGCTCCGGGCTAGGTCCCGGGCGGCGCGCTGAGGCCCGGCGGCGCGGGGAAGAGCGCCGACAGCACCCGCGCGTAACGGTCGGCCTCGGCCCCCTCCCGCCCGAGCAGGTCCACCAGCGCCGCCAGCGTGTCCGGGTCCGCCGGATGTCGACGCTGGCTGGCACGGAGCACGTCGAGGGCCTCGCGGGTCCGCCCGGCCGAGTTCAGCGCGATGGCGTGGACGTAGGCGTAGCGGGGCGAGTCCGGGGCGAGTTCCGCCGCCCGGCGCAGGGACTCGAGCGCCGCGGCAGGTTCCCCCGCCCGCACCAGCCGGAGCCCGAGCGCGTGATGGAGGGCGGCGTCCCGGGGATACGCTGCGAGGCCGGCACGGAGTTCCTGCTCCCCCGCGTCGTCCCGGCCGGTGGCCCGGTAGAGGTCGGCCAGGTTCACCCGGGCCGGCGTGAAGGACGGGTCGAGCGCCAGGGCCGCGCGCAGTTCCCGTTCGGCACCGGCGGCGTCGCCCCGGTATTGCAGCACGAGCGCGCGATTGGCCCGGCCCTCGGCCCGGTCAGCGCTCTCGGCCTGTACCGCCAGGTACTCCGCGATGCCCGGCTCGAGGCGCTGCCGCTGGCCAGGGTCGAGGCTGTCCGGCGGGACCGCGAGCAGGTACGCGACGACGGCGAGGCGCACCGCCCGGACCGGATCGCCGAGCAGCGGCGCCGCCACGCTCCAGCGCTGGTCCGGTGGCACGCCCTCGAGGCCGCGCAGGGCGCCGAGACGCACCAGCGGGTCGGGGTCGTCGAGGCCCCGGTTCAGGATCGCGAAGCGTTCGCTGGTGAGCCAGGGCGCGAGGCCCGCGAGCGCCGTCCCGCGGACGATCGCCGGCTGGGTGGCATCGCCGCCCACCGCCGCGAGCAGCCGGGGGGCCTCGGGCGCGAGGCGGTGCGCCGCCGCGAGTGCCGGGCCGAACGCCTGGAAGCCCCTGCGATCGGGCCCGTGCCAGCGGGTGATCGCCTCCGCCGCCCAGGCGGCGCTCCGGTCCGCATGACAGTCATTGCAGGCGTTGGGGGCGCCGAGATCGGGGGACAGGTCCGGCCGGGGCACCCGGAAGCTGTGATCGTGCCGCGGATCCACCACCATGTAGGTGCGCGCGGGCATGTGGCAGGCGGCGCACTCCGCGCCTTTGGAGCCCGGCTCGTGGCGGTGATGGTCCGCCACCGCGAAGCGCGCCGGGTCGTGGCACTGGGCGCAGACCGCGCTACCCTCGGCGCGCAGCTCCAGCGAGTGGGGCTCGTGGCAGTCGCTGCAGGTGACGCCCGCCGCGTGCATCCGGCTCTGCAGGAAGGAACCATAGTTGTAGACCTCGTCCTGCATCTGGCCGTCGGGAAAGTAGAGGCCGGCGTCCAGCAGTGCAGGCACGTGCGTGTCGCCGAGCGGCTTGCCCGGCACGTGGCCCTCGACGAGCTGGGCGCGACGGGCGTGGCAGAGTCCGCAGGTCTCCAGTTCGGTGGGTGGTGGCGCGGCGGTGTCCCGGCGGGCCGTGGCCATGCCGCCCTCACGGACCCAGCGGGCCCGGGGACCGAAGCCGGCGACGAGGCCCGCGGCGCCCCCGCCCGCCTTCGCCCGGGCGACGTGGTTCGACGCCGGGCCGTGGCAGGCCTCGCAGGCCACGTCGAGGTCGGACCAGGTCGTCGTGTAGCGGTCGGTGGCCTCGTCGTAGCCCCGGCGCAGGTTGGTCGAGTGGCATTCGGCGCACATGAAGTTCCAGTTCTGGCTGGGCTTCGTCCAGTGCAGGGGATCGGTGTGGGTGATGGCCTCGCCGGGATAGAGATGGAACCAGCGCTGGCCGCCCGCGGCAGCCGGCCGGGCGTCCCAGCTCACCGACAGGGCCTGGAGCCGCCCGCCGCCCACGTCGAGCAGGTACTGCTGGAGGGGATACACGCCGAACACGTACCGGACCTCGAAGTCGGCCAGGCGCCCGTCGGGACCGTCGGTGTTGACGACATGGCGGTCGCCGCGGCGGGAGAAGGTCGTGGTGACGCCGGCCTGCTGGAAGGTGGCGTCGCCGAAGTCGCCCAGCACGGTCGTCGCCGTCGCCTCCTGCATGGCGAGGTCGTGGTGGGACCCCTGCCAGGCCGCCGTCTCGGCGGCATGGCAGTCCGCGCAGGCGGCCGCCCCCACGTAGCCGGGCGGTGCGGCATCGCCGGCGGTGACCTGCGGCGCGCTGTCGCGGTCGCAGCCGGCGGCCAGCAGTACCACCGCCAGCGGCAGCAACCGCAGGATGATCCGGAGAAAAGAGCGCACGGACGGGATTCTCCGACGCCGGCGTCCGGATTGGAATCCGTGACCGGGGTTTCGGGGACCCCGGACGCCGGCAGCTATACTGCCGCCCGCATATGGATGGTGTGCTGCTCCTCAAGGCCCTGATCCTCGGCATCGTCGAGGGCCTGACCGAATTCCTGCCCATCTCGTCGACGGGTCACCTGATCCTGGCGGGGGACCTGCTGGGCTTCAACGACGACAAGGGCAAGGTCTTCCAGCTCGTCATCCAGACCGGTGCGATGCTCGCGGTCGTGTGGGAGTACCGGGCCCACTTCGCGGGCGTGCTCATCGGCCTCCCCCGCGATCCCGGGGCGCAGCGCTTCGCCGTGAACGTCGCCGTGGCCTTCATCCCGGCCGCGGTGCTGGGCCTCGCCTTCGGCGGCCTCATCAAGCAGCACCTCTTCAGTCCCGTGCCGGTCGCCATCGCGCTGATCGTGGGGGCTTTCCTGATCCTGTGGGCGGAGCGCCGCCGGCACGTGATCCGGGTGGAGAACGTGGACGACATGACCTGGCGCGACGCCCTGCTGGTCGGCTTCGCCCAGTGCTTCGCCCTGATTCCCGGCACCTCCCGTTCCGGCGCCACCATCATCGGCGGCCTGCTCGTGGGCCTCTCCCGCCGGGCCGCCACGGAGTTCTCGTTCTTCCTCGCGGTGCCAACGCTGGTGGCCGCGGGCGCCTACGACGCCTGGAGCAACCGGGCGCTCTTCTCGGCCGACGACCTGGAGCTCTTCGCCGTGGGGCTCATCACCTCGTTCGTCTCGGCGTTCCTCTGCATCCGCTGGCTGCTGCGCTTCATCGTGTCCCACGACTTCACGGTATTCGCCTGGTACCGGATCGTGTTCGGGATGCTCGTGCTCGGCACGGCCTGGACGGGGGTCGTGGACTGGAGCGCGGGCTAGGCGCCAGGCGCTACCGGCCGATGGGCGCATGGACGCTGACTGGCGCGGGTTCCCCGCCTGTCACGGGACGGATATGCTTTCCGGGCGATGCCCGCATCTGCCCGAAAGTCCCGCTGGCCACTGGCCCTGCTCCTCGTTGGCATGGCCCCGGGCAACGCCGTGTCGGCCAGTGCCGCGCCAGCCGACCCGGTCTGCGCCATCGCCATCGATGGCGTCACGGTCCTCGCCACCACCGATCAGGCCAGGGCGGCCTGGGTCAGGCCGGGCCTGGCGGCCCACCGGGAAGAGCAGCAGCGGGTGACGGGGGCGCCCACGCTGACCCTGCTCCGGGTGAACGCCAATCCGTCGAGCCCGGATGCCGCCACCTGGGGCCCGCTGCTGTACTCCCACTCGAGCGCGGGCAACGGGGCGGTGACGGTGAAGCGCGCCGAGACGGACACGGCGCGCATCGTGCGGAAGACCGGCGAGCAGGTCGAGGCCTGGCGCCGCATGGCCTTCGCCGCGCGGGTCTCGGCCATCGTGGAACGCTACTGCAACCGGGGCGATCCGCGGGTGACCTGCCGTTTCGAGGGCAGCCAGCTCCGCCAGCTCACCATCGGCCCGCCGGCCGATGGCACCCTGCCCTACTGCACCTACCGCGTGAGCCTCGAGATGCGGGGCGGGAAGGTCCATCGCTCGGTGGTCGGCGAGAGCGAGTCCGATGCCATGGGCTCCCTCAACGAGCAGCTGAGCCTCCTGGTGACCCCGTCGAAGGACTAGGTGCGGTCGGGCCGCGGCGGCTAGCGTTTCCGCACGAAATCCCTTCATTCTCCGCGTGACGAGGTGGCCGCCGCGGCCTAGCCTGCGGCTCACCTGATTGACTCTGATGTACGATCGTACATACACTCACCGTGACAGACTTCGAGCGGGATCCGGCCGTCCGGATCATCTCCGCACGGCGCGGCAACCGGTCTGAAAGTGCCCGTTACCGGGAGTCGCCATGATGCGCAGGGAATACGACTTCTCGAAGGCCCGGAGGGGCGCCGTGGTCCCGTCCGGTGCGGGTAAGCAGCGGATCACGATCCGCCTGGATGACGACGTGCTGCGCTGGTTCAAGGACCAGGTCCATGCAGCAGGCGGGGGCAACTACCAGTCGATGATCAACGCGGCACTCCGCAATCACATGCTGAGCAGCCGGGAGCCCCTGGAGGCGACACTTCGTCGGGTCGTCCGGGAAGAATTGGCCCGGAAGAAGTCGGGCGGATCCACGCGGCGGCGTTAGTCAGCCCTTCGCCCTGCCCCGCACCACCCGCATGAACTCCTCGTCCACCTCGGCCACGCCCGCCACCTTCGCCGCGTCCACGATGCCCTGCAGGGCGGCCTTCACGAAGGGCTTGGGCACGGCGGAGAGCATGGCGCAGGCCTCCCGCGTGAAGCGCACGGCGGGGTCGAGGCGGTTGGCCAGGTAGAAGATGCCCTGCACCTCGAGGCCCTGCACCTTCGGCAGGGCCACGGAGAAGGGCGCGGCGTGCTCGGCGAACCAGAAGTCGCCGGGGTTGCGGAAGCCGAAGAAGACGGGCATGCGGGGAAACTCCCCGCCATTTTCGAGCGTGTCGGCGAAGGGCGACTTCACCCACTGGTGGTCCACCTGCAGCACGAAGCGGCTGGCACCCGCCTCGGTCGCGCCCGCGGCCGGCCGGTCGAGCGCGTAGCTGCGGTCCCACGTGCACTCCATCACCTGGAAGGCCTCGGCGATGACGAGCGGGCAGTCCGGCTCGGCGGCGCGGCCGGCATCCGGCGACTTCACCAGCCTGAACGGCATGGCCCGCTGCTTCTCCTCCAGGGTCTGGCCCGGGAGGCCCAGCCGGGCGATCGCCGCCAGCTGCTCCCGGTCGAACTCCAGGTAGTTCAGGGCGCACCGCCCGGTACGTCGCAGGTTGTGGGCCGTGCCGCTGGTGGCGCGGCTGATCAGCAGCATGGAGTACGGGCTCGTGATGCCGAACGGGAAGCACAGGGCGTGGGGCCCGATGCCCGTGCTGCCGTCCTCGTGCACCGTGGTGACGAGGGCGAAGGACATCGGCACGAAGGCGGAGGTCTGGTAGAAGTTGTCGCGCAGGGCGACGAGGACGAAGCCGCTCATCGCGGCAGTGGACCGCGCGCCGGCGTGCGGCGGCAATAAGGGTTCGTACGGACGCCCGTCTGGCCCGGAGTGCAGCGCCGGGGCAGTCACCTCCGGACGGACCAGATGGCCTAGAGCCGGGAGGCCGTCGTTCTAGGCCATTTGATCAATGGCCAGGCCCCTCCCCGGGTGCAACTCTCGGTGACGGCACAGCCGGTGTGCCGATTCACTCGGGAGCCTGACCATGGAGAGGAAGCTCGTCTACGACCTGCCCACCCGCGCCTTTCACTGGGCCTTTGCGGGCCTGATCATCACCGCCTTCACCATCGCCAATACCGTCGACGACGACGCGGCGGCGTTCTCGTGGCACATGCTGGCCGGACTCACCCTCGGACCCGTGGTCCTGCTGCGGGTACTCTGGGGCCTGACCGGGACCCGACATGCGCGATTCAGCGATTTCGTGCTCGATCCCCGCGCCCTGGTGGGCTACTTCCGGGGCGTCGTCGCCGGCAGCAAGGTCCGCTGGGCCGGGCACAACCCGGCATCGAGCTGGGCGGCCCTGGCGATGATGGGGCTGGTCCTGGCCCAGGTGCTTACCGGATGGCTGATGGCCTCCGGGCAGGGCCCCGAGGCTCTCGAGGACCTGCATGAGCTGCTGGCGAACGCGCTCATCGTCCTCGTCGTGCTGCACCTGGCTGGGGTGCTCCTCCACACGCTCCGCCACGGGGAGATGATCGGGCGCAGCATGGTGGACGGTCGCAAGGCGGACGTGCCGGACAGCGAGGCCATCCGTACGCCGCGGAACGTGCTGGGCATGCTGTTCATGGCCCTGGTCGCCGCGTTCGCCCTCCAGCTGTGGAACAATTTCGATCCCGGCGAGCGTGTCGTGCGGATCCTGGGCACTACGCTGCAGCTCGGTGAGGTCGAGGATTCGCAGGGCCGGGAAACCAGCGGCACTTTCGGGGAGCACGGGCGGGAAGATGACGACTGACGAGGAACGGGAGGGAGCCATGACTTCGCGGGAGCGGCTGGTCATTGTCGGGGTGCTGGCCATGGTGGCGCTCTTCATCGGCACCGATCTTGCGACCGACTCCCGCGAGGGCGTGGCCACCTTCCATCTGCTAGCCGAGGGCCTGGCTGGTGCGGCTGCGCTGTTCGGCATCTTCTTCGTGCTACGGGGTAGCAGCGACCTGCGCCAGCGGCTGGCACGGGAGCAACGCGACTTCACCGCGTACCGGGTGCAAGCGGAGAACTGGCGGGCTGAGTCGCGCCGGTACGTGGAGGGGCTGTCCCGCGCGATCGACCAGCAACTCGTCCAGTGGAACCTCACGGTGGCGGAGAAGGAAGTGGCCTTCCTCCTCTTGAAGGGCCTGAGCCTGAAGGAGATCGCAAAGGTCCGCGGCACCACCGAAAAGACCGCCCGCGTGCAGTCCATGGCGATCTACGCCAAGGCTGGATTGACGGGGCGTTCCGAGCTCTCCGCCTTCTTCCTCGAGGACCTGCTCGTGCCAGGCGGGGGCTAAACCCTTGCCCTTGCGGAGCCCTACTCGTGACGCAGCGCCCGGATCGGGTCCATCCGCGCTGCCCGCAGCGCCGGCCAGCTGGCGAAGGTCAGGTTGAGCGTGATGGCCAGCACCAGCGCCACGATGGCGTTGGCGCCGTCGATCACCAGCGGCAGCCGGGCCTGGCCCGCCAGGATGACGGTGGCGACGAGGCCGGCCAGCAGGCCGAGGATGGCACCCAGCGTGGCGAGGAAACCCGCTTCCGCGGCGAACTGGAAGAAGACGTCCGGCGCCGTGGCGCCCAGCGCGCGCCGGGTCCCGATCTCCCGGGTCCGGTCCCGCACGGTGATCCAGGCGATGGCGAGGATGCCGAGGCCCGCCACGGCGAGCCCGCTCCGCCCGATCCAGCGCACCAGGAACGACAGCCGGTCGGCCGAGGCCAGCTGGGCGTCGATGAGGTCGGTCTGGCTCTGCACGCGGAAGTCGTCCGGCCGGAAGTCCGACATCCGGTGCCGCTCCCGGAGCAGGTCGGTGATGTCGCGGGTGGCGACGGGCATGCGGGCCGGCCCGTCCATCTCCAGCAGGATGGCATCGTAATGGTCCACGTTCAGCAGCCGGCGCATGGCGGTGCTGAGGGGCACGTAGACCTGGCCATCCTCGGTGCTGCCGTCGATGCCCCGGCCGCGTTCGCGCAGCACGCCCACCACCTCGAAGGGCACCCGGTTGATGAAAAGCCGCTCCCCGACCGGTGACTCGTCGCCGTAGAGGTCCCGGGCTACCGTGGCACCGATCACGGCCACCCGGGCCGACCGCCGGTCATCCTCGGCGCCGTACAGCGCGCCACCCGCCAGTTCCCAGGACTTCATGGCGAACCAGGCCGGCTCGACGCCCAGGACCGGCGCCACCTTCGACAGGTAACCGGCCTTCAGCCGCAGTGAACCCGACACCCGGCCCGAGGCCCGGAGGATGCCGGGAACCTCGCGGCGGATCGCCTGGTAGTCGGCCGGCACCAGGGTCGTGACGATCGCCCCGGTGCGGGCCCGGTCGGCCACACCCCGGCTCTGACCGGCGGTGACTGCCAGTACGTTGCTGCCCAGGCGGCGGATCTGGGTGAGGACCTGCTCGCGGCCGCCCGAGGCGTAGTTGACGGCCGTCGTGGCGCCGGCCACACCCAGCGCGGCACAGAGGATCACGAGGCTCGAGCGCAGCTTGTAGCGCCATGCCTGCCGGAAGATGCCCGGCACCAGGCGACGCCAGGTACGAAAGCGCGAGGCCTCGTCCAGCACCTCAGCTCCGCAGCGCCTGGATCGGGTCCACGTTGGCCGCGCGCCAGGCGGGTTGCAGGCCGAATACCAGGCCGATCAGCACCGCGAGGCCCACGGCGCCCGCCATGGCGCCCCACAGGAATGCGGGCTCCAGCTGCTGCTGGAAGGCCGCGATGGCGGCACCGGCGACGCCCAGGACGACGCCCGCCACGCCCCCCAGGGCGGAGATGACGGCGGCCTCCACCAGGAACTGGCGCAGGATGTCGCCGCGGGTGGCGCCGACGGCGCGGCGCACGCCGATCTCCCGCCGCCGCTCCGAGACGGCGATCAGCATCAGGCTCATGATCACCACCCCGCCGATCAGCGTGGCAATGATGGCGATGCCGGCGAGCACGGCGGAAAGCGTCGAGTCGACTGCCTGGACCTGCTCCATCGCGGCCCGCGGGTTGCTCACCGTGAAGTTGTCCTCCACGGGGGGCACGATGCCGTGGCGCTCCCGAAGCAGGGTCGTGATGTCGGCCACCGCGGCCTCGTAGCGGTCCGGGTCCGCGAGCTGCACCGTGATCGTGGTGAGGTAGTCCCGGCTGAACAGCCGCTTCGCCCCGGTACTCACCGGGAGCAGCAGCAGGTTGTCCAGGCTCGCGCCGCCCGGACCCGCGCCCCGCGGCACCAGCACGCCGATCACCTGGAAGGGCACCTCGGCGATGCGCAGGGTCTGGCCCACGGGATCGACATCGGGGAAGAGGTCCCGGCGCAGGTCCTCGCCGATCACGACCACCCGGGCGAGCGTGTCCACGTCCTCCTGGCTGATGCCCCGGCCGACGGTGACGTCATCGCCGCGGATCTCCATCCATTCCGCCGAGACGGCCCAGACGGAGGTCGTGGCAGTCCGGTCCCGAACCTGCACGTCGATGTCGAACGCGCTCTGCTCCCGGGATACCCGCCGCAGGTTGGGGACCTCCCGCTGGATCGCGTCCGCATCCTCGAAGGTGAGCGTGGGCTCGACCGAGGTCAGCGAAGGCATGCCGCGGGTACGTGCCGAGCCGGGCTGGATGCTGATGCGGTCGAAGGTGCCGACCATGCGCTTGAACTGGCGCATGGTCTCCTGGCGGGTGGCCTCGCCCACGGAGGCCATGGCGATGAGGGACGCGATGCCCACCGCGACCCCGAGCAGCATGAAGAGGCTCCGCAGGGGGTTGCGGCGCAAGGTGCGGAGCGCAAGGGCGAGCGTCCTAGCCCAGGGCATGGCTGGTCTCCCCGCTGGCAGCCCGGGGCGGCTGGGCCCGGTCGGACGCGAGCACGCCGTCCCGGATCAGCAGCTCCCGCGCCGCGTAGGACGCGACCCGCTCGTCGTGGGTCACCAGCACCACGGTGAGCCCG
>CALGMY010000281.1 GCA_937958785.1 uncultured Gammaproteobacteria bacterium | reverse complement strand
AACCACAACCGAGGGAGCCCGCCGTCTCGATCTTCGAACCGAAGCTCGTCACCGCCCTGAAGGAGGGCTACGGTCCCGGCCACTTCCGGCAGGATGCGGTGGCCGGCCTCACCGTGGCGATCGTGGCGCTGCCCCTCGCCATCGCCATCGCCATCGCGAGCGGCGCCTCGCCCGAGAAGGGCCTCATCACGGCCATCGTCGCCGGCTTCCTGATCTCGGCCCTCGGGGGCTCCCGGGTGCAGATCGGCGGACCCACCGGCGCGTTCATCCCCATCGTCTACGCCATCATCCTGCGCCAGGGCTACGACGGACTGGTGCTGGCCACCTGCATGGCGGGGCTCATCCTGGTGGCCGCGGGCCTGCTCCGGGTTGGCACGCTCATGAAGTACATGCCCCAGCCCCTGATCACCGGCTTCACCGCCGGCATCGCGGTGATCATCTTCTCGAGCCAGCTCTCCGACCTGCTGGGACTCGGCCTCACCAGCGTGCCCGCCGACTTCGTGCCAAAGATGGCCGCCATCATCGGCGGGCTGCCCGGCACGAACGGCGCGGGGGTGGCCCTGGCCGCCGGTTCCATCGCCGCGATCGTCCTGCTGCGGCGCCTGGCGCCCCGGGCCCCCGGCTTCCTGATCGTGGTCATCGCCGGCGCGCTGCTCACCGCATTCACGAACCTGCCCGTGGAGACCATCGGCTCCCGCTTCGGCGAGCTGCCCCACGCGCTGCCCGCGCCAGCCCTGCCGGCCATCAGCTTCGCCCGGATCCGGGAGCTGCTGCCGGACGCCTTCACCATTGCCTTCCTGGCCGGCGTCGAGTCGCTGCTCTCCGCTGTCGTGGCCGACGGCATGACCGGGCGCCGGCACCGCTCCAACATGGAGCTGGTCGCCCAGGGTGTCGCCAACACGGTATCCGGGCTGTTCGGTGGCCTGCCCGCCACCGGGGCCATCGCCCGCACCGCCACCAACGTGCGGGCCGGGGCCCATTCCCCGGTGGCGGGCATGCTCCATGCGGTGGCCCTGCTGGGTTTCCTGCTGGCCGGCGGCCAGCTGGTGCAGTACATCCCGCTGCCGTCCCTTGCCGCCGTGCTCGCCGTGGTCGCCTTCAACATGAGCGAGCACGAGCGCTTCCGGCACCTCCTGTCCGCCCCGCGGGGCGACTGGCTGGTGCTGCTCGTGACCTTCGGCCTCACGGTGTTCACCGACCTGACGCTCGCGATCGAGGTGGGCGTGGTGCTGGCGGCCCTGCTGTTCATGGACCGCATGGCGCGGGTGGTGGAGATGGGCAGCGGCGCACGGCTGATCGACGAGGCGGCCGACGACCTCGGCCCTGACCCGGACCGGGACCAGCGACTGCGGTTGCCACCGGGCGTCGAGGCCTTCCAGATCAACGGCCCGCTGTTCTTCGGCGTCGCGAACCGGCTCGACGACGTGCTCGACCAGTTCGCGAAGGCGCCCCGGGTGTTCATCCTGCGCACGGGGCTCGTGCCCCTGATCGACGCCAGTGGCGTCCACGCCCTGCAGGGCCTCGCCGAACGCTGCGGGCGCCGGGGCATCCACCTGGTCATCTCGGGGCTGAAGGACCAGCCCCGGGAGGTGCTTGCCGCCATGAAGTTCACGCCGGTGCCGGGCCGCATCTCCTTCGCGGCCGATTTCGCCGGGGCCCTGGCGCAGGCGGAAGACATCGTGGCAGCTCCGTAGGTCCTGCCTGGGCGCATAATCCCCCGATGCGAACGCTGATTGCTGTCCTCTGCCTCCTCCTCGCCGGTTGCGCGGCCACGCCGCCGCCCGGGCCCTCCCTCGTCCTCGTGGCCGGCGCGTCCGGCCGGGCCGGGACCTACCTGGTCCGCCAGCTGAAGTCCCAGGGCATTCCCTTCCGGGCCATGACCCGGAACCGGGCCGAGGCAGAGCGGCGCCTCGGCGCGGACTTCGCCGGCGTAGAGTGGGTGGAGTGCGACGTCCGCGATCCTGCCTCGGTCGCGGCCGCCATGCGGGGCGTCGGCCGCGTGATCAGCGTCATCGGTTCCCGGGAGGTCGCCGGCGACAACAGCGCGGAGTTCGTGGACTACGGTGGGGTCCGGAACCTGGTGGATGCGGCGGTCGCGGCGGGCGTCGACCACTTCGTGCTGCTCACGGCGATCGGGGTGACCGATCCCGCGCACCCGTTCAACAAGGCGACGAAGGGCGCGCTCGGCTGGCGCCTGAAGGGCGAGGACTACCTGCGGGCGAGCGGCCTCACCTACACCATCGTCCGCCCCGGCGGCCTCGTCAACGAGCCGGCGGGCCGGCAGGGCCTGCGCCTCGAGCGGGGCGACCACTGGCGACCGTTGTTGCGCAGCACCCTGTCCCGGGACGACCTGGCCCTCGTCCTCATCGCCAGCCTCGAGACGCCCGGCGCCCGCAATGCCACCTTCGAGCTCGTGAACGACCCGGCCCTGCCACCCGGCGCCTGGCGGGAGCGCCTCGCCACGCTGACCCCGGATCCTCGCCCGGCCGCTGATTAAGAAATCTTAAGTTGCCCGACACGGTGCCGCGAGGCTGCGGGCGCCACCATGGCCCCGTGCCTGGACGAGCCACCCCTCTCGCCAGGCAGCCGTGACGATCCCCGGTGGCACCGGCGGGCGGCAGGCAGCGAAGCCGGGTTTCCGTCCCCTGGACCCGGCGCGACAACCCCGTCGCCCGTCGGTGTCACACACTCCGATGCCAAACCATCCCGCTCACAGGATCCTGGACATGCGTTTCCCCCTCCCGTTGGTGGTGGTCGCGATTGCCGCGGCCGCCTGGCTCGGCAGCGCCCTCTCGGGTGCCGCCACACCGGACGTCGCCGGCGAGCCGGCCCCGGTCCCGGCCGCGCCGGCTGCGCAACCCGGTGGCCTGCCCGACTTCAAGGCCATCATCCGCCGCAACCAGGCCAGCGTGGTCAACATCAGCACGCGCCAGGAGGTGCGGGCCGCCGCCCCCTTCGGGGACATCCCGCGCGGCCTGCCGCCGGGCATGGAGGAGTTCTTCCGGCAGTTCCGGGGCACCCCGCGGCCCATGCCCGGTCCCCGCACTGCCAATTCGCTCGGTTCGGGTTTCATCATCTCGGCCGACGGCCAGATCCTCACCAATGCCCACGTCGTCGACGGTGCCGACGAGATCATCGTGAAGCTGGCCGACAACGTCGAGAAGCCGGCGAAGGTGCTCGGCCTCGACAAGGCCAGTGACGTCGCCCTGCTGAAGATCGAGGCCGAGGGCCTCGAGCCCGTCCGTCTCGGCGATTCCTCGGGCGTCGAGGTGGGCGACTGGGTGCTGGCCATCGGTTCGCCGTTCGGGCTCGAGCACACGGCCACCCAGGGCATCGTCAGCGCGGTCGGCCGCAGCCTGCCCGACGGCAACTACGTGCCCTTCATCCAGACCGACGTGGCGGTGAATCCCGGCAATTCCGGCGGGCCGCTGTTCAACCTGTCGGGCGAGGTCATCGGCATCAACTCCCAGATCTACAGCCGCAGCGGCGGTTACATGGGGCTGTCCTTTGCGATCCCCATCAATACCGCCTCCGGCGTCGCGCGCCAGCTCGCCGCCAGTGGCCGCGTGGAGCGCGGCTGGCTCGGCGTCGGCATCCAGTCCGTCACCGGCGACCTGGCCCGCTCCTTCGGCCTGGACCGGCCCGCGGGCGCGCTGGTCGGCAAGGTCGAGAGTGGTGGACCGGCCGCCAGGGCAGGGCTCGAGGCGGGCGACGTGATCCTCGAGTTCGACGGACGGCCGATCACGCAGTCCGGTGACCTGCCGCCGCTCGTCGGCGAGACCCGGCCGGGAACCCGCGTGGAGCTGAAGGTCTGGCGCGACCGCAAGGCCCGCACCATCGACCTGACCGTCGCCGCGTTGAAGCCGGAAGAAGCCGAGATCGTCGCGACCAACGCGGAGGAGGCCGGGAAGCCGGGCATCCTGAACGTGCAGGTGGCCGCGCTGACGTCCGAGCAGCGCGCCCAGGCGGGAATCGAGTCCGGTGGCGTCCTGGTGGTCGCCGTGGCCGATGGTCCGGCGTCGCGGGCGGGCGTCAGCGAGGGCGACATCATCCTCAAGGTCGGGGATGCCAGCGTCGACACCCCCCAGGCGCTGGCCAGCCTGGCCCGCAAGCTGCCGAAGGACGAGCCCGTCGCGCTGCTCATCCAGCGGGACGACTCCCGGCTGTTCCTGCCGCTCACGATCTCCGGCTAGGACCGTCCGGGACCCCCGCGGGACTGGCCAGGTGCCAGTCCCGCCAGCTGCTAGGATTCCGCCATGAACCTGCTGCTGATCGAGGATGACAGGGACGCCGCCGGCTACCTGGTCAAGGCGCTGACCGAAGCCGGCTACCGGGTCGATCATGCCGCCGACGGCCGGGAGGGTCTCTTCCAGGCCACGGAGCACCCGTACGACGGCATCGTCGCCGACCGCATGCTGCCCCACCTGGACGGCCTCACGATCATCGAGGTGCTGCGCAAGCAGGGCAATCGCACCCCGGTCCTCATCCTTTCCGCGCTGGGCTCGGTGGACCACCGGGTCGAGGGCCTGCGCGCCGGCGGCGACGACTACCTCACCAAGCCCTTCGCCCTGTCTGAGCTCCTGGCCCGCATCGAGGCCCTGATGCGCCGGGGCCAGGGCGGCCCGGCGCCGGAGACGAAGCTGCGCCTCGCCGATCTCGAGATGGACGTCCTCGCGCGGACCGTCACCCGGGCCGGCCGCCGCATCGACCTCACCGCCCGGGAGTTCAAGCTGCTCGAGTTCCTCCTGCGCCGGGCGGGCCAGGTGGTGACCCGCACGATGCTGCTGGAGGGGGTATGGGACCTGCACTTCGATCCCCAGACCAACGTGATCGACGTGCACCTGTCCCGGCTCCGGCAGGCCATCGACAAGGGCTTCGACCGGCCGCTGATCCACACGGTGCGCGGCGCCGGCTACACCGTGCGGGCCGACTGACTTGCGTACCTCGGCCCTGCGACTGTCGGTCGTCTACGCGGCCAGCTTCGCCGCGGCGCTCGTCGGCCTGGTCTTCGTCATCTACCTGCTCACCACCCGGTTCATCGACGCCGAGGTGGATGCCGTCATCGAGCGGGACGCGCTGAGCATCCTCGAGGCCTACGGGCGGGGCGGCACCCGCGGCCTCATCACCGAGCTCGACCTGCGGGACCGGACCTTCAGCCGCATCAACGCGGTGTACCTCCTGACCGATGCGGAGGGCTTCGTCATCGCCGGCAACCTGCCGGCCTGGCCGGTGATGCGGGGCCGGGACGGGCGCTGGGTAGAGTTCGAGATCGAGGTCATGGAGGGCGACCAGGAGCTGCGCCGGCCCGTGCGCGCCATGGTCCAGGAGCCCGGCCCGGGTCTGCGCCTGCTCGTCGGCACCGACCTGTCCGACCGCCGGGACCTCGGCCGGCGCTTCGCCGTGGCGGCCGGCATCGGTACGCTGCTGGTCACGCTCATCGCGCTCGGCATCGGCTACCGCCAGAGCCAGCGTATCCTCACCCGGGTCGACGCGGTGAGCCGGACCTGCAAGGAGATCGTGGGGGGCAACCTGGCGCGGCGCCTGCCGGAGTCCGGCGACGACGACGAGTTCGACACGCTGGCCCACGAGGTGAACGGCCTGCTCGCCCGCCTCGCGCGGACCACCGAGATCCTGCGCACGTCCCTGCACAGCGCGGCCCACGACCTGCGCAGTCCCATGCATCGCATGCGCCTGCGCATGGAACAGGCGCTGGCCGAGGAGGGCACGCCTGCCGGTGGCGCTGGCGCCGACCGGGAGACGCTCGAGCTGCTGCTCCGCGACGTGGACCAGATGCAGCGGGTGCTGACCGCGCTCCTGCAGATTGCGGAGGCGGAGAGTGGCACCGTCGGGGCCCGGCCCGGGCCCGTGGACCTCGAACTGATGATCGACGAACTGGCCGAGCTCTACCAGCCCCAGGCCGAGGAGCAGGGGATCGCGCTGACCGTCAGCTGTACTCCGGGCAGCCAGGTGGTGGGTCACCGGCAACTGCTCGCCCAGGCGGTGGCCAACCTCATCGACAACGCCCTCAAGTTCACCCCGGCCGGTGGCCGCGTGGCCCTCTGCACCCGGTTCGTCGACGGCCGGCTGGAGATCTCGGTGACCGACACCGGCCCCGGCATCCCGGCGGGCGACCGGGCCCGGGCGGTCGAGCCCTTCGTCCGGCTCGCCAATGCCCCGCCCCGGGACGGGTCCGGCCTCGGCCTGAACCTGGCGGCCGCCGTGGCCCGACTGCATGGCGGCAGCCTGCGGCTGGAGGACAACCACCCGGGGCTCGTGGCACGGCTCGAGCTGCCGGCGGGCGTGCCGGGCGGGACCCCCGGGTAGACCCCGCCGCTCGATGCGACAACTTGCCGCGTCGGCCCGCGGCAATCGTTACATCCGCGAGACGCCCGGCCGGCCGGGGCGCCTAGAATTGGGCCATCAGCCTGCTTCCGGACCTGCCGCCATGACCGCCACTGCCGCGCCGCTGCCCACGGCCAGCCCGGTCCCTGCCCCGGGACCGTCGTCGGGTCTCAACGTCCGCCGGCTCATCTGGATAAGGATGATCGCGGTGCCGGGCTCCGCCCTGTGCCTGCTCCTCGCGCGACAGATCTACCAACTGCCCATCCCGGCACTGCAGATGGTCCTGATCGTCATCGGCCTCGTCGCCTTCAACTTCTGGGTGTGGATCCGCCACAAGGCATCGGAGCCGGTGACGGACCGGGAGTTCTTCATCCAGCTGCTCGTGGACCTCTTCGCGCTGACCAGCATCCTCTACTACACGGGCGGCGCCTCGAACCCGTTCGTGTACTTCTTCGTTCTGCCCATGATCATCTCGGCGGCCGCACTGCCGCCGCGCTACACCTGGATGCTCGCCGGCCTCAGCGCGCTGGCCTACACGGTGCTGATGCTCTGGCGGGTCGAGGTGCCGGAATTCATCAACATGAGCGGCCGGGCCTCCATGGACCTGCACGCGGCCGGCATGTGGGTGGGCTTCATCGTGCTCAGCCTGCTGATTGCCATCTTCGTGTCCGCCATGGCCCACACGGTCCGGGAGCGGGACGGCTACCTCGCCCGGTTGCGCGAGGCCGCGCTCCGGGACGAGCGGGTGCTCGCGGTGGCGACACTCGCGGCCGGGGCGGCCCATGAGCTCAGCACCCCGTTGGCGACCATGGCGGTGGTCACGGGCGAGATCGCGCGGGAGTATCCGGCGGCCACGCATCCCGCGCTCAACCGGGACCTCGCGATCCTTCGCGACCAGATTGCCCGCTGCAAGGAAGCCCTCTCGGTGATCTCGGCATCCGCCGGCGCCGCCCGCGCCGATACCGCCGAGCGCCTGACCCTCGAGCAGTTCGTGCGCCAGGCCGTCGCCGAGGTGCGCCACCTGCGGCCGGGCAGCCAGGTGCGGGTCGAGCCGCCCACCACGCCCGGCCCGTCCCCATCACTCGTGGTCGAGCGCACCGTGCGCCAGGCGCTGCTCAACGTGCTGCACAACGCGGTAGACGTCTCGCCCCGGGACGTGCGCGTGACCTCGGCCTGGGATGCCACCGGCCTCGAGATCGACGTCATCGACCGGGGCGGCGGCCTCCGGCAGGGACAGCTCGGCCGGCACTCCGGTGCCATCGACCGGCTCGGCGTCTCCACCAAGGAGGGCGGGCTCGGCCTCGGCCTGTTCCTGTCTAATGCGGCGGTCACCCAGGCGGGTGGCAGCCTGGAGGCGTCGAACAACGACGAGGGGGGCACGACGGTGCGGTTGCGCCTGCCGCTGGCCCATGCCCCCGGACGGCAGACGGAGGATGCAGCATGAAGACGCTCGTGGTGGAAGACGATCCCGTGTTCAGCGAGGTGCTGGCGACCGCGCTCCGCCGGCGCGGCTTCGACGTGACGGTGGCCCTGTCCTGCGAGCAGGCCCTCGCCGAGATCGCCACGTCGCCGCCCGACCTCGCGGTGGTCGACCTGCGCATCGGCACCGGCTCCGGCCTCACGCTGATCCCGGCCCTCACCCGGGGCCCGCGTCCGGCCCGGACCGTGGTCCTCACGGGCTACGGCAGCATTGCGACGGCGGTGGAGGCCGTGAAGCTCGGTGCCAGCCAGTACCTCACCAAGCCCGCGGACATCGATGCCATCGTCGGCGCGCTGATGGCGCCCGACGCCCCCTCCGCCCAGCCCGTGCCGGTGGCCGCCCGGCCGCTCAGCGTGAAACGCGTGGAGTGGGAGCACATCCAGCGGGTGCTGACCGAGAACCAGGGCAACATCTCCGCCACGGCCCGCTCCCTCGGCATCCACCGGCGCACGCTCCAGCGCAAGCTCCAGAAGCGCCCGGTCCGCCAGTAGGAGCGCCGACCGGCGCGAGGCCGGGATTTCCCTTCGCTCGCTAGATGAACACGCTCGCTGCGGGAATTCCCGGCCC
>CALGMY010000280.1 GCA_937958785.1 uncultured Gammaproteobacteria bacterium | reverse complement strand
GGGTGCTCAGGGAGTGGATGGCGCGGGCCAGGACTTCCTTGCCGGTGCCGCTCTCGCCGAGCAGGAGGGTCGTCGCCGTCGTGGGGGCGACCTTCTCGATCATCCGGCAGACCTGCAGCATCTGCTCGCTGGCCGCCACCACCCCGTCGAGGGGCGAGGAGCTCTGCTGCTGGAGCAGCCGCTGGTTCTGCTGCTCCAGCTCATGGATGTGGTACGCCCGGTCCACCAGCAGGTGCAGCGTGTCCGTGTCGACGGGCTTCTGGTAGAAGTCATAGGCACCGAGGCCGACCGCCCGCACGGCGTTCTCCTGGTCGCCATGGCCGGTGACGACGATGACCTTGGTGTCCGGCAGCAGCGCCAGCACCTGCTCGAGCGCGGCAAATCCCTCGCTGACGCCCTCGGCGTCGGGGGGCAGGCCGAGGTCCTGCAGCACCACCGGGGGCTCGTGCCGGCGCATCTGCGCGAGCGCGCTCTCGCGGTCATCGGCCACGAGCACCTCGTAATCGGTGAAGCACCACCGCAACTGGCTTTGCAGTCCGGGGTCATCCTCGACGACGAGCAGCTTGCGGCGCGATTCGCTCACGCGGTCCTCCTCAGGAAGTATCCGGCCATGATAGCGCAGCCCGCCGGCCCGTCAGGGGACCGGGCTCGCAGTTCCCGGGTCGTGGACCGGCAGCCGGATGTGGAACCGGGTGCCCTGGCCGGGGCTCGACTCGACCCGGAGCGATCCGCCGGCATCGGTCACGAACATCCGGGCCTGGTAGGCGCCGATGCCCATGCCCTTGCTGCCCTTGGTCGTGTCGAAGGGCCTGAACAGGCGGTCGCGGACGAACTCCGCGTCCATCCCGCAGCCGTCGTCAGCGATCTCCACCAGGGCGCCGCCGTCCGCCTGGGCGACCCGGACCCGCACGTGGCCGTCCCGCGCCGTGGCCTCCTGGGCATTCCGGATGAGGTGGGCCAGCACGGTGGCGAATCGTTCCCGGTCGATCCAGACGTGGAGATCGTCCGAGTCGTCGACGATCTCCGGCACCGGCTCGCGGCCACGGCAGCGGTCGATGGCCTCCGCGACCGCCGTGGCGATGCGCACGCGCTGCCGGGGTCCCGATGTATCCCCGCTCTGCAGCTGCTGCAGGAGCTTGCTCATGCGGCCGACGGAATTGTCGATGGTGGCCATCGCGTCCTCGACGAAGGCCGGGTTGCCCTTGTGCTTCGCCGCGTTCTGCACGATGAGCGACTGCTGGGCGATGAGGTTCTTGAGATCGTGCATCACGAACGCGGTCAGCCTGTTGAAAGCCTCGAACTGCTGGCCCTCGGCCAGCCGCTGGTCGGCCTCGAACTGGGCGAGGAACGCGGCCACCTGGCGTCCCGACGTGCGGAGCAGGTCGATCTCCTCGAAGGTCAGGCGGAAGGCGGAGCTCGACTGGAACAGCACGATGAGACCGATGAGAGATTCGTTGCTGATGAGGGGCACCACGAGCAGGCCCTCGGGGAACGCCGCCAGCCACGGGGGGCGCTGCAGGCCACCGTACAGCTCGGGCCGGCGGGCGAGTTCCGCGGTGTCGATGGTCCACTGCCTCTCCAGCATGAAGACCAGCGCTGGATCGTCGGGCAGGATGCGGTCTTCCGGCAGGATGCGGGTGTTCCACCCGGCCGTGGCGGCGAAGGCGCCGCCGTCCGCGGTGCGCATCCACAGCACGCCGGCGGGACTGCCGACGATCTGGGCCAGGGCGCGGATGACCCGCTCCGGGAGCCGGGACTGGTTGTCGGGTGACACCAGCGTATCGATGAGGCGCAGCCACTCCTCCCGGTAGTCGTAGCGGAAGGGCAGGAAGTGCTTGCTGATGTAGACCCGGAGGCGCGCGTTGAGCCGCCCGGAGAACAGCAGGAGTCCGACGGGGACCCCCGCACCCACTGCGAGCAGCAGCGCCGCCTGCTGGGCCCCCGCCGGCGGCATCGCCCGAAACACGGGCAGCAACAGCAGGACCAGCAGGAGGATGGACAGGGCACCGAGGAACCGGGGCGCATAGCTCCGCGCCTCGGGCGAGACGAAGATGGCGAGGGACCACTGGGGCCGGAGCCGCAGGCCAAAGAGCAGCAGCAGGCCTGCCGCGGTGAGCAGCGCCGCGTTGCCGGCGAGCAGCCAGCCGGGCACCCCGGTGCCGGTCGCGCCGACGATGCCCATCAGCGCCTGCCCGCCGGCCGCGAGCGCGGTGGCCGCGACCAGGGACCGCAACGCCGTGCGACTCTCGATCGGCGCGTCGCGCCCGAGCTGGGCGGCCAGCGCGAGTATCACCAGCGCGATGCAGGCGACGATCACGCTGAACAGGGGTCCCTGCCAGGGTGGCGCCTCACGAAGGACCACCCAGCCCACCAGCACCGACACCCCGACCACCACCGCCCAGAACAGCCGGAGCAGCCGCGTGACGACCTCCGGCATGGACTGGCCGTAGGGCCCGCGCAGCAGGCGGTGCACCAGCGCGTACCAGCTGAAGAGGTGCACCACCTCGAGCGCATAGAACGTGGCCGGGAACCCGGAAGCCCGGCCGAGCAACCCGGGCTGCACCACCAGCACGCCCCACACGATCGAGGTCGCAAGCACCGCGAGCAGCTGCGTCCGTACCAGCACGCTGGTCTGGGTGATCAGCACATAGGCCAGCACCAGCGCATGGCACAGCGCGGCCACCCCGGCCCAGAGCGTGGGATTCAGCAATGCGGCGATCACGGCCGCATCATAATGCCAGTCAGGTCAGATGTTTAGCGTGTATTTCACGAACTGGGGGGAGAAGACTCGGCGGACTGCGCCTGTGCTGCCACCCTCCCTCGGGCCCCTATCAACCTGAACGGGCCGAGGCGACCCGCTCGCTGGGGTCGCGGACGCCCGCGAGCAGCGCCAACCGCATGAAGGGCGGACGCCAAGTCAGGACGGTACTAGATTGGAGAGCAGGTCGGTTACCGCCCAGGGAGACCGTTGTCGCTGGGTTAGCGCAAGCCACCGCGAACATCGCATCGCGCCAGGGCCCGGGATGCAGCGGGAGTGAAGGACATTGGAAACCGGCCCCTCGAATTTCCGTGGGCCGGGCACCCGCCTCCCCGAAACGACTTGGCCGTGGATTCTCACCGGGGCCACGAAGCTTTTTCGGATTTTCGGACTTCGTTTCTCAGGGGCCGCGCCGCCCCTCAAGTACCTAGTGCCGCGAACCCAATCACTCTGGCGGCGTTGCCTCGCCGTGTCCACTGGAATCAGCTGGGCAAAATGCACGCACGATGGCTGTCTTCATTTCCTCAGTGCGGTCAGGGAAAGGAAACACGTCCTCGCCGATGTTTTGACGATAGCGGACGCCAAACCAGCCCAATGACATGACCGACCTTTCAGCGCAATCCACCAACCCACCGCTCCACCATCCATCAATGAATCGGGTATCGGGTGGTTGCGTGATGCACGTGAGCGCGGATTCAATGGCGAACACTGTCAACTCTGTATCCGTCGCTTGTCGGCCCTGCACGAAGCACCCGGGAAGGTCTAACGCAATCCGCCGCCAACTCTCGTCGGTCTCGGGGACTTCGCTTTTCTCAATCGCCACCTTGCCACAGGCAAGTTGAAACCAGGTCTCGCCGATACTCTCGGGAACAACATCCGAGAACTTAAGTTCACGTTCGTCTAACCCCACGCTAGAAACTACCTCGCCAGTTTGGGAATAGGAGGTAGATTGCTTAAGTGCCACTGTGCGATTGGCACAGTCGAAGAGGTAAAGGTTCTTGGTGGAGTAGTAGCGCTTCCCATCGATTTCTTGAGGACTTTGGTATTCTGCGAGAATCCACGCCTTAGCTACTCCACCTTTGCCCCGCACCACACTCTCGCCGTCGATAAAATGACGTGTGCTGTCCGTACCCTGGGTCGCAAAAACCCAGTCGGCTCCTATTGCGCTGGATGACAGGACAGCCAGCAGTGCGGCTGACAAAAGGTGACGCATGATTTCGGTCTTCCGGGTCATTCTCGACCTCGCAACGATGACGGATGATTCAATGCCAAGGAGTCTGCTGGACCACGCCTCGTTAGGGCTCATACGCAAAGGTTGTGCGCGGGCAGCGATTGAGGATCGCGGCGGGCACGCGCCACTGGCGGTAACCCGCCGGCGACGGGGGCAACTCGTACTTGCTCAGCTCAACCGGGTCCGCGTCGACCGTGACGCAGGTGAACCCGCCATAAGGGCGAGGCCCCACCCCATCGGGAATTACCGGTCGGTCGAACACCCAGACGCCTTGCGCCTCCGGCAGAACCTTTAGCGCCTGCCAGTCGCTAAAGCCGGTTTCCGCGTTCCACTGCAAGTCCAGTTCCCCCGCCACGAAGTACACGCGCATTCGAGAAGTGTGCCAGCAGGCGGGCCAGAGTTCATCACGACCCGCTACTGTACCCAATGGGCCGCGCCGGACTGGCCCCCGGCATGGGCGGCTGTGGCTGAAGCTCACCGCGCGCCCCACACTCCCGGCAGGTGGGCTGGAACCGCACGATTTCTCGGGCGCCACAGCCGCATGCCACCAGCCCGGCCAAGTCCACCGGGGTCCGCCGCCTGCACCGTGGGCAATGGGCCATGAGCCCGTGCTGGTGGGGCGGCCGGTCGGCCAGGGTGCGAAGGTGGATGGCGCCGTCGGTCACGCCACAAAGAGTACCGCGCCATGGCGCCGGTGCAGTTTTGACAAATGTGGCAATCGATGTGACTACCATCGGCCCGCGCCAGCAGATAGGCTGCCGGCGGCAATCGATGAAGCCGCCAACCGATGCGGTATCGACTGCTATCCGTCTAGCATGGACATAGAGCGTGCAGTCGTCCTTTCGAGCCTCGTGGCTGCGGTCTTCGCCGGATTCCATAAGGTGGCGTCTCCCAGCTTCAACCGCGAACTAGGGAGGCTGCTGCTGTATGCCGACCCGGCCGAGGCAGCAGCGAAATGGCCGCGCTTAGCGCCGCAGCTGTTTGACGCCATTTTCGGCGGTCGTCATTTCTCGTGGCGCTGCTTTCTGACATCAGCCGCACTATCCGTGCTCGCTTTCGCGATCGTCGCGACTGTCTTGTATCTGGTCATCCCTCGAACCTCTGACCTTCTATTGGTCGATATGTTGTTCATCTTTCTCGGCGCCTATGCGCGCGAATGGGGTGTCGCTTGGATGCTACTTGAGCCGTTCGTTGTCTTTCTTTTCTTGCTCGTCGTCGCCGACTACTTGTCACTCATGGAAACCCGCTGGGTAATACGCCGTATCTCTGGCACTAGCGCGGTTACATCGATATTCGCATTGTGTGTCGTCGACGTCGCACTAAGCGCCTTCGTGTTCAATGTAGCAGCCACTGTCGGCTTTCTCGCAATGGCCGAAATCCGCCAGTCGCCCGGGGGCCTTGACATGCCCCCGCTACTAGTCGCAGTGCGAAACATACTGTCCCTAATCAATTCCGGCTGGTTTCAGTTGTGGGACCTCTATAC
>CALGMY010000279.1 GCA_937958785.1 uncultured Gammaproteobacteria bacterium | reverse complement strand
CCGCGGCGATCACCGCCGGCTCGGCGTCCCGCTCAGCGACGAAGCCGCGGGCCGCGCCGAGTTCTACCGGCCCGGGCCGGACAGCGAGGAAATCCGCTACCTCGAGGCACGGCGGTCAGCCCTGGGCGGTTCCTGGCCACGCCGGGAGGTACAGTGCCCGTCGCTCCCGGCCCCGGACCTCAGCCTGTTCCAGGAGCAGCTGGCGGGTTCCGGCGACCGCACGCTCTCGACCACGATGGCCTTTGTGCGGATGCTGTCCCGGCTGATGGACCACCCGGAGCTCGGCCGCTACATCGTGCCCATCGTGCCGGACGAGGCCCGCACCTTCGGCATGGAGGCCCTGTTCCGCAAGGCCGGCATCTATTCCTCCGAGGGCCAGAAATACCGGCCGGTGGACAGCTCGACCCTCATGCCCTACCGGGAGGCGACGGACGGCCAGATCCTCCAGGAAGGCATCTGCGAGGCGGGCGCCCTGGCCTCGTTCCTGTCCGCGGGCACCGCCTACGCGGTGCATGGCGTGCCGACGATTCCCTTCTACGTCTTCTACTCCATCTTCGGCTTCCAGCGCGTGGGCGACATGATCTGGAGCTGCGGCGACATGCTGTCCCGGGGCTTCCTGCTGGGCGGGACCTCCGGCCGGACCACGCTGAACGGCGAGGGTCTGCAGCACCAGGACGGACACTCCCAGGTCATGGCCAGCACGGTGCCGAACCTCCTGAGCTATGACCCCGCCTTCGCCTGTGAACTGGCCGTGATCGTGCGCGAGGGCATCCGGCGCATGTACGAGGCGCAGGAGAACGTCTTCTACTACATCACCATCCACAACGAGAACTACGCCATGCCGCCGCTGGGCGCGGCGCCGGCGGACGGGATCATCCGGGGCATGTACCGGTACTCGGCGGCCCCGGGGGCCGCGGGGACCCGGCGGGCCCACCTCTTTGGGAGTGGCGCCATCATGACGGAGGTCCTGCGGGCCAGGGATCTTCTCGCGGAGCTCGGCGTGCCCGCGGACGTCTGGAGCGTCACGAGCTACAACGAGCTGTGCCGGGAGGGCCTGCGGGTCGAGCGGGAAAACCTGCTGGACCCGGCATCGCCGCCGCGCAAGGCCTACGTGGAGCGGCTGCTCGGATCCGAGCAGGGCGTATTCGTGGCCGCCAGTGACTACATGAAGGCGCTGCCCCTCGGCATCTCCCGCTGGGTGCCTGGGCCCTACGTGGTGCTCGGTACCGACGGCTACGGCCTCAGCGAGTCCCGGCCTGCCCTGCGGGACTGGTTCGAGGTGAGCGCGGAGTACGTGGCGTGGGCCGCACTGACGGCCCTGCACGGCACGGGGCAGTACGCTACAGCTGAACTGGAGGCGGCCCGGGATCGCCTCGGGATACGGCCGGGAAAGCCGAACCCCGCCTACGCGGGGCCGGCGGGGAGCTAGGCCGGCAGGCTCGCTCGGCTCAGGCGGACAGGCGCCGCCGGGCGACACCCAGGAGGCCGAGGGCGGACCCGAAGAGCCACACGGCGGCCGGGACCGGCACCGGGTTGCCCACGGGGATCAGCGTGTTGATCTGCAGGATCAGCTTCTTCTCGATGTAGGCGTACTCGGAGCCCGCGGTGGTGTCCGACGTGAACGCCGACAGGGTGTTCTGGATCGAGAGCGTGATGTTGTTGGCGACCTGGCTCAGCGAGGCAGCCGGGAACACCGTGGCGGACATGGCCCAGAGCTGGTTGCCGCCCGAGTTGCCATAGAAGTCGAGAGAGTCGGTGGCAATCACCGTCGGCTCCACCGCATTCAGGCCGAAGGCGCTCAGGTAAAGGTCCGCGTGGACCTCGCCACCGGCGTAGTTGACCTCGAAGTCGCCCTCTTCATAGGCCAGGATGCCCGAGATCTCGTTGTTCGGGTTGACCGTGTAGATGCGGCTGAACACGAAAGTGGCATCCACCACATCGGTGTTGCCGAAGGGCGCGTGCATCCCGACCCCGTCCTGGGACTGGGCCCGGAACTGGTTCGGCGTGAAGAAGGCGTCGTCACCCGCAAAGTTGGGGGTGCCGTAGAGGGCAATCGCCGTCTGGGTGTTGTCGTATTCGAAACAGAGGTTGGGGCCGCAGTAGGTGATGACGGCCGCCTGGGCGGGTACGGCGATCGCGGACAGGGCACTGGTCGCCGCAGCGAGGGCAAGGATTCTGGAGCGCATGGGTGATGACCCGCCTTGTTGGTTGTTCTTGGTTTAAACGGTGGTTGGCGCGGCCGCCCCACGACGCCGCATCAGCCCGAGCAGACCCAGGGCCGGACCCAGCAGCCAGGCGGCGGCCGGGACGGGCACCACGGAGACGGTGGTCACGTCCAGGAACAGCTTCTTCTCGATCCAGGCCAGTTCGGATCCCGGGGTCGAGTTGGAGGTGAAGGCCGTGAGCGTGTTCTGGATCGTGACGGTCAGGTTGGTCGCCAGCTGGGCCAGGCTCGCCGCCGGGGTCAGGCTCGCGCCCATGTCCCAGAGCTGGACGCCACCGGAATTGCCGGTGAAGTCGAAGGCGTCCGTGTCGATGAGGCTGGCCTCCAGCAGGTTGTTGAGCCCCCGGGCCCGCAGGTACAGGTCGCCACTCACGGAACCTGCGGCGTAGTTGGACTCGTAGTCGCCCTCTTCGTAGGCGACGATGCTGGTGATCTCGTTGCCGGGCGTGATCGAGTAGACCCGGGTGAACACCCAGGTGGCATCGACCACGTCGGTGTTGGTGGCCGTGTGGATGCCCACACCGTCCGCCGACCGCGCCTCGAAGGTGGTCGGAGTGAAGAACATGATGTCACCGAGGAGCGTGGGCAGGCCGAAGAGACTCACGGCAGGCTGGGTGTTGTCGTATTCGTAGCAGACGTTCGGACCGCAGGCGGTCACGGTCGCCGCGCCGGCCGGTAGCGCGAGACCCAGCGCGACGGCCGCAGCCAGTCCTCCAAGAGCACCGATGCTACGCATGTGTGAAGACTCCCCCCAGATTCGTCTTATTTGGGACGGTCGGCCTGCCGGGCAGACTCCGCCTCTTGAAAGCGAATCTAGACGGGTGCCGCGGGGAAAGCAACAGGTTTAACAACTGCCGGGACAGGATCTAAACTGCTGTCACCAAAGGGAAATGGACTGGACATAATCCAGCGCCCCCGCCGCCCGCCAGCGCGTCCGTCGAGCCGGGCTTGACGCGGTGCCGAATCAGCCACTTGCGCCGGGAGCTTCAGGCGGACTGTGGGCTGGAATCCCTCAGGTATCCTTGCCGCCATGAAGCCAGACGCCCTGCCCCGCCCCCGCCGCTCGGCCCTCTACGTGCCCGGCAGCAACCCCCGGGCACTGCAAAAAGCCGCCGCCCTGCGCACCGATGTGCTGCTCCTCGACCTCGAGGATGCGGTCCTCCCCGGGTCGAAAGCCGCGGCCCGGGCAGCCGTCCGCCTCGCCGTTGCCAGTCGCGGCTTCGGGAGCCGCGAGGTCGTGATCCGGATCAACGGCCTCGACACCCCGTGGGGCGCGGATGACCTCGCGGCGGCAGCCGCCTGCGGGCCGGATGCCATCCTGGTGCCGAAGGTCGAGACACCGGAGGTGCTGCACGCGGCCGCGCGTTCGCTGGATGAGCACGATCCAGGAGGTGTGATCCGCCTGTGGAGCATGGCCGAGACACCGCGGGGTGTGCTCGGTCTCGAGCGCATCGCGGTTGCGACGCCGCGGCTCGCCGTCATCGTCGTCGGCACCGCCGACCTCAGCCGGTCGCTGCGCGCGCCGGAACTACCCGGCCGCGCCGCGCTGCTGCCTGCCCTCGCCCACTGCCTGCTCGCGGCCAGGGCCGCCGGCCTTGATATAATGGACGGCGTTTGCACGCGCCTCGGTGATGCCGAAGGATTCCGGGCCGAGTGCGTCCAGGGCAAGCATCTCGGCTTCGACGGCAAGACGCTGATCCACCCGGACCAGATCGAGGCCTGCAACGAGATCTTCGGTGTCTCCGACGCCGAGGCCGCCGCCGCCGCTGAACTCATCGCCGCGTGGGAAGCCACGGCCGCCACCGGGGCGGGCGTGGCGGTGCACGCCGGACGGATCGTGGAGCGGCTGCACGTCGACGAGGCCCGGCGGCAGGTGGCTCTGCACCGGGCCATTCGGCAAGACCAGGACCCGGCCCGGCCGGCACAGGACTCAAGGTAATGACAGACTTCAGCAAGCGTGACAGGGCCGACTGGGAGAAGCTCGCGGCCCGGGAAATCAAGGCGGGCGACACCAGCAGCCTCGTGTGGCAGACGCCGGAGGGGATCCCGGTCAAGCCCCTCTACACCGCCGACGACCTGGCGGGCCTCGCCCACCTCGACTCCCTGCCCGGCTTCGCCCCGTTCGTGCGGGGTCCCCGCGCGACCATGTACGCGGGCCGGCCCTGGACCGTGCGCCAGTACGCCGGTTTCTCGACGGCCGAGGAATCCAACGCCTTCTACCGGAGGAACCTGGCCGCCGGCCAGACCGGCCTCTCCGTTGCCTTCGACCTGCCGACCCACCGGGGCTACGACTCGGATCACCCGCGGGTGGTCGGCGACGTCGGCAAGGCCGGCGTCGCCATCGACTCCGTGGAGGACATGAAGATCCTCTTCGCCGGCATCCCGCTGGACCGGATGTCGGTATCCATGACCATGAACGGCGCGGTGTTGCCCGTGATGGCCATGTACATCGTCGCCGCCGAGGAGCAGGGCGTGGCCCAGGGAAAGCTCAACGGCACCCTGCAGAACGACATCCTCAAGGAATTCATGGTCCGGAACACCTACATCTATCCGCCGGCCCCCTCAATGCGCATCGTGGCGGACATCATCGGCTATACCGCCCGGCACATGCCGAAGTTCAACCCGATATCGATCTCCGGCTATCACATGCAGGAAGCCGGGGCGACGGGCGTGCAGGAACTCGGGTACACCCTCGCCGACGGCATCGAGTACGTTCGGGCGGCGCTCGCCAGTGGACTCAAGGTCGACGAGTTCGCGCCGCGTCTGTCGTTCTTCTTCGGCATCGGCATGAACCTGTTCATGGAAGTCGCGAAGCTGCGGGCCGCCCGGCTGCTCTGGGCGGAGCTCATGCAAAAGCACTTCGCGCCGGCCGACCCCCAGTCGCTGATGCTCCGTACCCACTGCCAGACGTCCGGCGTCAGCCTGACCAGCCGCGATCCCTACAACAACGTCATCCGCACCACCATCGAGGCGCTCGCGGCGGCCCTCGGCGGCACCCAGTCCCTGCACACCAACTCCTTCGACGAGGCACTGGCCCTGCCGACGCCGTTCTCGGCCCACATCGCCCGCAATACCCAGCTGGTGCTGCAGGAGGAAGCCGGCATCACGCGTGTGGTCGACCCCCTCGCGGGCTCCTACTACGTGGAGAGCCTCACCGCCGCCCTGGCCGCCGAGGCCCGCAAGCTGATCGACGAGGTCGAGGCCCTGGGTGGCATGACGAAAGCGGTCGAGTCCGGGATGCCGAAGCTGCGCATCGAGCAGTCCGCGGCCCTGCGCCAGGCCCGCATCGACCGCGGTGAGGAAGTGATCGTCGGCGTGAACAGGTTCCAGCGCGAGGACGAGCCCGAGATCGACGTGCTCGACATCGACAACACGGCCGTGCGCGAGTCCCAGCTCCGGCGACTCGCCGCCGTCCGCGCGACCCGGGACCCCGCCAAATGCCAGGCGGCGCTCGCGGCGCTCACCGCCGGTGCGGAGGGCAGCAGCAACCTCCTGGAGCTCGCCGTCACCGCTGCCCGGGCCCGCGCCACGGTCGGCGAGATCTCGGATGCCCTCGAGAAGGTCTACGGGCGGCACCGGGCGACCATCCATTCGATCAGTGGCGTCTACGGCTCGGCCTGGGCCGGCGACCAGGGCTTCGCGTCGATCCAGTCCGCCGTGGCCGACTTCGCCCGGGACGAGGGTCGGCGGCCGCGCATGCTGGTCGTCAAGCTCGGCCAGGATGGCCACGACCGGGGCGCGAAGGTCATTGCCACGGCCTTTGCGGACCTCGGCTTCGACGTGGACATAGGGCCCCTGTTCCAGACCCCCGAGGAAGCGGCCCGGCATGCCGTCGAGAATGACGTGCATGTGGTTGGCGTCTCCTCCCAGGCGGCCGGCCACAAGACCCTGGTCCCGCAGATCATCGCCGCCCTCGCCAGCCAGGGCGCCGGCGATGTGCTGGTGGTCTGCGGCGGCGTGATCCCGCCCCAGGACCATGCCATGCTGCGCGCGGCCGGCGTCGCGGCCATCTATGGCCCGGGCACCAACATCCCCCAGGCCGCGGGCGAGGTCCTGAAGCTGATCCGCAATCGCCGCAAGGCGGCCTGAACCACCCACTCCACCACGGTTTCCGCACAAGGGCCACACGCATGCAGGACATCCTCCAGCAGCTCGAAGAAAAGCGCGCCGCCGCCATGCTGGGCGGCGGGACGAAACGCATCGAGGCGCAGCACGCCAAGGGCAAGCTGACGGCCCGGGAGCGCATCGCCCTGCTCCTCGACGACGGCAGCTTCGAGGAGTGGGACATGTTCGTCGAGCATCGCTGCACCGACTTCGGCATGGCCGAGCAGAAGGTGACCGGTGACGGCGTGATCACGGGTTACGGCACCATCAACGGCCGCCTGGTATTCGTCTTCAGCCAGGACTTCACGGTATTCGGCGGCTCCCTGTCAGAGGCGCACGCCGAGAAGATCTGCAAGGTCATGGACCAGGCGATGAAGGTCGGCGCGCCCGTGATCGGCCTGAACGACTCCGGCGGTGCCCGGATCCAGGAGGGTGTCGCCTCGCTCGGCGGATATGCCGAGGTCTTCCAGCGCAACATGCTGGCCTCCGGCGTGGTGCCGCAGATCTCGCTGATCATGGGGCCCTGTGCCGGCGGCGCGGTGTACTCGCCGGCCATCACCGACTTCGTCTTCATGGTGAAGGACAGCTCCTACATGTTCGTCACCGGACCCGACGTGGTGAAGACCGTGACCCACGAGGAGGTCACGGCCGAGCAGCTCGGCGGCGCCATGACCCACAGCTCGAAGTCCGGCGTCGCCGACCTCGCCCTGGAGAATGACGTGGAGACCCTGCTGGGAACCCGGCGGTTCTTCAACTTCCTCCCGGCGAACAACCGGGAGAAGCCGCCCATCTGGCCCTGCGAGGATTCGCCCACCCGCGAGGAACCGTCACTGGACACCCTGGTGCCCGAGGATCCCGCGAAGCCCTACGACATCAAGGAACTCATCGGCAAGATCGCCGACGAGGGCGACTTCTTCGAACTGCAGCCGGACTACGCGAAGAACATCGTCATCGGCTTCATCCGCATGGAGGGAGCCACGGTCGGCGTGGTCGCCAACCAGCCCATGGTGCTGGCCGGCTGCCTGGACATCAGTTCATCCACCAAGGGCGCACGCTTCGTGCGCTTCTGCGACGCGTTCAACATTCCCATCCTCACGCTCGTCGACGTGCCGGGCTTCATGCCGGGCACGGCCCAGGAATACGGCGGCATCATCAAGCACGGCGCGAAGCTGCTCTACGCCTACGCCGAGGCGACGGTGCCCAAGGTCACCCTGATCACCCGCAAGGCCTACGGCGGCGCCTACGACGTGATGGCATCCAAGCACCTTCGTGGCGACGTGAACCTCGCCTGGCCCAGCGCGGAGATCGCCGTCATGGGGCCGAAGGGCGCGGTGGAGATCATCTTCCGCAAGGACATCGGTGATCCGGCGGCCATCGCCGCCCGCACCGAGGAGTACCGGCGAAAGTTCGCGAACCCGTTCATCGCCGGCAGCCGCGGTTACATCGACGACGTGATCATGCCCCGGCAGACCCGGGCGCGGGTCTGCCGCTCGCTGTCGATGCTGCGAGACAAGCAGCTCAGCAACCCGTGGCGCAAGCACGGCAACATCCCCCTGTAGGACCGCCCCCCTCCATGTTCAAGAAGATCCTCATCGCCAACCGCGGCGAAATCGCCTGCCGGGTCATCCGCACCGCCAAGCGCATGGGCATCGCCACCGTGGCGGTCTATTCCGATGCCGACCGCAACGCGATGCACGTGCGGATGGCAGACGAGGCCGTGCGCATCGGGCCGCCGCCCTCCGCCCAGAGCTACCTCGTGATCGACGCAATCATCGCGGCCTGCAAGGCCACCGGGGCGGAGGCGGTGCACCCGGGTTACGGATTCCTGTCGGAGAAGACGGCCTTCGCCGCGGCGCTCGAGGCCATCGGCGTCGTGTTCATCGGTCCCAAGCCCCATGCGATCACCGCCATGGGGGACAAGATCGAGTCCAAGCGCCTCGCCAAGGCGGCCGGCGTGAGCACCGTACCGGGCTACACCGACGTCATCGACGGCCCTGACCACGCGGTGAAGATCGCGCGGGAAATCGGCTATCCCGTGATGCTGAAGGCCAGCGCTGGTGGCGGCGGCAAGGGCATGCGGGTAGTTCGCAACGACGAGGAGTGCCGGGACGGCTTCCAGCGCGCCACCAACGAGGCCGTGTCGAGCTTCGGGGACGGCCGGGTCTTCGCCGAGAAGTACATCGAGGAACCGCGGCACATCGAAATCCAGGTGCTGGCGGACGCCCACGGCAA
The DNA here is from genome assembly GCA_937958785.1 of uncultured Gammaproteobacteria bacterium. Taxonomy (GTDB): domain Bacteria; phylum Pseudomonadota; class Gammaproteobacteria; order Steroidobacterales; genus SHZI01. The sequence goes on along the minus strand of CALGMY010000279.1, from coordinate 382 downwards.
CACCCTCTACCTGAACGAGCGCGAGTGCTCGATCCAGCGGCGCCACCAGAAGGTCATCGAGGAAGCCCCCTCGCCGTTCCTGGACGCAAAGACCCGCAAGGCGATGGGCGAGCAGGCGGTGGCCCTGGCGAAGGCGGTGGACTACCAGTCGGCCGGCACGGTGGAATTCATCGTCGACCGGGACCGCAACTTCTATTTCCTCGAGATGAACACCCGGCTGCAGGTGGAGCACCCGGTCACCGAGATGATCACCGGCCTCGACCTGGTCGAACTGATGATCCGGGTGGCGGCCGGAGAAAAGCTGCCGATCCGCCAGAAGGACGTGCGCATCGACGGCTGGGCGCTGGAGGCCCGCGTCTACGCCGAGGACCCCTTCCGGAAC
>CALGMY010000278.1 GCA_937958785.1 uncultured Gammaproteobacteria bacterium | reverse complement strand
GTGGCCTCGATCTCCTTGTTGATCTGCTCGACGCGGGCCTTGATGTCCTTCGCCTTGCCGGCGCCGTCGATGATCGTGGTGTTCTCCTTGTCCACGACCACCTTCTTGCACTTGCCGAGGTCCTCGAGGCGGGCCTTCTCCAGGGAGAGGCCGACTTCCTCGGCGATGACCTGGCCGCCGGTGAGGATGGCCATGTCCTGCAGCATCGCCTTGCGGCGGTCACCGAAGCCCGGCGCCTTGACGGCGCAGACCTTCACGATGCCGCGGATGGTGTTCACGACGAGGGTCGCGAGCGCCTCGCCCTCGACGTCCTCGGCGACCAGCAGGGGCTTGCCCGACTTGGCGACGCCCTCGAGCAGCGGCAGCAGCTCGCGGATGTTCGAGATCTTCTTGTCGTAGAGCAGGATGTAGGGCTGGTCCAGCTCGGCGTTCTGCTCGGCGGCGTTGTTGATGAAGTAGGGCGAGAGGTAGCCGCGGTCGAACTGCATGCCCTCGACCACGTCCAGCTGGTTCTCGAGGCCCGAGCCGTCCTCGACGGTGATCACGCCCTGCTTGCCGACCTTGCCCATGGCCTCGGCCAGGATGTTGCCGATGGACTCGTCGCCGTTCGCCGAGATCGTGCCGACCTGGGCGATGGCCTTCTCGTCCTGGCAGCTCTTGGACAGCTTGCCGAGGCGCTCCACGATGGCGGCGGCGGCCTTGTCGATGCCGCGCTTCAGGTCCATCGGGTTCATGCCGGCGGCCACGGACTTGAGGCCTTCCTTCAGGATCGACTGGGCCAGCACGGTGGCGGTGGTGGTGCCGTCGCCGGCGACGTCGGAGGTGTGGGAAGCGACTTCCTTCACCATCTGCGCGCCCATGTTCTGGAACTTGTCCTCGAGCTCGATCTCCTTGGCGACGGAGACGCCGTCCTTCGTGACGGTCGGGGCGCCGAAGCTCTTGTCGAGGACCACGTTACGGCCCTTGGGGCCGAGGGTCACCTTGACGGCGTCGGCCAGGATGTTGACGCCGGCGAACATGCGCGCCCGGGCGTCATCGCTGAAACGTACTTCTTTGGCAGCCATTGCTTGTCTTCCTTAAGAGTTCAGTGGATTCGTTGGTCTGGGTGGTCGAGAGCCGATCAGCCCTCGATGACGGCCATGATGTCGTCTTCCTTCATGACGAGGAGCTCCTCGCCATCGACCTTGACCTCGGTGCCGCTGTACTTGCCGAACAGCACCCGGTCGCCGGCCTTGAGGTCCAGGGCGCGGACGGTGCCGTCCTCGAGGATGCGGCCCTTGCCCACGGCGATGACCTTGCCCTTGATGGGCTTCTCGGTGGCGGTGTCGGGGATGACGATGCCACCCGGAGACGTGCGCTCCTCTTCGGTGCGCTTGATGATGACGCGGTCGTGCAGCGGACGGATCTTCATGGTCGGAGTACTCCTTGACGAATTGCTCTGGTTCTTTGGGTCTCAACTGCCGGGCCGGAGGGCCGCGGCGGCTCGATAATCGTTAGCACTCTCCCGTTGGGGCTGCTAATCATAGGGACGGTGCCCCAGATTTCAAGCCGGATTTGGGGACATGCCTCATTTTTGCAGTGCCAAAATGAGGCATGTCCCCGATTTCGCGCTGACATAATCTACGGATGGATGCTGAGGAGGCTCTGGTCGTGCTCTGTACCTGCCCGGACGAGGCCACGGGCCGCCAAATTGCGACCGCCCTCCTCGCGGCGGAACTGGCCGCATGCGTGAATTGTCTGCCGGGAATCCGGTCCTGGTACCGGTGGGAAGGGCAGCTCCGGGACGACGCGGAGGTCCTGCTGGTCATCAAGACCCGGCAGGCCCGCTATGCGGCGCTGGAGGCGATGCTCCGGGAAAATCACCCCTACGAGGTCCCGGAAATCATCGCCCTGCCGGTGGTGGCCGGGGCACGGAACTACCTGGACTGGGTCAGGCAGGCGACAGGCGCATGAAGCGATTCACCCGGGTCCTCGGGGCCCTGCTCATCCTCGGGGCCCTCGTTCCGGCCCGCGCCCAGCTGCCGCCGGGCCAGGACATCCTGAAGCCGGAGCAGGCCTTCCGCTACGCCGTATCCGCCACGGCCGATGCCCTGCTCGTGCGCTGGACCATCGAACCGAAGCACTACCTGTACCAGGAACGGATGAGCTTCGAGAGCCGCACCCCCGGCCTCGTGCTCGGCCCCGCCGCGATGCCCGAGGGCAAGCTCTACCGGGACGAATATTTCGGTGACATGCACATCTACCGGAATGCCGCGGAGATCCGGCTGCCCATCGCGAGCCGGGCCCCGGGCACCGACAGCGTGACGCTCGCGATCAAGTCCCAGGGGTGCGCCGACGCGGGACTCTGTTACCCGCCCCAGGTCTGGGTCACCAACGTCAGCCTGCCGGCCGCGGGTGGCGGCGGGGCTGGCGGCCGCCTGAGCGCGCTGCTCGGGGCCGCGGCCACCGGCACCGGCGGCGCGAAGGACGAGCCCCTGCCCGTGGGCGAGGCCTTCCGCTTCCATACGGCCCTCCCCGACCCGTTCACCCTGGAGGTCACCTGGACCATCGCGCCGGGCTACTACCTGTACCGGCACACCCTCGGCGCCACGGCGGAGGGCGACTTCGCCCGGCTGGGCCCGCCCGTCCTGCCCCCCGGCGAGCCCAAGGTCGACGAGGAGTATGGCGAGACCGTCGTCTACTACGACGAGGTCACCATGACCGTACCGCTCACCCGCAGCACCCCGGCGGCGGGCGAGTTGCCGGTGACGATCCGCTTCCAGGGCTGCAAGGAAGACAGCATCTGCTATCCGCCGCAGGCGGTGGTGGCGACGATCGAACTGCCGGAGGCGACGGGGGAGGTCGCGCCTGAAGGCGCTCCCACGGTTGGGGATGTAGGAGCGCCTTCAGGCGCGACCTCCCCCGAATCCGAGCAGGACCGCCTGTTCACCCTCATCCGGGACGGCAACATCCTCGCCGTGATGGCCATGTTCGCCGGCCTCGGCCTGCTGCTGTCGTTCACCCCCTGCTGCCTGCCCATGTACCCGATCCTGTCCGGCATCATCGTCGGCCAGGGCAGCCGGGACGGCGCCCCGCTGGGCTCCACCCGCGCGTTCCTGCTGTCGCTGGCCTTCGTGGTCGGCATGGCGACCACCTACACCGTGCTCGGCGCGGTGTTCGCCGCCGCCGGCTCCCAGGTGCAGGCGGTGATGCAGCAGCCCGCCGTCACCATCGGCGTCGCGCTGCTGTTCGTGGCCCTCGCGCTCTCCATGTTCGGCCTCTTCGACCTGCAGATTCCCGCGTCCTGGCAAACGAAGCTGAACGCGATCTCGGGCGAGCAGAAGTCCGGCAGCTTCGTCGGCGCGGCGATCATGGGCTTCATCTCGGCGGCCGTCGTCACCACCTGCGTGACCCCGCCGCTGGTCGCGGCGCTCACCGTGATCGCGAAGACCGGCGACGTGGGCCGCGGGGCGCTGGCGCTGTTTGCGCTGGGCATCGGCATGGGCATCCCGCTGCTCGCCATCGGCGCATCGGCGGGCCGGCTGATCCCGAAGGCGGGCGCCTGGATGGTGTCGGTCAAGGCGGCCTTCGGCCTGATCATGCTGGCCATGGCGGTGTGGATGCTCGATCGGCTGTGGCCCGGCACCCTCACCCTCGCGCTGTGGGCCGTGCTCCTCGTGATCGGCGGCGTGTTCCTGGGCGCGTTCCTGCCCGTGGACGGCAGCGCGCCGCTCGGCCGCAAGCTGGGCAAGGGCTTCGGCATCGTGGCGATCCTCTACGGGGCCGCGCTGCTCATCGGCGCGCTCGCGGGCAGCGAGGACGCGCTGCGCCCGCTCGCCTTCGTCAACGCGCGGGCCACCACCGGCAGCGCAGCCGATGCCGACGCGCACCAGTCCTTCACCCGCATCAAGACCGTCGCGGACCTCGAGACCGCCATCGCCGGCGCGCGGGCGGAAGGACGGCCGGTGCTGCTGGATTTCTATGCGGACTGGTGCGTGTCCTGCAAGGAGATGGAGAAGTACACCTTCCCCGATCCCGCGGTGCAGGCCGCACTCGCCGGCGCGGTCGTGCTGCAGGCCGATGTCACGGCGGTCGACGAGGACGATCAGACTTTGATGCGCCGCTTCGGTATCATTGGCCCGCCGACCATCATGTTCTTCACTGCCGATGGCCTGGAGCAGACCTCACGGCGTGTGGTCGGCTTCCAGCCGGCCGCCGAGTTCGCCGCCCACGTGGCGGCGGTGTTCGGCGCCGGGCCGGCCACCACCGCCGTCGCCACCCTCCAGAGC
>CALGMY010000277.1 GCA_937958785.1 uncultured Gammaproteobacteria bacterium | reverse complement strand
CCCGCGATGTCTCGGGCGAGGGCGTGCAGCAGGCCCTGCTCAAGCTGATCGAGGGCACGATCGCGTCGGTGCCTCCCCAGGGCGGCCGGAAGCATCCCCAGCAGGAGTTCCTGCAGGTTGATACGCGGCATATCCTGTTCATCTGCGGCGGTGCCTTTGCCGGACTCGAGAAGATCATCCAGAAGCGTTCCCAGAAGAGCGGCATCGGCTTCGTCGCGGACGTGAAGAGTACGGAGGACGCCCCTATCGGCCAGCTACTGACCGATGTGGAGCCGGAGGACCTGATCCGCTTCGGCCTCATCCCCGAGTTCGTCGGCCGCTTGCCCGTGGTAGCGACCCTCGAGGAACTGGACGAGGCCGCCCTGATCAGCATCCTCGTCGAGCCCAAGAATGCACTGACGAAGCAGTACCGTCGCCTGTTCGAGATGGAAGGCGCCGAGCTGGAGTTCCGGGAAGACGCCCTGCGCGCGGTGGCCCAGCGGGCCATGCAGCGCAAGACGGGTGCCCGGGGCCTGCGTACGATCCTCGAGGGCATCCTGCTCGACACCATGTACGACCTCCCGTCGCTGCGTAACGCCCGCAAGGTCGTGATCGACGAGGCCGTCGTCACCGGCGAGACGCGCCCCTACATCATCTTTGAGTCCGAGGAGGCTGCCCCGCTCCGCGCCGTACCGGAGGAGCGCAGGGTCGCCGGGTCGGGCAGCAACTAGGAACGCCCATGTCCGAACCCGAGCGAGAAGCCCAGCACCGGCTCAATGTGCCGATCCTCCCCCTGCGGGACGTGGTCGTCTATCCGCACATGGTGATTCCGCTCTTCGTCGGCCGGGCCCGGTCCATCCAGGCCCTCGACGAGGCCATGCAGGCCGGCAAGCAGATCCTCCTGGTTGCCCAGAAGCAGGCGGACGTGGACGAGCCTTCCCTGGAGGATATCTACCGGGTCGGAACCCTCGCGACCATCCTCCAGTTGCTCAAGCTGCCGGACGGCACGGTGAAGGTCCTGGTGGAAGGCGGTGTCCGCGCCAATCTCACCCGCACGCGCGGCACGGAGTTCTTCTCCGCCGACATCACCCTGGTGGATGACAAGCTCGACGTCACGACGCGCGAGGCGGACGTTCTCAAGCGGTCGCTGATCTCGCAGTTCGAAAACTACGTCAAGCTCAACCGCAAGGTACCTCCGGAGATCCTCACCTCGCTGGCCGGCATCGAGCAGCCGGGTCGCCTCGCCGATACCGTTGCCGCGCACATGGCGCTCAAGCTCGAGCAGAAGCAGAAGGTGCTCGAGATCGAGACGGTGCGCGAGCGGCTCGAACACGTGATGACGCTGATCGAGACCGAAATCGACATGCTGCAGATCGAGAAGCGCATCCGCGGTCGCGTCAAGCAGCAGATGGAGAAGAGCCAGCGGGAGTACTACCTCAACGAGCAGATGAAGGCGATACAGAAGGAGCTCGGGGACATGGAAGATGCCCCGAACGAGATCGCCGAACTCGAGCAGCGCATCGCCCGGGCGGGAATGTCCCAGGAGGCCCGGGAGAAGGCTTTATCCGAGCTCAACAAGCTCAAGATGATGTCGCCGATGTCCGCCGAGGCGACCGTGGTCCGCAACTACGTGGACTGGCTGCTCAAGGCGCCCTGGCGCAAGCGTACCCGCGTCAACCAGGAGCTCGGCGCTGCCGAGGAGGTGCTCGAGAAGGACCACTTCGGGCTCGACAAGGTCAAGGAGCGGATCCTCGAGTACCTGGCGGTCCAGCAGCGGGTCAAGAAGCTGAAGGGGCCGATCCTCTGCCTGGTGGGGCCCCCGGGCGTGGGAAAGACCTCGCTTGGGCAGAGCATTGCCCGCGCCACCAATCGCAAGTTCGTCCGCATGTCCCTCGGTGGGGTGCGTGACGAGGCCGAGATCCGGGGTCACCGTCGAACCTACATCGGTTCGATGCCTGGCAAGATCGTGCAGAACCTGGCGAAGACCGGCGTCCGCAACCCGCTCTTCCTTCTCGATGAAGTCGACAAGATGTCCACGGACTTCCGCGGCGACCCGTCATCCGCGCTGCTGGAGGTGCTCGATCCGGAGCAAAATACCAGCTTCAGCGATCACTACCTCGAGGTCGATTTCGACCTGTCGGAGGTCATGTTCGTCTGCACCGCCAATACGCTGAACATCCCGGCGCCGCTGCTCGATCGGATGGAGGTCATTCGTATCCCGGGCTACACCGAGGACGAGAAGCTGAATATTGCGAGGAATTACCTGATTCCCAAGCAGATGAAGGCGAATGGCCTGCGCCCGGACGAGACCTCGATATCCGAGGCCGCCGTGCGCGACATCGTCCGCTACTACACGCGCGAGTCGGGTGTCCGCAGTCTCGAGCGGGAGATCGCGAAGATTTGCCGCAAGGTCGTGAAGCATCACCTGCTGAAGCCAGACGTCAAGTCAACCCATGTCGTTCCCAAGGGTCTCGACAAATACCTTGGCGTGCGGCGATACCGGTACGGCCTCGCCGAGGAGACGAACCAGGTCGGGCAGGTCACGGGCCTTGCATGGACGGAAGTCGGAGGTGAGTTGCTGACCATCGAGGCGGCCGTCGTTCCCGGCAAGGGCAAGCTCATCAATACGGGCCAGCTCGGTGAAGTGATGCGCGAGTCCATCCAGGCAGCCACTACCATCATCCGCAGTCGCGCCGCCCTGCTGGGCATCGATGAGGATTTCCATCAGAAGCTGGACCTGCATATCCACGTGCCCGAGGGCGCCACGCCGAAGGATGGACCAAGTGCCGGCATCGGCATGTGCACGGCGCTGATTTCGGCGCTCACGGGCATCCCCGTGCGTTGCGAGGTGGCGATGACAGGCGAGATCACGCTCCGGGGCGAGGTCCTGCCCATCGGCGGGCTCAAGGAGAAGTTGCTGGCGGCCCACCGGGGTGGCATTGGCACCGTCGTGATACCCCGGGACAACGAAAAGGACCTCGCTGACATCCCGAAGAACATCAAGGACAAGCTGAAGATCGTTCCGGTCCGCTGGATCGACGAGGTGCTCCAGCTGGCCCTGCAGAACATCCCCGTCCCCAAGGCGGTGGAGCGTCCCCTGGCCGCGGATGACGGGGCGAAGGCGCAGGCCGAACCCGCGGATACCGGGGTCCGTGCCCACTGACGGCACGCTCCCCCGACGCCGTCAGGTTGACAGCTGTTTTTGGGCCTTGGTATAAGGTTTGCGACCAGCGTCTGGCTGCGGAATTTCTAGCAGCGACCGTCACCGGATTTGGGGGACGTCACTGAAATCACCAGGCTGACATGCGACCCCGCAGGGCCGCCGTGTATTCCACGGGCCCCGGTCGGTCAGCGGTGGATTTTGGGGGCGAGTTGCAGCTCATACTTGAAAATTGCCAAAGGTAAGTTGATGAACAAGGGTGACCTGATCGAAGTGGTTGCGGACGACGCCGGACTTTCAAAGGCCGACGCCACGCGTGCGGTGGACTCCGTCATCGGCGCCATCACCAAGGCTCTGAAGGCTGACAAGCAGGTATCGCTGGTTGGCTTTGGGACCTTCGTCGTCAAGACCCGGGCTGCCCGTCAGGGCCGCAATCCCCGCACGGGCGAAACCATCCAGATCGCCGCGAGCAAGGTTCCCGGCTTCAAGGCTGGGAAGGCTCTCAAGGATGCCGTAAACTAGGCGGCTGTCGCCGGAACCGTGACCTTACCGGCGCCCCGTCCCGGCAGCAGAGTTGCCGGCACGGGGCGCTGACGTTTAGGTTGCTGCCAGCAGATTGTGACAATCTGGCAGTGGCCGGGCAGGGGTGCTTAGCTCAGTTGGAAGAGCGTCGCCCTTACAAGGCGAAGGTCGGGGGTTCGAGGCCCTCAGCACCCACCAGATGCCGGCGGCCAGCAGGCTTCGGTGGGCGTGCGGAACAATGAAAGTGGAGTGGTAGTTCAGTTGGTTAGAATACCGGCCTGTCACGCCGGGGGTCGCGGGTTCGAGTCCCGTCCACTCCGCCATCAACCATAAGACGTCCAGCCGATGCTGCAGAATATCCGGGAGAAGCTTCAGGGCTGGATAGCGGTCGCCGTTCTCCTGATCATTGGCGTACCCTTGGCGCTCACCTTCGTCAGCGGGGACTTCTCCGTTTCGTCCGGCGGTTTTGCCGCCCGCGTCAACGGCGAGGACATCGACCAGGTCGATTTCCAGCGCGTTTACCAGAATGAACTCGTCACCCGCCAGCAGGCGAGTGGGGGCGCTCTTTCGCCCGAGGCGGATGAACAGCTGAAGCGCGAGACCCTCGATGCCCTGGTTCTCAACCGGGCGGTCACCCAGTTCGTGGAGGAGCAGGGCTACCGGATCGGCGCGGCCACGGTCATCGACCACATCCGAAGCCAGCCCCTGTTCCAGGTTGGCGGCCAGTTCTCCAAGCCGGCCTATGACGCCACCCTGGCGGCCCAGGGCGTGTCACCGGTGGCCTATGAGGCCGAGCAGCAGTCGGTCCTCGCGATCCGGCAGCTGCAGGAAGGCCTCGTCCAGAGTGCCTTCTTCACGCCGGCCGAGTTCCGTCGGCTCATCGCCCTCGACCAGGAACGCCGGGACGTGTTGTACCTGGTCCTCGATCCGGTGGCCCTTGCGGCCAACGCGGATATCAGCGAAGCCGATGTCCAGGCGTATTTCGCCGCAAATTCCGGCGATTTCCAGTCGCCAGAGAGCGCCACCGTCGAGTACGTTGAAGTTGCCCTCGACGACATGGCCCGGGATTTCACCCCGGACGAGGATGCCATCCGGGCGGCCTATGAGGCCGACCCCACGCGGTTTCGCACTGCCGAGGAGCGCCGGGCGCGGCACATCCTGATCGCCGTGGATGCGAGCCGCACCGACGAGGCAGCGCGGACCCTGGCGGACGAGATCGCCGCCCGCCTCGCGGCAGGCGAGGACTTCGCCGCCCTGGCGGCCCGGTATTCGGGCGATTCCGGCTCGGCGAGTCGCGGCGGTGACCTGGGTTTCGCGGCCCCCGGCAACTACGTTGAGGCCTTCGACGAGGCCCTGTTTGCACTCGCGCCAGGCGAAACGTCGCAGCCGGTGAAGACCGAGTTCGGCTACCACATCATTCGCCTCGAGGAGGTGAAGGCGGGCGCGGAGCAGGGCCTGGACCAGGTGCGGGACCAGCTCGCTGCCGAGCTGCGACAGCAGAAGGCCCAGGACGAGTATTTCGCGCTGGCCGAGCGGATCGACGACCTGGCTCTCGAGAACCCGAACTCCCTCGAGCCCGTGGCCCGGGAAACGGCCCTGACCGTCCGGCGCATCGACGGGTTCACGCGTGCCGGGGGCGGGCCCTTCGGCAACAGTCCAGGCCTCGTCCAGGCGATCTTCTCGCCCGGGGTCCTCGAGGGCGCCGAAAATACCCCGCTCATCGAACTCGATGAAACCCGGGCCGTCGTCGCCCGGGTGGCCGAGTTCAAGCCGCCCGCGGCCCTGCCCCTCGAGCAGGTCCGTCCCGCGATCGTCGACAGGCTCCGGCGCCTGCGAGGCACCACCGAGGCGCTGTCCCGGGGGCGAAAGGTCCTGGAACAGACCCGGGCCACGGGTGACCTGCGCACGGCCGCTGCCGCAGAAGGGCTGGCCGTAACGGAAGCCGGGACCCTGACGCGCCGTACCGCCGCGGTGCCACCGGACCTGCTGGCAGCTGTCTTCCGGGCGCCGAAGCCTGCGGGGCAGCCGGTGGTGGAGGGGGCGGAACTCGCGGGCGGCGGTTACGCGGTCTTCCAGATCCGCGCGGTCGTCACGGGTGAGCCGGACGCAATCCCCCAGCAGCAGCGGGACGACCAGAAGCGGGCGCTCGCCCAGCGTGCCGCGCTCAACGAAACCCAGGCCCTTGCATCCAGTCTGCGGGAAGCCGCCGACGTGGTGGTGGCCCCGGACCTGTTCAAGGCCGAGGACGACGTCGCCCCCTGACCGCCGGGGCCCGCCCCGGGGCGTTCGGCAGCCCTGGCTGCCTACAGGCTCATGCCGACGTGGCTGTAGCCCCCGTCCACGTAAAGGATTTCCCCGGTGATGCCGGCGGCGAGGTCGGAGCAAAGGAATGCTGCCGCATTTCCCACGTCCTCTATGGTGACGTTGCGCCGGATCGGGGTGGTGTTGGCCACCTGCTGAAGCATCGAGCGGAAACCGCCAATGCCGGCCGCGGCCAGCGTCTTGATCGGCCCGGCGGATATGCCGTTTACGCGCACACCCCCAGCGCCCAGCTCGGCGGCCAGAAAGCGCACGTTGGCCTCGAGACTGGCCTTGGCCGGCCCCATGACGTTGTAGTTCGGTATGGCGCGGACGGCGCCGAGGTAGGTCAGGGTGAGCAGCGCGGCGCCGGGGGACAAGAGGTGGCGCCCGAACTTGGCCAGGGCGGTGAAGCTGTAGCTGCTGATGTCGTGGGCGATCTGGAAGCCCTCGCGGGTGACTGACTCCAGGTAGCTGCCTGCCAGCTGGTCCCGCGGGGCAAAGGCAACGGAATGCACGATGATGTCCACCACGGGCCAGTGCTCCGCCAGGGCGGCGTACATGCGCTGGATCTCCTCGTCGCTGGCCACGTCGAGGGGCAGGCAAATGGAGGAACCGGTCGAGGCGGCCATTTCACGGACCCGTTCGCCAAGTCGCTCGGTCTGGTAGGTATAGGCCAGCGTTGCCCCCTCCCGGGCCATCGCCTGCGCGATGCCCCAGGCGATGGACCGCTCGCTGGCGACCCCCGTGATCAGCGCACGCTTGCCCGCCAGGAATCCCATGCTCGACTCGCTTCCGCCAGAATTTGGGAGGGCCATTGTAAGGCCGCCGTGGTGGCTGGGCTAATATAGGGCCATGCGTCCGCACTGGCTCGATACCGGCGCCGGGAAAGTCCTGCTCCGCGAGGAAGCACGACAGGTGGCCGATGCGTTCGAGAACATCTTCGGCGACCAGTTCCTGCAGATCGGTGCCTGGGGCGATCCCGCGATGTTCCGCCAGCACGCCCGAACGCGGCGCTACGCCGTGGTGGCGGCCCGGCCCGGGCCCGGGGTCGATTTCGTGAGTGGCCCCGAGGACCTGGCCGTTGCGACCGACTCCATCGATGCCGTGTTCCTGCCCCACGTCCTCGAGACCACAGAGGATCCCCACGCGGTACTCCGCGAGGTGGACCGGATTCTCCGCCCCGACGGCCACGTCGTGGTTACCGCCTTCAACGCCTGGGGCTGGTGGGGGCTGCGGCACTACCTCTCCGGACGGCGGTTCCCGGCGGGGGTCCAGCGCCTGGTTTCCGAGTACCGGCTCCGGGACTGGCTGCACCTTCTGGACTACTACGTGGAGCCTGCCCGGTTCCATCACCTGTACCCACCCCTCTACCGTGTCCTGGGCAGCGAAGTCGTGCAGCCTGAAGAGGGGTTGGCTGGCGTGACCGGGTCGCCAGAGAGTCCTGCCCGCTACGGGCGGTGGAGCCCGCTCGCCGGCTGCTACCTGCTGGTGGCCCGCAAGGAGGTCTTCACCGTAACGCCGATCCGCCCCGCGTTTCGCCGGCGGCCCCAGCTTGTGGGGGGGCTCGTGAATCCCACTACCCGGAACGTGGCGTGACCGACGTGGAGCTCTACACGGACGGCGCGTGTCGCGGCAATCCCGGTCCCGGGGGCTGGGGTGTGCTGCTCCGGGCCCAGGGGCGCGAGCGCGAGCTCTGCGGGGGCGAGCTGGCGACCACCAACAATCGCATGGAGATGATGGCGGCCATCGAAGGGCTCGAGGCCCTGAAGCGGCCCTGCACCGTCGCGCTCTATACCGACTCGGAATACCTCCGCAAGGGCATTGGGGAGTGGCTGCCGCGCTGGAAGGCGGCCGGGTGGCGCACCGCTGCCCGCAAGCCCGTCAAGAACGAGGACCTCTGGCGCCGTCTGGAGGCGGCGGCCTCCCGGCACGACGTCAGCTGGCACTGGGTCCGCGGCCACGCCGGCCATCCCGAGAACGAGCGGGCCGATGCACTCGCCAACCGCGGCCTCGACGACGTGCTGGCGCGTCCCCGGTAGGCCTGCATGCGCCAGATCATCCTGGATACCGAGACGACGGGGCTCGAGGTGGAGAAGGGGCACCGGGTCATAGAACTCGGGTGCGTCGAGCTCGTGAATCGCCGGCGCACCAACCGCACCCTGCACCACTACCTGCAACCGGACCGGGACATCGATCCCGGGGCCCAGGAGGTCCACGGTATTTCCGCAGAGATGCTGGCCGGCAAGCCGCGCTTCCGGGACGTGGTGCGGGAGTTCGTAGAGTTCGTGGCGGACGCCGAGCTCGTCATCCACAACGCCGACTTCGACGTCGGCTTCCTGAACGCTGAGTTCGCGCTGCTCGGGGCGGACTCTCCCCGGATTCCCGGCCTGTGCACCGTGATCGATACTCTCGGGCTGGCGCGCCAGCTGCACCCGGGCCAGCGCAACAGCCTGGATGCGTTGTGCAAACGCTACGGGGTCGACAACACCGGACGCGAGTACCACGGCGCGCTGCTGGATGCCCAGCTGCTGACGGACGTCTACCTGGCCATGACCGGCGGGCAGGCAGCCCTGCTGCTGGACGAGGCGCCGGGCGAAGCGGTGACGCTCCTGGATGTCGCCCGGGCCGTCGACCGGAGCGGGCTGACCCTGCACGTGATCCATGCCACGCCGGGCGAGCTCGCCGCCCACGAGGACTACCTCGCGATGCTCGACAAGCAGAGCGGCGGCAAGACCCTCTGGCGGCGGCTGGAGACTCCAGGGGCATGAAGGAGTCCTTCGGCAAGGCCCTGGCAGGCAATTTCCTGGGGCATGCCCCCGACTGGTACAAGCTCGCCATCCTCGGCTTCCTGCTGGCCAATCCGGTCGTTGCGCTGGTGCTGGGGCCCTTCGTCGCCGGCTGGCTGCTGGTGGCGGAGTTCATCTTCGCGCTGGCAATGGCCCTCAAGTGCTACCCACTGCAGCCGGGTGGACTGCTGGCCATCCAGGCTGTCGTGATCGGCCTCACGTCCCCCGACGCCGTCTACCGGGAGACCGAGCACAACTTCCCGGTCATCCTGCTGCTCATCTTCGTCGTGGCCGGCATCTGGTTCCTCCGGGACATGCTGCTGTTCGTGTTCGGGCGGATCCTCGTCGGCGTGCGCTCTAAGCGCCTGCTAGCCCTGCTGTTCTGCGGACTGGCCGCCCTGCTGTCAGCCTTCCTCGATGCCCTCACGGTGACTGCCATGGTGATCGCGGTCGCCGAGGGCTTCTACCGGATCTACCACCGGGTGGCATCGGGCCAGCATGACGCGGCCAGCGACGGGTGGATCGACGACGGCACCGTGCCCGAGCTGCACCGGGCGGACCTCGACCAGTTCCGCGCCTTCCTGCGCAGCCTGGTGATGCATGCGGTTGTCGGCACCGCACTGGGCGGCATGACCACCATCGTCGGCGAGCCCCAGAACCTGCTCATCGGCAAGGAGGCGGGCTGGCAGTTCGGGGAGTTTTTCCTGAACGTGGCGCCGGTCTCGATCCCGGTCCTCGTGATCGGCCTCGTGACCTGCCTGCTGCTGGAGTCAACCGGCTGGTTCGGCTACGGGACGCCACTCGGGCCCACTGTCCGTCGGGTGCTCGAGGAACACCAGCAGCGCACCGACCTCGCCCGGACCAGCCGCGCCCGCGCGGCGCTGCTCGTACAAGGCATCGCGGCCGTAATGCTGGTCCTGTCCCTGGCCTTCCACGTGGCCGAGGTGGGCCTCGTAGGGCTGCTGGTGATCGTCGTGGCCACCGCCCTGAACGGGGTCGTGGAGGAGCAGCGGCTGGGCCACGCCTTCGAGGCTGCCCTGCCGTTCACGGCACTCCTGGTCGTGTTCTTCGTCATCGTTGCGGTGATCCAGGACCAGTCGCTCTTCCGGCCATTCACGGACTGGGTCCTCACTCTGGAGGGGCGGTTGCAGGTACTCATGTATTTCGTCGCCTCCGGGGTGCTGTCGGCCGTCAGCGACAACGTCTTCGTGGGTACGGTCTACATCACCCAGGCGAAGCAGGCGCTCCTGGACGGGGTGGTATCCCGGGGCCAGTTCGACCTGCTGGCCGTGGCCATCAACACCGGTACGAACATAACCAGCGTGGCGACCCCCAATGGCCAGGCGGCCTTCCTGTTCCTGCTGACCTCCGCCCTGGCGCCCCTGATCCGCCTGTCCTACGGGGGGATGGTCTGGATGGCGCTTCCTTACACCGTTACCATGACGGCCGTGGCCCTGCTGGCCGTCACGTTTCTGCTGTAGTGTGACGGGGGTGTTGGCCGCGGGCCCCGCTCATCGGCCAGAATGGACGGGCCCAAGAACAGCGCCAGGCGCAGCAACAATATGACCAGTTTCAAGAAGATATCCGACGCCAAGGTGGCCATCATCGGCCTCGGCTACGTGGGCCTGCCCTTGGCCGTGGAGTTCGGCCGCCATCTCGACACGGTCGGATTCGACATCGACACCCGCCGCATCGACGAGCTGAAGGCGGGCAACGACGTCACCCTCGAGACCGATGCGGCAGAGTTGCGGGCAGCGTCCCGCCTCAGCTTCACCACCGACCTCGCCGCCCTGCGCGGCCGCGATGTCTACATCGTCACCGTCCCAACCCCCATCGACGCCGCGAAGCGGCCGGACATCAGCGCCCTGCGGGCGGCCAGCCGCACTGTCGGCCAGGTCCTCGGCAAGGGCGCGATCGTGGTCTACGAGTCCACGGTGTACCCCGGGTGCACCGAGGACGACTGCGCCCCGATCCTCGAGCAGGTCTCGGGTCTCCGGCTCAACAAGGACTTCTTCGTGGGCTACAGCCCCGAGCGGATCAATCCGGGCGACAAGGAACACCGGCTGACCACGATCCGCAAGATCACGTCGGGTTCGACACCGGAAGCCTCGAGATTCGTCAACGAACTCTACGGCCGGATCATCACGGCGGGCACCTATCCGGCGTCGAGCATCCGGGTCGCCGAGGCCGCCAAGGTAATCGAGAACACCCAGCGGGATGTGAACATCGCGTTGATCAACGAACTCGCGCTGATCTTCAACCGCATGGGCCTCGATACCCTGGAGGTACTGGAGGCCGCGGGGACGAAGTGGAACTTCCTGCCGTTCCGCCCGGGCCTGGTCGGCGGCCACTGCATCGGCGTGGATCCCTACTACCTGACCCACAAGTCCCAGGAGATCGGCTATCACCCGGAGATGATCCTCGCCGGGCGTCGCATCAACGACAACATGGGCCTCTATGTCGCGACCCAGGTCATCCGTCTCATGGTTACGCGCGGAATGTGCCTGCCGAAGTCGCGGATCCTGGTCCTCGGGGTCACGTTCAAGGAGAACTGCCCCGACGTGCGCAACACGCGGGTGGTCGATGTGGTGCACGAGCTCCGTTCCTACGGCGCCACGGTCGACGTCTTCGACCCCTGGGCCGATGCCCACGTGGTCAAGCACGAATATGGGTTCGACATCCTCACCCAGCCGCCCGCGCCGGGACTCTACGACGGCATCGTCCTCGCCGTGGCCCACAGCCAGTTCCGCGACATGGGGGCCAGCGCGATCCATGCCTGGGGCCGGCCGGACCACGTGCTGTACGACATCAAGAGCCTGCTGCCCGCCGACCAGGTCGATGCGCGGCTCTGAGTCCCCCGGCCGGTGAAGGCTGTCCCATGAAGGTCCTGGTCACTGGTGCAGCCGGATTCATCGGTTCTGCCACGTCCCGGCACCTGCTGGCCCGGGGCGATGAGATCGTTGGGCTCGACAACCTCAACGACTACTACGACGTCAACCTGAAGAAGGCGCGGCTCGCCCTGATGGAGCGGGACCCCGGCTTCCGCTTCGTGCTGCTGGACCTTGCGGATCGTGCGGGCATGGATGCGCTGTTCCGGGCGGAGCGCTTCGACCGGGTGGTGCACCTGGGCGCCCAGGCCGGTGTGCGTTACTCGATCGAGAATCCCAACGTCTACGTCGACAGCAACGTGGTGGGGACACTGCACGTGCTCGAGGGCTGCCGGCACCACGCCGTGCAGCACCTGGTCTACGCCTCCACCAGTTCGGTCTACGGCGCCAACACGGCCATGCCCTTCTCGGTCCACCAGAACGTGGACCATCCCCTGTCGCTGTATGCGGCGACCAAGAAGGCCAATGAACTCATGGCCCACACCTATGCCAGCCTGTACGGGCTGCCGGTGACCGGCCTCCGGTTCTTCACGGTCTATGGCCCCTGGGGCCGGCCGGACATGGCGCTGTTCCTCTTCACCCGGAACATCCTTGCCGGCAAGCCCATCGACGTCTTCAACTACGGCCGGCACCGCCGGGATTTCACCTACGTCGACGACATCGTCGGTGGCGTGGTGGCTGCGCTCGACCGGGTGGCCACCGCCAACGCGGCGTGGGATTCGGCCCGGCCCGACCCGGGCACCAGCGGGGCCCCGTACCGGCTCTACAACATCGGCAATGCCCAGCCCGTGGACCTCATGCGCTACATCGAAGTGCTGGAGGACCGCCTTGGCCGCAAGGCCGAGAAGAACCTGCTGCCGTTGCAGCAGGGTGATGTTCCGGACACCTGGGCCGACGTGGAGGACCTGGCGCGGGACGTGGGCTATCGGCCCGCCACGCCCGTGGAGGTCGGCGTTGGCCGCTTCGTGGACTGGTACCTGGATTACCATCGGATCACCCTCTAGCGGAGTTTCGGCATGGCGGACGATCTGTCCGGGGTTCCAGCCTGGCAGGCCCTCGGAGCGCATGCCGGGGTCATTGCCGGCCTCCACCTCCGGGACCTCCTCGACCAGCCCGGCCGCTTCGCCGCCTTCTCCCGCGAGCAGGGGCCATGCCTGCTCGACTTCTCCCGCAATCGCCTGACGGCGGAGACCCTGGGCCTGCTCCTCGACCTCGCCGGGCAGCGGGACCTGGCTGGCCGCATCCGTGGCCTGTTCGCCGGCGACATCGTGAATGCGACGGAACACCGGCCGGCCCAGCACATGGCCCTGCGCGCGCCGGAGACCCCACCGCTGCTCATCGGCGGCCTCGACATCCGGGCCGAGGTGGCGGCCGAGCGCGAGCGCATGCTGGCCCTCGCCGACGCGGTCCGCAGCGGTGAGTACCTGGGCGCCACCGGGCGGCGGATCCGCCATGTGGTGAACATCGGCATTGGTGGGTCCGACCTCGGCCTCGTGATGGCCATCGAGGCCCTGCGCGAGTACACCACCCCGGAGCTGGACGTTCACTTCGTCTCCAACGTGGATGGCACCCAGCTGGCCGATGTCATCGGCACGGTCCCCGCGGCCGAGACGCTCTTTATCGTCTGCTCGAAGACCTTCGTGACCTGGGAGACGGCACTCAACGCCAATGCGGCCCGGACCTGGCTCCGCGGACAGCTGGGGGAGGCGGCCGTGCCAAGGCACTTCATCGCCGTGTCCGTCAACGGGCCCGCGATGGACCAGTTCGGCATCGCCCCCGAGCACCGTTTCCGGCTCTGGGACTGGGTCGGAGGGCGCTACTCCCTCTGGTCATCCATCGGGCTCGCCATTGCCATGGCCATCGGCGGGGAGCACTTCCGGGAGCTGCTGGCCGGGGGGCACGAGCTGGACGAGCACTTCCGCACTGCAC
>CALGMY010000276.1 GCA_937958785.1 uncultured Gammaproteobacteria bacterium | reverse complement strand
CGAGGCCATCATCAGCGGCACCATGGACCGCTCGACGATCATCATCTGGTCCACCTACGCGCTGATCGTGGTGGTGGGCTTCATCGGCACGACGAAGCTCTTCGGCTGATCCCGAAACGGCCGCGCCCCGGGGAGCAGGACTCCCCGGGGCGCGGGTCGCAGCAGTCCCTGGTGAGGTAAGGGGCCCTAGAGGCCACCCCCGAACCGGTAGGCACCGCGGATGCCGAACACCCGCGGATCCGGCAGCGTGGCGAAGTAGTGGGTCGTGCCGAAGCCGGCGGTGAAGCCCAGCTGGGTGACCTGGGTGCCGAAGTCCGGACCGCTGCCCGCGGTGATGAAGCGGTCGTCGTCCAGCACGTTGTCGATGTAACCGATGACTTCCCACTTGTCGGACACGAGGCCGAGCCGCATGTCGAGCCGGGCGTAGTCGGCCAGCTTGGCGTTGTTCTCCGGGTCGGCCCAGCGCTCGTCCTGCCAGCTGCCCTGGAGCTCGAACAGGTATTCGAAGGGCGTGTCCAGAAAAGGACGCTGCAGGGACATCGAAGCCGCATAGGACTGCTCCGGAGTGCGCTCGAGTTTGTTGCCCGAGTAGTCCAGGCGGCAGAAGGCGACCGGCAGCGCACCACCAAAGGCAGCATCCAGCGGATCCGTCGACTCGACGTCACCCCGCTTGTAGACGACCGGGCAGTCCCCGTAGACGGCCGCCTTGACCAGGTTGCGGGTGTCGTCCACCCAGCTGGTGTACTCGGCGTCGAGCAGGGTGCCCGCCAGGCTCAGCGTCAGGCCCTCCAGGAAGGCCGGCTGCCACAGTGCCTCGAACTCGAAGCCCCAGACCTCGGTACCGTCCACGTTGACGACCCGGGGCTGGGAAACGCCGCTCTCGGCGACGATCTGGATGCCGACCTGCTTGTCCGTGTAGTCCTGGAAGAACACGGAACTGTTGACGTTCCAGAAGCCGGCGGCCTCGAAGCTGGTCTTTACGCCGAGCTCCCACGCCTTCAGCTTCTCGGATTCGAAGCGTTCGGCCTCGATGGGTGGCGGCTCGGCGCCACCGCCGCCAGCCAGCTGGTTGATGCCACCGGGCTTCTGCGCGAAGCCGAACGAGAAGAAGTAGTTGGTGTTGTCCGTGGCCGACCAGGCGAGGGTGACCTTGGGCGTGTCGTAGCTGGAGTAGGTGGAGCCCTCGACGTAGCGGAGTGTCAGGCCGGCGGTGGTCGGGTCGAGCGGGACGGTGTCCGGGCCCGTGAGGCCCAGCACGAGCCGCTCGATGTCACAGAGGCTCCGGACCTCCCGGGGCCAGGACACCGGGTTGCCGGCGTTGAAAAATGCCGTCTCGGTGCAGCTCGAGGTACCCGGCTTGGTCAGGCTGAATTCCTCGTCGACGAAGCGGTCCTCGAGGCTCAGGGTGAGGTCCTCGGTGACCTCCCAGTCGATGCGGCCGTAGAAAGACAGATGGCGCGTCTCGGCCTCCCAGCGGGACGCGTACTGGGGGTTGGAGAACTGGCGCCGGTACTGCTGCCAGCTGTCCACGGACGGGTTGCCGTCACTGTTCAGGATGCCGGGGTTCCCGTCACAGGCGCCAGCCACCATGCTGAGAAACCCGGTGACGGGGTCGGAAACCGGGACCAGGTTCTCCACGTCCGGGTCCGGGTCCGAGTCCCGGAACACGAGGGCACCGCCGTTGCTGGGGTCGGTGAGCTGGGTAATGCCACTGGCGCGGCCGTAGGGTGCGCAGAACGTGATGTTGTTGCGGTCATCCAGCTTGCGCTCCTCGTGCCAGAACAGGACGCCGCCGGTGAACTGGATCGGACCGTCGAGCTGCGTCTCGTAGCGGAACTCCTGGGAAAACTGGCTGGTAAAGGACTCGGCGTTGGCCTCCTGGGCACCCATCAGGGTGTCAATCCGGCCGCCGCGGGGGTCCGACGTCGTGTACGGCCGGCCGCCGTTGCCATTGAAGTCAACGGCATTGCTGGCCTGGTAGTCCTGGTCGTAGTTGTCCTGGCCATTGAAGTCCGTCCAGCCCGTGTAGGAACTCACGAGGCCATAGCCCAGGTCGAAGCTCGCCGTGAGGCTCGCCCGGAAGGTCTGGGTGTTCGTGCCGGGGAAGGCCTCCCCGGTCTCGGCATCTTCACTCTGCCAGACCCGCTTGCCGGACGAGCTCTTGATCACTTCCGGCAGGCAGAAGGACGCGCCCGTGCCATTGCCCGGCGTGTTCAAGGGATCGAAAGTCGTGGAGCAATAAGCCCCGAAGTTGAACAGGTTGGTGGCGCTGGAACCCGCCTGCTGGGTCGCCGGGTCGCCCGTGATGATGGGTCTGACGATGGCCTTGGCGGAATCTGGCAGCGCGTACTGCTTGTCGCCATCGATGCGGACGACCGCGCGGGGATCGTAGTGGTCGTCGCTGTACTCGAGGCGCGCCTTGACCTTCACCGGGTCCGCGGGCTTCCAGACCATGGTCAGTGCGCCGCCGTAGCCATCGACGCCACCCACGTCGGTGCCGAGCAGGGCATTGGTGTAGTAGCCGTCCTCGTTGTACTGGACGCCCGTGAGCCTCACGCCGAAGGTGTCGGTCAGGGGACCGCCGAAGGCACCGTCAATCGTGCGGCGGCCGTAGTCCCCCAGGTCGACGCTGATCCGGCCGTCGAACTCGTCACCGGGCTCCTTGGTGACGTAGCTCAGGGCGCCGGCGAATGCCGAACGGCCAAACAGTGCGCTCTGCGGGCCCTTCACGATCTCGATGCGCTCGACATCGGTCAGCAGGCGGCGGTTGGCGAGCAGGCCGGAACCGGCGGCGATGAGGTTCTCGGTAGTGGTATCGATGCCATCGACCAGGAAGGCCACGTTCGACCGGCCGCGGGTGTTGGAGAGGCCACGGATCGTGATGCGATTGTCGCTGGGGCCATAGGCCTGGTCGAACTGCACGCTGGGCTGGTTGGCGACGATGTCCTTGAGGTCGCTGATGCCCTGGCGCTCGATCTGCTCGGTCGTGATCGCCGACACGGCGATCGGCACGTCCTGCAGGCTCTCCTCGCGGCGCCGGGTGCTGACCACCACTTCCTCGATCTGCGCGCTGGCCCCGATGGGGAGCACCTGGATCACCGCGAAGGTCATCGCCTGGATCAGCGCGGAGGTCACTCCGGCGCCCACGGCAATGCCCCTGACATTCTTCACAATCGACATTCGAATCCCCCTGGGAAGTGGCCACGGGATCATACCAAACGGTCGCCCGAGTGCCACAGACTCGGGACCCGCGGTCTGCGCCTGCCCACCATGCAGACGAGACGGTCTCGCACCGGCTGGCGGCTGCCCGCGCTATAGCCAGTCAGTACCCGATTCGCTATAGTCCCCGGCGTTTTCGCTGATTCGCGCCACGCCACAGGGGGACGCTCCATGACCGCCATTGCCGCCCGGCCACGACCCGCCCGGACCATGTCCGACCCCCTGGTGCCTGTTGCAGCACCGCCACGCCGCCGGCCGGCGCTCGCGACGCTCTGCCTGGCCAGTGCCGCGGTACTCGCGACCGGCACCGCCGCTGCCGCGGACGACTACTCCGGAGGCCCCCGCTATTCCTACTTCGATGCCGGCTACCAGTGGGTAGACTCGCTCTATGCCGTCAAGCAGGAGGGTGGCCAGCACGACGGCTTGAAGCTCACAGGTTCCCTGGGTATCGCCGAGTTCGGCCGCGTGGGCGTGCACCTGTACGGCGAATTCTTCGACGGCGACTTCAGCGGCATCACGACGACCTGCGACGGTGGCGAGGGCGGCGGCAGCACCACCTTCAGCGGTGACCGGTCTTCCCAGGCCCTGGCCGGCGGCCTCGGTGCCAGCTTCGCCCTCTCCGAGATCACCGACGTGGTGGTCCGCGCCGCCTATGTGGACATCACGGACTTCGAGACCCCGGACAATACCTGCCAGCTGATCTCCGGCGACGACACCGGCTATCTCGGCGAGGTGCTGGTCCGGCGCCTGTTCTCCGAGAACGTCGAGCTCGAGGCCGGGTTCCGGTACTCGGACCTGGACGATTCGGACGTCTCCGACAACGAGGTGTCCCTGGCGCTGGGCTACCACCTCACCGACTACCTGACGTTGCGGGCCCGGGGCGTGATCTTCGACGACGAGACCGGCATCGAGCTCGGCGCCCGGCTGTACTTCGGCAGCTTCATGGGGCGCGACTCAATCTTCTGATCGGCGCGCGGGTCCCGCGCGCCCTTGGTCATGGCACTGAACAGAACGAGAATCGGGAGCGGGGGAATGAGTACGAGGACTGCTGCACCACTACTACTGGCGTCGATGCTGCTGGCGGCACCGTCGCTGGCAATGGCCGGACCGTACCTGGGCATCGGTATTGGCGGATCACGCACCGAGTCGAGCCTGAGCGAGCTGGGACTGTTCCCAGGGCCGGAACTGCCGCCGAATCCTCCAGGCGAATATGGCGGCGGCATACCGATTCCGCCCGACAGGAACTACCGGGGCGACGGGGACTTCTCCAGCACCGATGTGGCCTTTGACGTCGCGGCAGGCTGGATGTTCGGCTGGTTCGGCGTGGAAGTCGGCTACACGGAATTCGGCTCGGCCGAGCAGCGCTACGAACTGCCGGTGTCCTGTACGCCGAACCCGGGCGGCGGCTGCCAGAGCCGGGAGTGGACGGCGGAAATGGAGTTGGAGGGCTACCGAGCGTTCATCATCGGCAGCCTGCCCCTCAGCGAGTCGATCGATGGCTATGCAAAGCTCGGCGCCATCTTCTGGGAAGCCGACTATGCGGGGTTCGAGCGCAACCGGGACTTGATTCCGGGCGCGCCCATCGGCCCGCGTTACGACCGGGTCGGATTCGAGAATGACGATACGGCCCTGGCCGCCGCGCTCGGCGTCAGCCTGAAGAGTGATTCGCCCTTCAGCCTGCGCATCGAACTCAGCTACTACGATGTCGACACAACGGACCTGGTGCTGAACGCCCAGTTGATGGGCGTCTACACGTTCTAGCGGTCCGGCCCGGTGCCCGGGGGCGCCCCATGCGCATCCTGATGGTCACCGCCGAGTACGCGCCCTTCGCCAAGGCCGGCGGGCTCGCGGACATGGTCACCGGACTGTCCCGCGCCCTGGTCGCCGCCGGCCACGAGGTGCGCGTGGTCCTGCCGCGCTACGCCATGCTCGAGCCCGGCCCGATCCGGATCGGGGAGCCCCAGGTCTCGCCCGTGGCGGTGGACGGCGGCCATCCGGCGTACGAGCTGCGCGGGGCCGCGGTGGCCGGTGCGGGCGAACCGGCCCTCTGCCTCGTGGAGTGCCCGCCACTCTTCGGCGGGGGCACCGTCTATGCCAGCGGCGAGGCGGAGGCCCGGCGCTTCGCCCTCCTCGCCCACGCGGCCCTGCGCCTCGTGGAAGTCCTCGACTGGCGCCCCGACATCATCCACTGCCACGACTGGCACGCGGCACTCGTGCCCGTGCTGCTGCGGTCCGGGTACCGGACCTCGGGGCCACTGCGCGGGGCCGCCACGGTGCTCACGATCCACAACATCGGCTACCAGGGCGCCTTTGCGCCCGCCCTGCTGCCGGAGCTCGGCATCACCGCGCCAGAGGCCGGCATCCCGGAACTCAATTTCCTGCGGGCCGGCATCGAGTCTGCGGACGCCCTCACCACGGTGAGCCCGTCCCACGCGGAGGAAATCCTCACGCCCGAATACGGCATGGGCCTCGATCCGCTCCTGCGCCAGCGTCGTGCCCGCCTGGTCGGCATCCTGAACGGGGTCGACTACGGGGCCTGGGATCCGGCGACCGACCCCGCCCTGCCTGCCCGTTTCGACGCCAGGGACCTGGCCGGCAAGGCCACCTGCCGGGCCGCGCTGCTCGAGCGGGCGGGACTGCCGGACCGGCCGGGCCGCCCGCTGCTCGGCATGGTCAGCCGGCTCGCGGAACAGAAGGGCATCGACCTCGCGGTGGCGGCGCTCGACGGGCGGCTCCGCGCCGGCGATGTCCAGGCCGTCATCGTGGGCCAGGGCGAGGAGCGCTATGTCGCCCGCCTCCGGGATCTCGCTGCGGCGATGCCCGGGGAGTTCCGTTTCCTCGAGGTGCAGGACGAGGCCCTCGCGCGGCTGGTCTTCGCGGGCTCGGACGCCTTCCTCGTGCCCTCCCGCTACGAACCCTGCGGGCTCACGCAGCTGTATGCGCTCCGCTACGGCTCGGTGCCCGTGGTGCGGGACACCGGCGGCCTGCGGGACACGGTGCGACACTTCGATCCCCGGGCCGGCACGGGCACGGGCAGCGTGTTCAGGGATGCGGACGCGAACGGCCTCGACTGGGCCATCGGCGAGATCCTCGCCTGGTACCGGCAACCGGAGGCCTGGCGTCGCCTCCAGCAGAATGGCATGGCCGAGGATTACTCCTGGCGCCACCAGGCGCCCCACTACGAGGCGCTCTACCTGCGGCTGGCGGGAGTGCCCGCCTGAGGCTCAGGCGCGACCCGCCTCCGCGTTCTGGCGCCGGCACTCGCCGGCGAGGGCGGCCGGCACCTGGTCCCAGCGGAAGCGCCAGGTCCAGTTGCCGGTGACGGTGGCCGGCACGTTCATGCGGGCTGCTGAGCCGAGCCCGAGCAGATCCTGCCAGGGGAACACCGCGACCTCAGCAGGCGAGTGCCATACCGAGCGGAGCAGCGCGCCCGGCATACGGTCCGGGGCACAGCCCAATACCCGGTGCACGTAGTCGCGGGCGCGGTCGTCGAGGGCCTGGTACCAGCCGAGCGTCGTGTCGTTGTCGTGGGTCCCGGTGTACACGACCGCATCGGCCACCTGGTTCGCCGGCAGGTACGGATTGTCCGCGGAGCCGTCGAAGGCGAACTGCGCGACCAGCATGCCCGGCAGGCCGAAGCGCCGGCGCAGGGCATGCACCTCGGGCGTGATGGTGCCGAGGTCCTCCGCCAGGAAGGGCTGGCCGCCGCAGGCCGTGCCCAGGGCCCGCAGCAGCGCATCGCCCGGCGCCGGGCGCCAGGTCCCGCTGCGGGCGGTCCTCGCCCCCGCGGGGACTTCCCAGAAGGCCTCGAGCGCACGGAAATGGTCGATGCGCAGGTAGTCGAAGCGGCGCAACTGGGTGGACACGCGGCTGACCCACCAGCGGAAGCCGTCCGCCTGCATCGCCGGCCAGTCGTAGAGCGGGTTGCCCCACAGCTGGCCCTCGGCGCTGAAGTAGTCCGGCGGCACGCCCGCCACGGCCTCCGTGCCACCGTCCGCGTCCACGCGGAACTGGTCCCGGTGCCACCAGACATCGGCGCTATCCAGGTCGACGTACATCGGCAGGTCGCCGAGCAGCTCGATGCCGTGGTGACGGGCCCGCTGCCGAAGCGCCTGCCACTGCCGGTCGAACAGCCACTGCTGGAAGACGGTCTCCTGCACCCCGTCCCGCTCGCCGGCCAGGAGGTCGCTGATGGCCCCCGGCTCCCGGCGCCGCACGGGCGCCGGCCAGGTCCACCAGCCGCCGTCGCCATGCCGGCGGCGTGCCGCGCCGAACAGGGCATAAGGCAGCAACCAGGAGCGACCGGCGGCAAAGAAGGCCTGGAATTCCTGCCGTTCCGCCGCCGGGGCGTCGGCCTTGAAGTGCTGCCAGGCCCCGTGCAGCCGCTCGGCCCGGGCCGGCCAGTCGCTGCCAGTCGCGCCGTCGCCGGGATCCAGGAGGCGGGGATCCCCGGCAAAGGCCGAGACCGACTGGTATGGCGATAGCGAGTCGCCGACCGGGCCGAGGGGCAGGACCTGCCAGAGCCGGAAGCCGGCCTCGCCGAGCCAGTCGACGAAGCGGTGGGCATCGGCGCCGAGCACGCCCGCGTCGAAGGGTCCCGGCAGCGACGTGGGATGCAGGAGCACGCCCGCCCGGCGGCGGCCGTTGAGGAGGCTGACGCTCAAGCGCGCGACCGGCCGGTCAGGCGCCGCTGGCTGCCGGAGGCCCGTCGGGACGCAGGGCAGCGGCCCGGAGCATGTCCTGGGTGACCAGTACCACGCCCTCGCCGGTCACGTGGAACCGCTCCCGGTCGCGCTCCGCATCCGCCCCGATCACCGTGCCGTCGGGCACGACGCAACCCTCGTCGATGATGGCCCGCGAGATCCGGCAGCCCTTGCCGACGACGACGTGGGGCAGGATCAC
This sequence comes from uncultured Gammaproteobacteria bacterium, assembly GCA_937958785.1. Classification (GTDB taxonomy): domain Bacteria; phylum Pseudomonadota; class Gammaproteobacteria; order Steroidobacterales; genus SHZI01. The sequence continues at coordinate 10,954 of CALGMY010000276.1, read as the reverse complement.
GGACCGGTAGATCTCGGAACGCTCGTCCACGGTGACGTGCAGCCGCCCGCCACCATCGAGTTGATGGCGGTACCCCGCCGGCCCTCCTCGTCCAGCACGAACTTGGCGCAGGGCATCTGCTCCTGGTAGGTCCAGATGGGCCAGTCGGAGTCGTACAGGTTCAGTTCCGGGCTGACGAAGATCAGCTCCATGTTGGCGGTGTAGAAGGCGTCGACGGTACCCACGTCGCGCCAGTAGGCCTGGGCCTGGGTCTCCACGCTCTGGAAGGCGTAGGCGAACACCCGGCTGCCCTGGATGGCACCGGGGATGATGTTCTTGCCGAAGTCGTGGGCGGAGCGGGGATCGGCGGCGTCCGCAGTGAGGACCTGCCGCAGGTATTCCCGGCCAAAGACGTAGATGCCCATGGAGGCCAGGGCGACGTCGCTGCGGCCCGGCATGGGATCGGGTTTCGCGGGCTTCTCGCGGAAGTCGACGATGCGCTGCTCGGCATCCACGGTGGCAATGCCGAACTCGTGGGCCGTGGCGACGGGCACCTGCACCATGCCGATGGTGATGTCGGCGCCCCGCTCCACGTGGAAGGCGATCATGGGGCCGTAGTCCATCTTGTAGACGTGGTCGCCCGCCAGCACGAGCACCAGTTCCGGCCCGTGGGCATCGATGATGTCCAGGTTCTGGAACACGGAGTCGGCCGTTCCCCGGTACCATTGCTCGCCGAGCTTCTGCTGGGCGGGCACCAGCTGCACGAACTCGCCGAGTTCGCCGCGCAGGTAACCCCAGCCCCGCTGGACGTGCTGGATGAGGGAGTGGGACTTGTACTGGGTGAGGACCAGGATCTGGCGGATGCCGGAGTTGACGCAGTTCGACAGGCTGAAGTCGATGATCCGGTACTTGCCGCCGAAGGGCGTGGCGGGCTTGGCCCGGTTCGCCGTGAGCTGGCGCAACCGCTCGCCCCGGCCCCCGGCCATGATGAGCGCCATGGTGCCCTTGGTGAGCTGGCTGACGAAGCGTCCCGAGACCCGGCCTGACCGGCCCTGCCGTCCACCGCTGCCCGGATAGTAGGTACTCACCGGAGTGTCCGCGCCTGATCTGTCACACTGGCAGCGAATGTAACACCAGAGGTCATACGGGAGCCATGCCAACCGCCCTGACGCCGGACCTGTCCGCCCTGCTGGAGGCACGGCACCACGACCCGTTTGCCTCCCTGGGCCGGCACCCTCAGCCGGACGGCACGGTGATCGTGCGGGCCCTGCGGCCGGACACGGCCGACCTCGCCATCGTCGAGGCGGGCGTCACGCTGGCGCGCAAGCAGGGCACCGACCTCTTCGAGTGGCGTGGTCCCGGCGCGGTGGTGCCCCCCCGCTACCGTCTGCGAGCGGTATCGGGCCAGGGCGTCGTGACCGAGGGCTACGATCCCTACTGCTTCGGGCCCCAGCTCGACGAGGCCGCGCTCGCCGCCTTCAATGGGGGACACCACAACGCCGCCCATCACCTGCTGGGCAGCCACCCCTGGCAGGCGGATGGCATCCCGGGCGTGCGTTTCGCCGTCTGGGCCCCCAATGCCGAGCGCGTGAGCGTGGTCGGTGACTTCAACCGCTGGGACGGGCGCGTGCACCCCATGCGCGTGCGCGGTGGCACCGGGGTCTGGGAGCTGTTCGTGCCGGGCCTCGGGGAGAACCTCTACAAGTTCGAGATCCGCAACCGCCACAGTGGCGCACTCCGCCTCAAGGCCGATCCCTTCGGACGGGCCTACGAGCAGCGGCCGGCCACGGCGACGCGCTACCAGCCCCCCGTGCCTTACCGGTGGCAGGATGCGGACTGGCTGGCCCGCCGGCGCGAACGGGACTGGCTGCACGAGCCCATGTCCATCTACGAGGTGCACCTGGGTTCCTGGCGGCGCCGGGCCGACGGCTCGACCCCGGGTTACCGGGAGCTGGCCGCCGAGCTCGTGCCCTACGCCGTCGGCCAGGGATTCACCCACGTGGAGTTCCTGCCGCTCACGGAGTATCCCCTCGATGAGTCCTGGGGCTACCAGGCCGTCGGGTACTTCGCGCCGACCAGCCGCTACGGCAGCCCGGACGACTTCCGCCACCTGGTCGACTGTTGTCACCAGGCGGGACTCGGCGTGATCCTGGACTGGGTCCCCGGGCACTTTCCTCGGGACGATCATGGCCTCGCCAGCTTCGACGGCTCGCCGCTCTTCGAGTACGGCGACCCCCGCAAGGGCAGCCAGCCGGACTGGGGCACCCTCGTGTTCAACTTCGACCGCAACGAGGTGCGCAGCTTCCTGCTTTCCAGCGCCCGCTTCTGGCTCGAGGAGTTCCACATCGACGGGCTCCGGGTCGATGCCGTCGCCTCCATGCTCTACCTGGACTACTCCCGGCAGCCGGGCGAATGGGCCCCCAACGTGCACGGCGGCAACGAGAACCTGGAGGCGGTGCAGTTCCTGCGGGAACTGAACACCATGACCCACCGGGACTTCCCGGGCACGGTGACCATCGCGGAGGAGTCCACCGCCTGGCCCGGCGTGAGCCGGCCCGTGGAAACCGGCGGCCTCGGTTTCAGCATGAAATGGAACATGGGCTGGATGCACGACACGCTGAAGTACCTGGCGAAGGACCCGGTGCACCGGCGGCACCACCACGACCTGCTGACCTTCGGCCCGATCTACGCCTTCAGCGAGAATTTCGTGCTGCCGCTGTCCCACGACGAAGTGGTGCACCTCAAGGGCTCCCTCCTCGGCAAGATGCCCGGCGACGACTGGCAACGCTTCGCCAACCTGCGGGTCGCCTACGTGTTCCAGTGGACCTATCCGGGCCGCAAGCTGCTCTTCATGGGCGGGGAGCTCGCCCAGCCCTGGGAGTGGAACCATCGGGAGCAGCTGCCCTGGCATCTCGCCGGGGACCCGCGCCACGGCGGGATGCAGCGGCTGGTGGCCGACCTCAACCGGTTATACCGGGACCTTCCCGCCCTGCACCGCCTGGACTTCGACGGCAGCGGCTTCGGGTGGCTGCGCTGGGACGACGCGGAACACTCCCTGCTCACCTACCTCCGGCGGGCCGGAGACGACGTGGCGGTGGTGGCCCTCAACTTCACGCCGGTGCCCCGCACGGGCTACCGGCTGGGCGTGCCGGGCCCGGGTGAGTGGCACGAGGTCCTCAACTCCGACTCCCGCTTCTATGGCGGCAGCGACCTCGGCAACGCCGGGATCCTGCACGCGGAGCCGGTGCCCTGCATGCACCAGCCCTGGTCGGTCGTCGTGACGCTGCCGCCCCTGGCAGGCCTCGTGCTTGCTCAGATCCAGCGCATCAGGCCCATTTCGTAGGGATGGGCGAGGTGCTCGTGCCAGGGCACGGCCCGGATCTGGAAATGCAGTGAACCGCACCAGGGCGGGCGGAGCTCCACGCGGTAGCGCCACCGCCCCTCCCCCGCGGGACCAGCCGCCACGAAATCCTGCACGAAGACGTGGTCGTCACCGACCGGCCGCAGGCCCGAGGTGGTCCCACCGCGCTCCGCGTACTGGCGCAGGGGCACCGTGAGGGCCGAGCAGAGCTCCCGGGAAACCACGCACTCGAGGCGCACGTCGCCCGGGGCAAGCCCTGCCAGGGCCACATCCACCTCGAGCGTCACGCTGTCGTTGAAATCGATGCGGTTACCAGCCGCACCCGCCATCTGCAGCGCCACGCCCGGCCAGGCAGCCCGCACCCGCTGCTTCCACCCGGCCAGCTGCCGGGCGGGGGCAAAGCCCTCAGCCGCCAGCTGCTCGCCGCGCCGGGCCGCCGGCCCGTAGAACAGCGCCGCGTAGTCGTGCACGACCCGGTACATGTTGAAACGGGGCAGGATGGTGGCCATGGACCGCTTGCACTTGCGGACCCAGCCCGGTGAATAGCCCAGGCGCTCGTCCCGGTCGTAGTAGAGCGGGATGACCTCGTCCTGCAGGATCTCGTAGAGCGTTCGGGCATCATGCCGGTCGCGCTCGGCCGCGTCGGTGGTATGGATCGAGGGCGGGATGGCCCAGCCGTTCTCCCGGTCGTAGGCCTCGGCCCACCAGCCGTCCAGCACGCTGACATTGATCCGGCCGTTGATGGCGGCCTTCATGCCCGACGTGCCACTCGCCTCGAGCGGATGCACGGGCGTGTTGAGCCACACGTCGACACCCGACGTGAGCAGCCGGCCGAGGCCCATGTCGTAGCCTTCCACCAGCAGCAGCTTGCCCTCGAACTCCGGCAGGTTGCTCACCCGGTGCAGTTCGCGCAGCAGTTGCTGGGCCGGCTGGTCGGCCGGGTGCGCCTTGCCGGCAAAGATGAAGACGACCGGCCGGCTGTCCCGGTCGACGATCTCCCGGAGCCAGGCGAGGTCATGCAGCAGCAGCGTGGCCCGCTTGTAGGTGGCGAAGCGCCGTCCGAAGCCGATGGTGAGCACGTCCGGCCGCTCCGGGTCCAGGTACTTGAGGAGCCGGTGGGTGTGGGCCTCGGAGAGCCGGTTGCGGGAGTGCTGGCGACGCAGCCGGTCCCGCAGGCCGGCGAGCATCGCGGTCTTCACCTGCTGGCCCACGTACCAGAACCGGCCGTCGGGAATCTCGTCGATGCGGCGCGCGAGGTCGCGGTCGGTGAGCTGCTGGCGCCAGGAGGGACCCACGTGCTGCTCGAGCAGCTCGGTCCACTCGGTCTGCATGAACGTGGGGACGTGCACGCCGTTCGTCACGTACCCGATGGGATTCTCGGTGGCTGGGATCTCCGGCCAGTTCCCGGCGCAGATCTCCGCGGTGACATGCCGGTGGATGCGGCTGACGGCGTTGACATGGCGGGACCCCTGCAGGGCGAGCCGGGTCATGTTGAAGCCGGCCTGGCCGCCGTTGGCGCCAAGCTGCAGCAACCCCTCGTCCCCCACCCCCAGGTCGGCCACCAGCTGGCGGAAGTAGTCGAGGATCTGTCCCCGGTCGAACACGTCGTGGCCGGCCGAGACGGGGGTATGGGTGGTGAACACGGTGCAGGCGGCGACGGCCTCGAGGGCCGCGGCGAATTCCACGCCCGTGGCGACGAGTTCCCGCACGCGCTCGACGATCTGGAAGGCCGCGTGGCCCTCGTTGATGTGCCAGACGCGGGGAGCGAAGCCCGCGGCCCGCAGTGCCCTGACGCCGGCAATGCCGAGGATGATCTCCTGCTGCAGCCGGGTCTGGCTGTCGCCGCCGTAGAGCTGGCGGGTGATCTGCCGGTCGGAAGGCTCGTTGCTCGCGAGATCGGTATCGAGCAGCAGCACGGGGATCCGGCCCACGTCCGCCCGCCAGGCCTTGACCGCCACCCGCCGCCCGGCGAGGTCGCAGCTGACCACGATCTCCCGCCCGGACGGGTCCAGCGCCGGCTGCACCGGCGCGTCCTCGGCCTGGATGTAGCTGTACTCGGCGATCTGCTGGCCATGCTCGTCGATGCGCTGGTTGAAGTAGCCCTGCCGGTACAGGAGCCCGACCGCCACGAAGGGCAGGCCCAGATCGCTGGCCGTCTTGCAGTGGTCGCCCGCCAGGATGCCGAGGCCGCCGGAGTAGATCGGGAAGCTCTCGTGGTAGCCGAATTCGGCGCAGAAATAGGCCACTAGGTCCCCGGCGCCGAGGCCCGCCGGCCGGTAGCCCGGGTTCAGCTGCTCGAGGTACGCGTCGTACTCCGCAAGGGCCCGCCGGTAGGCGCCGAGGAAGGTGTCGTTCGCGGCCGCCATCTCGAGCACGGACTGGTCGACGCAGCGGAGAAAGACCCGCGGATTGCGGCCCGTGCGCCACCAGAGGTCCCGGTCGAGGATCTCGAACAGGTTGCGGGTGGGGCGGTGCCAGCTGAACCAGAGGTTGGCCGCCAGGTCATTCAGCCGCTGGATGCGCTCCGGGAGCCGGGGCTGGACGTGCAGGGAAAACTGTTGACCGGTCATATGGTGGGCCGTGATGGATTTGAACCATCGACCAACGGATTAAAAGTCCGCTGCTCTACCAGCTGAGCTAACGGCCCCTGGTTGATCGAGCGACATGGGCGCGAAAGACGGGGATTCTAGCGATAGCGGGTGGGATCTGCCACGCCGGCGGCGGCGAAGCCCGCCCGGCGCAGCTGGCAGGCGTCACAGATTCCGCAGGCGGCGCCCGCGTCGGTCGCCTGGTAGCAGGACACGGTGGCGCCGAAGTCCACGCCGAGGTCGCTGCCCAGCCGGACGATCTCCGCCTTGCCGAGGTGCATCAGCGGTGTGGCGAGCAGGATGGGCCGGCCTTCGACGCCGCGCCGGGTCGCGAGGTTCGCCAGCTGCTGGAAGGCCTCGACGTAGGCCGGGCGGCAGTCGGGGTAGCCGGAATAGTCCACCGCGTTCATGCCCGCGTAGATCCGGTCGGCGTCCAGCACCTCCGCGAGGCCGAGGGCAAAGGACAGGAACACGGTGTTGCGGGCGGGCACGTAGGTGAGCGGGATGCCGCCGGCCGGGGGCCCGGTCGGCACCTCGAGCCGCCCATCCGTCAGCGCCGACCCGCCGAAGGCGCCGAGGTCGATGCAGAGGACCCGGTGGGAGGCCGCACCCAGCTGGCGGGCGATGGCGTCCGCCGCCGCCAGCTCGACCCGGTGCCGCTGGCCATAGTCGAAGCTGAGCGCATGGCACTCCCAGCCGCCGCGCCGGGCGAGCGCGAGGCAGGTGGCCGAGTCCATGCCGCCCGAGAGCAGCACCACCGCCCTGCCCTGCGCCGCGCTCACGGGTCAACCCCCATGCTCAGTGCCCCGGGGCCTCGCCCCACAGGTACTTGTGGAGCTGCACCTGGAAGCGCACGGGCAGCCGGTCGGCGAGGATCCACTCGGCCAGGTCCCGGGCGGGCTGCTGTTGCCAGGCCGGGGAGAACAGCACCTCGCAGCGCGCATCGAGCCGGTGCGTCACGAGGACTTCCCGCGCCCAGTCGTAGTCCGCCCGGTCGCAGATCACGAACTTCACCTGGTCCGCGGGCTTCAGGTGCCCGAGGTTGGCCCAGAGGTTCCGGGCGACCTCGCCGGAACCCGGCGTCTTGAGGTCCAGGACCACCGCAACCCGCGGATCCACGGCAGCCGTATCCAGCGCCCCGCTGGTCTCCAGGGACACCTGGTAGCCCGCGTCGCAGAGGGCCGCGAGCAACGCATGGCAGGCCGGCTGCGCCAGGGGTTCCCCGCCGGTGACGCACACGTGGCGCACCCCGAAGGCGGCCACCGTGGCGAGGACCTCGGGGACGGTGACCCGGCGGCCACCGTGGAAGGCATAGGTGGTGTCGCAGTACCCGCACCGGAGCGGGCAGCCCGTGAGGCGCACGAAGGCGCTGGGCCACCCCGCGGGCCGGGACTCGCCCTGCAGGGAGTGGAAGATCTCGGTGATGCGGAGTGCGGTCACGGGGTCCCGACGAGGCCGGGACGGGCCTCAGCGGCCCTCGGCGGTCATCCGCTCCAGGCGCTGGCCGGCGAGCCGGGCGGCGGTGGTCTCGGGGTAGCTCGCGACCACGGTCTGCAGGGCCTTGCGGGCCGCTTCGTAGCGCTTCAGCTCGTAGTTGCAGTAACCGATCTTGAGGAGCGCGTCGGGAATCTTGCGGGACTTGGGATACTTGTCGACGACGAGGGTGAAGGCAGGCAGGGCCTTGTCGTAGGCCTGGCTCACGTAGTGCGTCTCCGCCAGCCAGTACTGGGCATTGTCCGACAGGGTGCTGTCGGGGAAGGCCACCATGAACTGGGTGAGCGCCGTGCTCGCCTCCTTGTAGCGGCCCTGCTTCAGCAGCTCGAAGGCCGCCTGGTAGTTCTCCCGGTCGGTGCCACCCGGCACGGGCAGCTGCCCGGGCCTGAGCTCGCCCCCGTCGAGGACGCTGCGGCCCTCGGCGCCGGCGGCGCGTCGTTCACCGAGGGCTCTCTCGAGGGCCTGCAGCCGCTGGTCCACGTCCAGGTACTGCTGTTTCTGGGATGACCCGGCCTGGTCGAGCCGGAACTGGGTCTGGTCCAGCTGCTCCCGCAGGGCCTGGTTCTCCTTCTGCAGGTCCTCGAGCTGCTTCAGCAGGTTCACGAGGCCCTCGCTGTCGATCACCCGCTCGACCCGTGCCACCCGGGCGTCCAGTTCGGTTTGCCGGATGTAGAGGGGATCTTCCTCCGGCGGCACCATCAGGCTGCAGCTGGTGAGCACGAGGAGCGGTGCCAGGAGCCCGCCCCGGAGGGCGCGAGAAGTGCGGTTCATGAGTGGTTACGGGGGCGGTTACGGGCCGTAGACGATCTCGACGCGGCGGTTGAGGGACCAGGCCTCGTCATCGCTGCCGATGACCGCCGGGCGCTCCTCGCCGAAGCTGACCGTCGTGATCTGGTCCGAGACCCCGCCCTGGAGCAGCAGCACGCTGCGCACGGCCTGGGCCCGCTTCTCGCCGAGGCCGATGTTGTACTCCCGGCTGCCCCGCTCGTCCGCGTGTCCCTCGAGGCGCACCCGGGCGCCCGGGTTGGACGACAGGTAGCGGGCATGGGCCTGCAGGATGGCGTTGTACTCGGGCTTGATGTCGAAGCGGTCGTACTCGAAGTAGACCACCCGGTTCTCCTGGGAGGCGCCCGGACCACCGAGGGCACCGCCGGCACCGCCCATGGCATCGCCCATGCCGGCACCGCTGTCGCCGACGCCCGCGGAGGACGCGCCGCCCGGGGTGGCCGTGCCAGCCGCCCCGTCATCCGTGGTGGTCTTCGAGGGCCCGGCACAGGCCGTCACCAGGCCAACCACCAGCAGCAGGGCAAGGGTCTTCATCGTATTCATGGGCGAATGGCTCCTGAGAGGGATTCGGGATTCAGTTGGGCGGGAATGGAGACCAGGCGGGCTCGCGGACGTCGCCTTCGAGGGCGGAGATCCGCTGCTTGATCCGGCCATTGGCACTGACCGTGGCCAGCACCCCCCGGGCTCCGGCGCGGGTCGCGTAGATCAGCATCTCGCCATTGGGGGCATAACTCGGTGATTCATCGAGCCGCCCGTCCGACAGGACCTGGGTCGTCGACCGCGCCAGGTCGACGGCCGCAATTCTATAGTTGCCCCGGTCGTTATGCACTACGGCGAGCTGCCTGCCGTCCGGGGAGACGCGGGGCCGGGCGTTGTAGGACCCCTCGAAGGTCACGCGCTGGGCACTGCCGCCCTCCGCGGGCACCCGGTACACCTGGGGACCACCGGCACTGTCCGAGGTGAAATAGATCTGCCGGCCATCCAGGGACCACGCCGGCTCGGTGTCGATGGCCGAGCCCGTGGTGAGCCGGGTGAGCACCTGGGTGTTGATATCCAGGGTGTAGATGTCCAGGTTGCCGTCCGGGCGGGACAGGGACACGGCCAGGCGCTGCCCGTCCGGGGACCAGGCCGGGGCGCCGTTCACGCCGGGCCGGGCCGACACCCGCTTGCGCGTGCCGGAGCGGAGGTCCTGGAGGTAGATCTCCGAGCGCCGGTTCTCGAAGGACACGTAGGCGATGCGGGAGCCGTCCGGGGACCAGGCGGGGGACATGATCGGTTCCGGGGACTCGACCATGATCCGGGGGTTCTCCCCGTCCGCGTCGGCCACCACCAGCCGGTAGCTGCCTTGCACCTGCCCCGGGGCCTTGCCTGCGCTGCGCACCACCGTGACGTAGGCGATGCGGGTGGAGAACACGCCCCGCACCCCGGTGAGCTTCTCGTAGATGAGGTCGGCAACCCGGTGGGCGCTGCGCCGGTAGTTGGCGGTCGTGGCCGGCTGCCGGTAGCCGAGCAGCTGTTCGCCCCGCAGCACGTCGAAGACCTGGAACTGCAGCTCGTACTGGCCCGGCTGGGGGTTCAGCACCCGGCCAATCACCAGCACCTCGCTGCCCTGCCGGCGCCAGTCGTCGAACTGGACCTCGGCGGCGCTCGTGGGCTGCTGCAGCATGTCGGCCCGGGGGAGCGGCGCGAAGCGGCCGGAGCGGGCCAGGTCTGCCGCCACGATGGCGGCCGCATCGAGCGGCGGCGCCCCGCCGGGCGCGCCCTGCCAGCCGAAGGGCACGACGGCGATGGGCAGGGCCTGGTCCACGCCCTCGGTGATCTCGATCTGCAGCTCGGCCCGGGCGGGCGCGGCGGCGAGCGCCCCCAGCAGGAGGAGGACGGCGATGTGGCGCATGGCTGGTGGACTCCCTGTCCGCGGACCCGGCCCGGCTATTGTTCCGGTTTGAAGGTAAAGCGCAAGTTCCGTTCGAAGAGCGCCGGGTCCGCAGGCAGGGGCAGCGGGGAAGAGCGGAGCACGGCCGCCTCGATGGAACGCCGCACGGCATCGTCGGCGTTGCAGCGGTCGACCCGCACGGCGGCGACCTCGCCCCCGGGGATCTGGGTCACCAGGACCTCGCACTCGAGGCCCGCCCCGGCGCCGGGCGGCCGGATCCAGTTGCGGGTCACCTTCTGCCGGATCAACCCCACGTACTCCGCGAGGGCCCCGGAGTCGGTCGCCGCCAGCAGGCGCTCCTCCTCCGCGAGCTGACGCTCGAGCTCCCGCGCCGCCCGTTCCTGCTCAGCCCGTTCCCGTTCCGCGGCGGCCTTCGCCTGCCGCTCCTTTTCCTGGGCGGCTTTCTGCTCCCGCGCCGCCTTTTCCCGGGCCGCTTTTTCCTGGGCGGCCTTCTCCTGGGCGGCCTTTTCCCGGGCCGCTTTTTCCCGGGCCACCTTCTCCTGAGCAGCTTTCTCCCTGGCAGCCTTCTCCTGGACCGCCTTTTCCCGGGCGGCCTTCTCCGTCGCGGCAGTGGCGGCCTGGCGCTCGAGTTCCGCCCGGTCGGGTTCGGGTTCCGGCTCGGGCGCCGGCTCCGGGACAGGCGCCGGCGGGGGCGGCAAAGAACGGCGCTTCGGCGGGGCACCCTCCACGACGGTGGCCTTGATGGCGAGCTGGCTCGGGGCGGGGTCCCGGGGCAGGCTGAGGCCGCCGAGCAGGATCACCGCCACGAGCAGGCCGTGGCCCACCAGGGACCAGAAGACGGCCGGGTCCCGG
>CALGMY010000275.1 GCA_937958785.1 uncultured Gammaproteobacteria bacterium | reverse complement strand
GCCGTGGGGGACTCATGGACCGCAAGCCACTCGCCCTGGCCGTCTCGGCCGCCGCGCTCTCGGCCGCTGCACCGGCCGACGCCGCCACGTACACCGCGACGCTGGTGTCCTTCGGCCAGTACAGCAATGGTGGGACGAGCAGCATCAACGGCAACATCAGCTCGTCGACGGCCACCTGGTCCTACAACGACGCCACCAGCGTCCTCACCCAGACGGGGGGCACGTTCAACGCCCGCTTCACCACCGCGCCCACCTCCACCCTGTTCCGGCACCTCACCACGGGCCTCGTCATCGGCAACGGCGGGGCGGCCACCGCGACGAGCTACGTGTGTGCAGAGGGCAACTTCGGGGCCGGCGTCGGCGCTTCCATCTGCGGCAACTACACCTTCGGTGCCAACCTCCTGAACGAGTCGACGGCCACCTGGGGACCGGGCACCAGCGCCAGCCGGACGATCGGCGGTGACGACTCCGCCGTTGGCACCCAGCAAACCGTGGCGGTCTTCGATGGCATGAACACCGTGAGCTGGGTGGGTACCACCTTGCGCATCAGCAACCGGAGCTGCACCGGCCCCTGCGCCACGCTGCCCGGGGCCTTCAACAACGGCTACATCTTCACCTTCAGCGCCGGCCCCCAGGTGGTGCCGGTGCCGGCGGCCGCCTGGCTGTTCGGCGGGGCGCTGGCCGGGCTGGCGCTCCTGCGGCGGCGGGCTGCAGCGGTGAACTGACAGGGCTTCGTCGTCAGACGCGGTCACCGTCTCGCTTTGTTCCGGCCGCGATCCCACGGAGGAATCCGCGCAGTTCGCTGGCCTTCCGTTCGGGTACCAGACACAGGTAGCCATCCAGCTCCAGTACCTGAAGTCTCTGGCCGGACCGGAGCCCCAGTCGCCGACGGACCCCCGGCGGAATCGTCAGACGGTGGTCCTGGGAAATCGTCACGATGTTCATCGATTCATCTCGCCTTCCGTCGGGGCATCTTCCGCGGCCAAAGTGGGGCCGGTCCCCATTTCCGCTCCCTGCGACGCCAAATTAGGCATGTCCCCAATTCTGCCGTCGCGGATCCGGATCACCCGGTCGGCCTCCAGGGCGAAGTTGTCGTCGTGGGTGACCATGATGAAGGCGGTGCCGGACTCGCGGGACAGGCGCTTCATCAGGTCGAAGACCATGCGGCCGCTCTTGCTGTCCAGGTTGCCGGTGGGCTCGTCGGCGAAGACGACCGCCGGGTCGTTGGCGAGCGACCGGACCACCGCGACGCGCTGCTGCTGGCCGCCGGACAGCTGGTTGGGCCGCACGGCGAGCTTCTCGCCGAGGCCCACGTAGGTCAAAAGGTCCCGCATGCGGGTCTCCTGGGACACCTCGAACTCCCGGCCCCGCATCCGGCAGGGCATCAGCGCGTTCTCGAGCACCGTGAACTCGGGCAGCAGGTAGTGGAACTGGAAGATGAAGCCGAGGCGGTCCCGGCGCATGTGGGCCCGGCCCACCTCGTCCAGGTGGCTGACCTCCCTGCCTTCCACCCGGATGACGCCGGAAGTCGGCCGGTCCAGGAGGCCCATCAGGTTCAGCAGCGTGGTCTTGCCCGAGCCGCTGCCCCCCACGATCGCCACGAACTCGCCCGGCACCACGGAGAAGGACAGGTCGAACAGCACGGGCGTCGCCACGTCGCCCGTGTAGTAGGTCTTGCTCACCTGGTCGATCTCGACGACGGGCTGCGGCATCAGCTTCCCCGGATCACCTGGATGGGGTCCACCTGCCCGGCGCGGCGGGCGGGGAAGAACGAGGCGATCGCGCCCGTGACGATCGCGACGACGGAGGCGCCCAGCAGGAGCATCGGGTCGATCTCGATGAGGAACGGCGCGTCCACCCGGCCGTCCGGCCCCACGGAGCGGATCGCCGCGAGGGCCTTCAGCAGCAGCACGCCGAGCGGCACGCCCGCGCAGCAGCCGAGCACGGCGAGGAACAGGCCCTCCAGCACGAAGATGCCCTGGATCTCCCGGGGCGTCGCGCCCATGGCCTTCAGGATGCCGATCTCCCGGTACTTGCTGGTGACCACCATCACGAGGATGCTGCCGATGCCGAAGCCCGACGCGATGGTGGTCATGATGAGGATGAGGTCCCGGGTCTGGCCCTGGGAGTCGAGGGTGCGGAACAGGTTGGGGTTGTCCATCACCCAGGAGCGCACCTTGAAGGGCAGCCCCGGCGAGACCTTCCGCGCCACGTCCTCGGCCGCGTAGAGGTCCGAGAGCTTGATGCCGAAGGAACTGATGGCGCCGCCCAGCTCCAGCAGGGACTGGCCGTCCCGGAGCGTGACGAACACCTGCCCGTCGTCCACCTGGCCGAAGCCCGTGTTGTAGATGCCTGCCACCGTGAAGTTGAGGGCCAGGCCCTCCGGGCCCACCAGGCGCACCTTGTCCCTGAGCTTCAGGCCGAAGTCCGTCGCGAGCTTCCGGCCCACCGCGAGCTCGCCGGACGACAGCCCGATGAAGCGGCCCGCGAGCAGGTTCGCCTCGATCTCGACGACGCCGTTGTGGCGTTCCGGGACGATGCCGACGATGCGCACGGACTGGCGCCGGGAGCCCCGGTTCATGAACGCCTGGCCCGAGACGATCGGCGAGACCGTCGTCACCCGGGGATCGGCGGCGTCCAGGGACGGCAGCCAGAGCCGCCAGTCCTCGATGCTCTCCCGGGCCTTCGGCAGGTTCACCACCTCGCCCACGTAGAGCACGTCGGTCTCGAGGCCGAGGCGGGCCAGCTGCCAGGCGCCTACCGGCGTGCGCTCGGGCGGTTCGACGGTGATGTGGGGGATCGCGCCGGTGGTGTTCTGGGTGATGCGCTCCTGGGTGCCGCCGATGATGGTGCGGAGGTAGATGATGAGCAGCACGCTGATCCCCACCACGCCGATGGTCAGCAGGGACTGGCCCACGCTGTAGCGCAGGTGCCGGAAGGCGACCGTGCGGATGAAGTAGGTCATCGGCGGGTGGCGACGGCCGGCCGGCCCCCGGCGTCCTCCGCCGGCGACGCCACGGGGCGGATGCGCCGGCCCGGCGCCAGGCCCGCCAGCTGGCGCACGACGGTGGTGCCCTCGGCGAGGTCCTCCACCGCCACCCAGTCCGGGTTGCGGCCGATGACCTTCACCGGACGACGCTCGAGCCGGCCACCCTCGCCCACCGCCAGCACGAAGGGCGGGCTGGCCTGCAGGGCCACGGCGCTCACCGGCAGGGCGAGGGCGTCATCGGCGCGCCGCACCTCGATGCTCACGTCCACCGTCATGTTGGGCAGCACGAAGTCCGGCAGGGACTCCGGCGTGATCTTGAGGCGCACCACGCCCCGCTCGCTGTCGACGAAGGGGCCGACCTGGGTGAGCTGGCCCCGGAACGGCTGGTCGGGGAACGCGGGCACGAAGGCCACCACCGGCTGGCCCACCTTGAGCTTGCCGAGGTTGTTCTCGTCGGTCTCCACCTCGATCTCGGTGGCCGCCATCTCGGAGATGCGGAACCAGCCCTGGGCGGCCGAGACCGGCGTGCCGGGCTCCACGAGCCGGTCGGTGATCACGCCATTGAAGGGCGCGCGAACCTCGCGCCGGTCGAACTCCGGCCCGACCCGTTCCACCTCCGCGGCGGCCTCCCGGCGCCGGGCCCGGGCCGCGTCGGTGCGGGCGAGCTGCACGCGGGCGTCGGCGGCCGCGCGCTCCAGCTCGGCGGTCGACACCTGGCGCCGGGCCGCCAGGGGCTCGAGGCGGGCCAGCTCCTGGCGGGCCTTGTCGAGGGGCGCCTCCTCCGCCCGCAGGTTCTTGTCGGCCACGTCGAGGGCGGCGCGGGCGGCGGCGAGCAGGGCACCGGCCTCGCCGGCGGTGAGGCGGCCGAGCAGGTCGCCCGCGCGCACCACCGCGCCCTCGTTCACCGCGAGGCTCTGGACGATGCCCGCCGCCTCGGCCCCCACCTGGGTCTCGCGGATCGCCTGCAACCGCCCGCTGGCCACGACGACCTCGACGACGTCCCGGCGGACGGGCTCCGTGACCGGTGCCGGCCCGGGCCGGCGCACGGCCCACACCAGCGCGCCCGCAACCACCACCACGGCGAGCAACACGCCGATGCGTTTCGGGGGAATCTTCATGGCGTCCTCGCGTCGAGTCGGGCCAGCCGGTCGAGGAACCCCGACAGGTCGGCAATGGTGACGATGCCCGCAGGCACGGGCGCGCGCCCGAGCAGCGGCGCCGCCTGGCCCGCCACCCAGATCTCGGTGGCCGACGGCACGCCGGCCCGGAGTTCCGTGAGCTGGCCCCGCGCGTCGTTCACCTCGGGCTGGGTGACGATGCTGAGCGCCAGGACGGCCACGGGCTGGCGGGCGCACAGCCGGCAGATGTCCCCCGGGGGCAGGTCGGGGCCCGGGTACAGCGTGCGATAACCGTGGCTCGCTGCCAGGAAGGCACCCATCAGGCAGCCGAGTTCATGGCGCTCGCCGGACAGGGTGGTGAAGAGGATCACGGGGCCCGTCGCCGTCTCCAGGTGCCGGTCCAGCGCCGAGGACAGTCGACGCCGGAGGACGCCGGACAGCAGGGGCTCCTGGGCCACGGTAAAGAGCCCCTGGTGCCAGCGGTTGCCCGCCTCCCGCAGGGCGGGCGCCGCCACGTCCCGCACGAGCACGAGCGGGTCGAGCGATGCGACGGCCGAGGCGAAGAGCCGGTCGCAGGCTTCGAAGTCGTAGTCCGCCGCGGCGGCCAGCAGGCCGGCCACGAGCGTCTCCGGGGCAGGCGGCTGGGGGGCGGCCATCGCGGGAACCTTTGCTTCGACAGCGTGACTTCGGCGGCCAGGGCCTTTGGGATTCGACGCTAGCGCGCGGGCAGGCCGAATTCCAGGGGTGGGAGGCGCTCCGGCAGGCCAGGGACCCACGCCCGGAGGAAGTCGCCGAGGGCCGCCACGTGGGTATAGCCCGCGGCGCCCCCGCCCGCGGCGCAGAGGATGCCGCCCGTGACGCTGGCGACGCCCACCAGGACGGTCACGCCGTCCTGGCCGGTGACGAGGAGCGGGCCGCCGCTGTCCCCGCCGCAGGGACCACCCCGGGGTGACTCCAGCGCCAGGTGGGTGCCCGAGACCTGTACGGCGGCGAGATGCAGCGTGGCGGCATGCAGCAGGTCGGGCCGGCCCGTCTCGCCCCTGACGGTCCCCCAGCCGGCGATCCGGGCCCGGGTGCCCGACCGGACCAGGTCCCAGGCCTCGGCGCGGGTGGCGACCGGCACGGACGGCGTGCGCAGTGGATAGGCGAGCCGGAGCAGGGCCAGGTCGTGGGTAATCGGGTCCCGGGTAAAGCCGGGGTGGAGGATCACCTCCCGGACGGCGATCCGGCGCGCCGCGGCGCGGGACGGGCTGCCGAAGTGCACTGTCAGGCCCTCGCGCGCGCAGTGGGCCGCGGTCAGCACGAAGCGCGGGGCGACGAGGCTGCCCGTGCAGCCGGGCGCCCCGTCCTCGTCCGTGAGCAGCACGACCCAGGGCAGGTCGGCGGCAAATTCGTCGACCGTCACGGGGCGCCCGCCGGCGATGCCGAAGGCCGGCACCGCCGCTGCCGCCAGCAGCAGCCCCGCCAGCAACGAAACGGGGAGCGAAACCGGTGTCCGGTAACTTTTCGGGTTCACGCGGGGGTGGTCACGTCCTCGTAGAACTCGTGGGAGTGCTGGGGCAGGATGTGGGGGAAGAGTTCCTTGCCCCGGCCCGCGGCGGCACCCCGGGAAAAGGCGACCCGCTCCGCGACGCTGTCCCACTGCTCGACCATCACGAAGTGCACGCCCGCGGCCCCCCCCTCGTGGGCGTGGCCCTTCAGCTGCTCCGGGGGCGTGACCCGGCGGACCTCGGCCTCCATCGTGCCCGGGCGGGCACGCAGGATGTGCCGTCCCCGGTAGCCCGGGGCCGCCTTCAGCAACGGCTCGAGCTCCTGGTAGTAGCGGGTAACCTCCAGCTCGTGGCCGGGCTTGGCGTAGATGCAGGCGATGTAGGTGACCATGGGCGGACTCCGGAATCGGGAACCGCCGGATTATGCACCGGCCGGCCCCGCCCGCAGGCTGGCCCAGGCGTCCAGCGCGCGCTGGCGGGCGGCGCCGTGGTCCACCACCGGCGCCGGGTAGGTCTCGCCCAGGCGGATGCCGGCCTCGCGCAGCGTGGCGGCCGGCGCCTCCCAGGGCGCGTGCAGCCAGCGGTCCCCCAGCGCCGCCAGCTCCGGGACCCAGCGGCGCACGTAAGTACCCGCCGGATCGAACTTGCGGGCCTGGAGCACCGGATTGAAGACCCGGAAATAGGGCGCCGCGTCCGCGCCGCAGCCGGCGACCCACTGCCAGCTCGCGGCGTTGTTGGCGAGGTCCGCGTCCACCAGCGTGTCCCAGAACCAGGCCTCGCCCTGCTGCCAGGGGACCAGGAGATCCTTCACGAGGAAGGACGCGACGATCATCCGCACCCGGTTGTGCATCCAGCCCGTGGTCCAGAGCTCGCGCATGCCCGCATCGACCAGCGGGTAGCCCGTGCGACCCCGGCACCAGGCGGTGTAGAGCGCCGGGTCCGGGTCCCAGGGAAAGGCGGCGAACTCGGGGCGCAGCGGCTCCTCGGGCAACCGGGGCCAGTGGTGCAGCAGGTGCGCGGAGAACTCGCGCCAGCCGAGTTCCCGCAGGAAGGCGGCGCCCTCGCCTTCCGGCAGGGTCCCCGCGGACACGCTGGCCTGCACCGCGTGCCAGACCTGGCGCGGACTCAGCTCGCCGAAGTGCAGGTGGGGCGAGAGCCGGGACGTGCCGGCGACGCCGGGCCGGTCCCGGCCCGCCCGGTAACGGGCGGCGGGGCCGTCCAGGAAGGTCTCCAGCTGGCCGAGCGCGGCGGCCTCACCCGGCGTGAACGCCGCCGCGAGGCCACCGCTCCAGTCGGGGCCCACCGGGGTGAGCCCCCACCCGGCGAGGGACTCGCTCGCAGGCCAGGCCGCGGGGGCGGTCAGCCGGTCCGGCGCCGCAGTGGGCAGGGCGGGCGGCAGCTGGGCGAGGCAGGCCTTCCAGAACGGCGTGAACACCTGGAAGGGGCGGCCGGCCCCGGTGCGGAGGGCCTCGGGTTCGAAGAGCAGCCGGCCGGCAAAGCGGCGCAGGGTCACCCGGTCGCCCAGCGTGTCCCTGAGGGCCGCCTCGAGGCCGGCTTCCCCGGGCTCGTAGCCGCGACTCCAGAAGAGGTCCCCGGCCCCGGTCTCCCGGGCGAGGGCCGAGAGCACGGCGACGGGCTCGCCGGTGCGCAGGATGAGCCGGGAGCCGCGGCGGCGGAGGTCCTCGTCCAGCCGGGACAGGCTGCCGTGCAGCCACCAGCGGGACGCGCCCCCGGGCGCCCAGCGGTCCCCGTCCCGGGTCCCGTGGATGAACACCGGGACCACCGGGCGGCCCGTGGCGCTCGCGGCCCGCAGGGCCGGCTGGTCAGCGAGCCTGAGGTCCTGGCGGAACCAGACGATCACGGGGTCGTTCATCTGCTAAGTTTCGCCTCCGGCAAGGCCGCGGATTGCGCGGCCATCACAAGGAGCTTCCCGTGGCCCGCGACCAGCTGTTCCTCCTCAAGCCCGACTTCCGTGACGACAGTGGTGGGCCCTGGTACTGCCCGTCCTGCGCCACGCTCGAGGGCGTCCTCGGTTTCTACCCGCGGCTGCGGGACCTGCTTGAAGTGCAGTACCTGGCCTTCCCGCGCCCGCGGGACCCGGTCATCGCGGTGATCGGGGCGGAGAACCAGGGCCTGCCC
>CALGMY010000274.1 GCA_937958785.1 uncultured Gammaproteobacteria bacterium | reverse complement strand
GAACGGCACGACGGCCGCCGCGCTGGGCGTCCTCGAGGAGCGGGAGCTCCGCGCCCTGGTGACCGAGGACCCGGAGACCCAGTGGGTCAAGGTGCGCCTCGCCAGCCGGCTGGTGCGCAAGGACGACCTGGCGGGCGCCGACCAGGTGCTGAAGCAGGGCATCGCCGAGTTTCCGGACAGCGCCGAGCTCAAGCTGGCCCTGGGCGACCTCTATCGCGCCACCAAGCGCCCGGCCGAGGCCATGGCGACTTACCGGGAGGCAGCCGCCAAATGGCCCGAATCCACGCCGGAGGGCCTGCAGGCGCGCAACCGGATCGTGGCCCAGCATGCGGTGGACGGCAACATCGGGAAGGCACGGGCGGACATCGAGGCCATCCTCAAGGTCGCCCCGGACAATGCCGAGGCGCTGCTCTCCCGCGCCACCTTCGCCTTCCTCGACCGGCGCTACGATGCGGCCATCGCCGACCTGCGCACCGTGCTCCGCCGCGACCAGTCCAGCGAGGCGAGCCTCCTGCTCGCCCGGGCCTACGTGGGCGCCGGTGACCTCGTCGTGGCCAAGGACACCTATCGCACGCTGCTCGACCGGGACCCGACCAACGCCTCCGCCGCCAAGGAACTCGCCGTGCTGCTGTCGGACGAGGGCGATGCGGCCGCCGCCGCCGACATCCTCCGGAGCTTCGTCGCGGTCCGCCCCGACGACGCGGAGGCGTCCGCAGCGCTGGTGCAGAGCCTCATCGCCCAGCGCGACCTCGACGCGGCTGAGGCCGAGGCGCGCCGCGCCCTCGCCAGCGGCACGGGTGGCGCCCTCGCGGAACAGGGTCTCGGCCGGGTGTTCGAGGCCCGGGGTTCGACGGCAGACGCCCTGGCCCGCTACCGCGCCGTGCTCGCCGAGGATCCCGGCCAGGTGAACGCCCTCGAGGGCCTCACCAAGATCCTGCTGGAGGAGGGCCGTGCGGGCGAGGCCATCGCGTTGCTCAAGTCCTACCCGGAGGACAACCTGGATGCCTCGCTCCTGCTGGCGAAGTCCTACCTGCGGGCCGGCAACGCCGGCGCGGCCCGGGAGGCCAACGAGCGCTCGATCCGGATCGCCCCGCAGGATGCCCGGGCGTACCTGGCCCTTGCGGCCCTTGAACCGACCGACTCCGCCGCGCAGCGCGCCGCCCTGGAGCGGGCCCACAAGGCCATCCCGGGCAATCCCGCCATCGGCCTCTTCCTCGGCAGCCTGCACAGCCGTGAGGGGCGTGTCGCGGAAGCCACCAAGGTCTACGAGACGGTGCTGGCGAAGACGCCGGACGACCCGGTGATTGCCAACAACCTCGCCTCGCTGCTGCTCGAGCAGCCTGGCGACGACAAGGCCAGGCTTGCCCGCGCGCTGACGCTCGCTGTCCCCCTGGGGGAAAGCGGCGATCCGCTGCTGCTCGACACGCTCGGCTGGGCCTACTACCGCAACGGCGATTTCGGCAACGCGGTGCGGACCCTGGAACGGGCGGTCGCGGCCAATGGTGAGCTGGCCGTGGCCCAGTACCACCTGGGCAAGGCCTACCTCGCCGCCGGCAATCCGGTCAGCGCGAAACAGCACCTGGCGCTGGCGGTCGACAAGGGTGGCACCGAGGCCGCCTTCGTGGCGGATGCCAGGGCCGAGCTCGCCCGGATCGGCGGCTGAGCAGCGCCCTTGGCGCCGGCCCGCGCACTTTATGTCACGCTCGCGCCGGCGAACCGGCATCACGGCCTCGGGTTGCCACAATTGACCCGCGCCGCCGGCGCCGCCGACAATGATTTCCGAACCAGCCAGCAGAAGCGGTGAGTGCCATGCAGATTGCCAAGGATTGCGTCGTCAGCATCGAATTCCGCCTGACCAATGAGAAGGGCCAGTTGCTCGACAGCTCGCCCCCGGGCGAGACCCTCCAGTACCTGCACGGCGCTGCCGGCATCCTGCCGGAGCTCGAGCGGCACCTGGCCGGCAAGCGGTCAGGCGACGCCTTCGACATCACCATCCCGCCAGAGCGGGGCTTCGGTGACCGGCTGGCAAACCTGGTCGAGATCATTCCCATCGGCAACTGGAGCGAACCCGAGAAGCTGGCGGTCGGTATGTCCGTGACGCGCACGGACCCGGCGGGTGGCACCCAGAACTACCTCGTGACGGGCCTGGACGCCGAGAAGGTCACGGTGGATGGCAATCACCCCCTGGCCGGCATGACGCTGCGCTTCCAGGGGCGTATCGTCGAGGTACGGCCCGGTACCGCCGAGGAGCTGGCGTCGGTCTAGACCGCGGGCGCGGCCCGCGGCCTGGTCCGGCCAGGCTGGCCATGAACCTGCCCCCCGCTCAGTCCAACCCGCGGCCCTCGCCGGCGGCCGACCTGGCCACGGCCCGTGCTCACCTGGCCTCCGGCCGGCTGGAGGAGGCCGGGGCGGCCTGCGAGGCGTTGCTGCACGCGACCCCCGACGATGCCGCGGGCCTGCACCTGCTGGCCCTGGTCCGGGGCCGCATGGGTCACCTGCCAGACGGGATCCGGCTGCTCGAGCGGGTCGTTGCGCTCACCCCCGGCGCTGGCGCGGCGCGCAGTGATCTCGGCGCCATGCTGATCGCCGCTGGCCAGCCAGAACGCGCCGAACCGCAGCTCGCGGTCGCCGTGGGCCTGCAGCCCGGCAGCATCGAGGCCCGCGTGAACCTGGGTAACGCACTCCACGCCCAGGGCAAGCTGGAAGGTGCGGAGGCGACCTACCGGGCAGCCCTCGGGCTCGACCCCCGCCACGTGCGTGGCCTGCTCAGCCTCGGCAACCTGCTGGTGCAGACCCGCCGGCCTGACGAGGCGGCGCTGCTGCTTGCCACGGCGGCTGGCCTTGCGCCCGGATCGGCGGCTGCCCACCTGTTCCTCGGTGACGCCCTGCGGGACCTTGGTCGTCACGACGAGGCGCTCGCGAGCTACGGCCGCGCCCTCGCCATAGAGCCCGCCCATCCGGATGCCAACGAGAACCTGGGCTGTGCCCTCAAGGGCCGTAACCAGTTCGAGGCGGCCATCCGGCACCTGCGCGCGTCGGGCAAGCCCTTTGCCAGGGCGCAGGCCCTGGACTGCGAGCTGCGACTCGGCCGCACGGGTGCGTTCTTCTCCTGGCTCGAGGCCAACGCGGCCCGCGAGGCGGGCAACCTGCACTCCGCGTCGCTGTCGGCCTACGCGGCGTGGCATTGCGGGCGCCCGGATCCCCACCCGTTCTGTCCGGAGCCCCTGCGCTACGTGCGGGTCCTGGACCGCTACACGGCGCCTGCGGACGCCGGTTTCCTCCGCGAGCTGATCGCGGAAGCGGGCGCGGTGGAGGAGGTGTGGGAACCCAAGGGCGTCACGACGACACTGGGATTCCAGACCGGCGGCAACCTGTTCGCCAAGGCGCGGCCCGGCGGCGCGCTCGAGCGCCTCGCGGCGGATCTCGGCGCCGAGCTTGAGCGCTACCGCGCCGGGCTGTCGCCGCCCGGCATCGGTCTCGTGGCGAACTGGCCGGCGGCCACCGTCCTGCACGGCTGGTTTGTGCGCCTGGTGACCGGCGGCCACCAGGCCTTCCACAACCACCCCTACGGCTGGATGAGCGGCTGCCTGTACCTGCAGATGCCGGAGCGGAGCCCGCCCGGCGAGGGTGCCATCGAGTTCAGTCTCGCCGGCGACGGCTTTCCGTTCCTGTCCGGCCGCCCGTCGCCGAGCCTGACGCACCAGCCGCGCCCGGGCCAGCTCGCGCTGTTTCCGTCCTCGCTCTTCCACCGGACCATACCCTTCCGCTCGGATGAGGAGCGCCTCTGCATCGCCTTCGACCTCAAGCCGGCGTGAACCTCGTCCGCATTGCCGGCCTCATGCGCTCGGGCAGCAACCTGCTGACCTGGATGCTCCGGCACAACTTCGCCGACGTGATGACCTGCACCATGCTGCTCGGCTGGAAACACGGCCCGGTGGTGCGGGGCCGGGACCTCGGCAGTGATGACTTCGTGGACCCCCGGCACCGGGAGGGGCTGCGCAACTTCCGGCGCGACCGCCCGGCCGACTGGGCCCGCGTGACCGGCAGCGCGCTCTTCCAGGCGGCCGCGAAGGCCCGCGCCACGGGGAGCTACGGCGTCGCGCTCGCCGTGCGGGACCCCGGTCTCTGGTACGCGAGCTGCGTGCGCGTGCACCGGGAGGCACCGGATTTCCTCAACCACGGCACGACGCCCGCCGAGGCGGCGGCCGCCTGGAACGACCGGCACCGGGACTGGCTGGCGAGCCTCGGGGCGCGCAGCGTCATCGTCGACACCGATGCGCTCCGGCGCGATCCCGCGCCCTGGCTCGAGCGCATGGCGGCGGGTCTCGGCCTGGCGCGGCTGCCCGGGGTGAAGGTGCCTGAGGGCTACCTGCACCCCCAGGGCACCGAGGAGATCTACGAACTGCTCGGTGCGCCCATCACCCGGGAGATCGACCGGGACTTCACCACCCTGGGGGAGGTGGATCCCGCGGACCTTGAGCGCTTCGCGGCCCTTCTCGACAGGGACATCCTGGAGCGGCTGGGCCTCGGGGCCCGCCGGAAGAGCGCATGACCCGCGGCAATATCGGCATGGTCTACGTGGCCACGCGCCGGCCCCACTATGTGGCCGAGGCCTGCCTGTCGGCCCACAGTGCCAGGGACGTGATCCCGGACCTGCCGATCACGCTCTGTACCGACCTGCCGGACGTGGCCTTCGCCCGCAGCCCCTGCTTCAACGCGGTGCTGCCACTCGAGACCCGGCGCCGCTATCGCAGCCTCTGGGCGGAGGGCCAGCTCGATCGCATCCGCGCGCTGCGCAACTCGCCCTACGAGTACACCTTGCACCTGGACACGGACACCCGGGTCCTCAGTCCCGACTTCGCCGGGCTGTTCGACCGCCTGGACCACGTCGACATTGGCATGGCCATCTGCCAGCCCGACGTGAGCAAGTGCGCGCAGATCACCGGGCTGCCCATGTTCAACGTCGGCTTCATCCTCTTCCGCAGGTCGCCGCCCGTGCTGGCGCTTCTCGAGGCCTGGGAGAACCTCACCCGGGAGAACTTCGAGCTGGGCAACCTGGACGTGCCACCGAAGACCGCGGTCACGGCCCACATCGAGGATCCGGAGGTGCGCCGGGAAGTGCTGTTCATGGACCAGACCAGCTTCGTGCAGTTGCTGAGCCCGGCGGTGAACCGCTTCGGCGTGCAGCTGGAGGTCATGGACGAGGCCTGGAACTTCCGCAGCACGGGCCGCGGCCGTACCTTCGACCGGCCGGTGAAGATCAGCCACCATCCCGAGCTGCGGGGCCGCCTCGGCGGCGATCTCATCGCCCTCGCTGGCCGCTACCTCGCTGCTGGCAACCCGACCCACGCCAGCGAGCTGCTCACGTGCCTCCACGATGAACTCGTACCGGCGGACAACGTCGACGGCCGCGCCCAGGTGCAGGCACTCATCGCGCAGGTGCGCACGGCGGGCTAGCCAAGCCGGGAAAAGTCGAAGTCTGCCTGCGCGAGCTGTCCGGGCGTCAGGGCCACGCCCCGGCTGCGGCACCAGGCCAGCCACATGCCACGCAGCGCGAACTCGAATTTGCTTGTGAAGCCGGGTCCGTCGCAGAGGGTGCTCTCGAGCAGCTGCCGACGCAGGGTCTCGTGGAGCGTCCCGAGTCGCGCTGGATCGCCGGCGAGTGCGACTGCCTTCGCCACGTACTCGTCACCGGTGCGGGCAATGAGGTCAGGCAGCCCGACCTGGGTGAGCAGGCTCACGCCCACCCGGCTTGCATGGTTCTGGCCGGCGAGCGTCACCACCGGCACGCCCATCAGCAGTGAGTCCAGCGTCGTGGTCGTGCCGTGGTAAGGGAAGGTGTCGAGGGCCACGTCCACCCCGCGATACATGGCCAGGTGGTCCTCGGCTGCACCGATGAAGCCCACGAGCTCGACCCGGGCCGGGTCGATGCCACGGGCGGCGAAGCGCCCGAGCTGGTACTGGCGGCAGCCGGCGTCCTCGCCCGCCACGCACTTCATCAAGAGGCGGGAACCCGGCACCGCCGCGAGGATCCCACACCAGAGGTCAACCACCAGGTCGGACACCTTGAACTCCCGGTTGAAGCTGCCGAAGGTCACGTGGCCGCTGGCGAGGCAGGGCGGCGGGGCGCAGTCGGGGACGCGCTCCGGCGGGCGGAAGCACAGGAAGCCCTCGGGCAGCCGCACCAGTTGCTCCGTATGGAAGGCCTCGGCGCCGGGCGGGTCGCTGACCGCGTCCGTGATGCGGTAGTCCACCGCCTCGATGCCCGTGGTATCCGGGTAGCCGAGATAGGTGGCCTGTACCGGAGCCGGCCGGTAGCCGGCCAGCGCGGCGTGCAGCGTGCCGGCGTGGCCGGCGAGGTCAATGAGAATGTCGATGCCGTCCTGGCGAATCAGTTCCGCCAGCTGCGGGTTCGGCAGGTGGTAGCAGCTGCGGAAGTGGTCCACCTTGCCCTTGAGGCGCTGGGTCACCTTGTCCGGGGACTTCACCAGCGCGTAGCAGTAGACCTCGAAGGATGCCCGGTCCCGGTGCTCGAGCAGCGGCTCCAGGAAGAAGGCGACCGAGTGGGTGCGGATGTCCGGCGACACGTAGCCGAGGCGCAGGCGCCTGGCCGGGTCCGGCACGTTGGCATGGTCCCGCATGGCCAGGCCCGGCGGCGCATGCAGGCGCCCGAAGCGCTGGTGCTCGGCGAAGATCTCGGCGGGATCGATGCCGTTCACGTAATGCATCGTGAGCAGCAGGTTCGAGTGGGATGGCGTCATCGCCGGGCTGATCTCCAGCGCCCTGCGGTAGGACCCGAGCGCCTCGGCCACCTGGCCCATGCTGGCCTGGCTGTTTGCCAGCGAGTTCCACAGCGTCGCGGAGCGGGGCGCGATCTGGAGGCCCTTGCGGGCGAATTCCGCCGCCTTGCTGAACTGGACGTAGTCGATGTAGAGCAGGGCCAGGTCACCGTAGACCGGTTCGTAAGCCGGGTTCAGCTGCAGCATGCGCAGCAGGCAGCGCTCGGCGTCCGCCCCCAGCCGGGCACGGATGTAGAACCTCGCCGTGATCTCGAGTCCGGCAAAGTCATTGGCCAGGCTGGCCTCGACCTGCCGGAAGATGGCGGCCGCCTCGTCTGGCCGGCCCGTGTTGAGCAGGGCGTCCGCCAGCATTTCCCGCAGCGGGTGCAGGTCCGGGCGCTGCGCGAGGGCCGCCCGGAGGAACGGCACGGCCTCGTCCGGCTGGTGCAGCCGAACGTAGCTGCGGCCAACGTTGGCCGCCACGAGCGGGTCGTCGGGACGCAGTGCCGCCGCGGCCCTCGCCGACTCCAGTGCTTCCGCAGGCCGGCCAAGTTCGAGCAGGAGGTTCGCCAGGTTGTTGTGCACCTCCCAGACGTCCGGGAAGTGCGCCAGCACGCGCCGGTAGGCGCTGATGGCCCTCTCGGGCAGGCCGGCGCCCTCGGCCCATTGGGCGTCTCTCAGCGCCAGGTTCGCCTCGTCGGCCGCGCGGT
Source organism: uncultured Gammaproteobacteria bacterium (assembly GCA_937958785.1). Lineage (GTDB taxonomy): Bacteria > Pseudomonadota > Gammaproteobacteria > Steroidobacterales > SHZI01. The sequence goes on along the minus strand of CALGMY010000274.1, from coordinate 3,451 downwards.
TTCGGGCGGCCTCGTCCTGTGGGTCGCCGTGCATGCGTCGGCCGATCTGTGTCCCAGTGGTTTGACAGGCGGATTGTAGCCACATTTAATGCCGGGCAACCCTGCCGAACGGAAGCCTCGCGTCCCTGTTATGTCGTCTGTACCCCCTGTTGTCGCCCGGCGGCTCCACATCGGTGGCAAGGAGCGGCGCGAGGGCTGGGAGATCTTCGACGCATTGCCCGGCGACGGAGTAAACCACCTCGGTGACGCGGCGGACCTTGCCCGCTTCCCGGACGGAACCTTCGATGCCCTGTATGCCAGCCACGTGCTGGAGCACTTCGATTACCACCAGCGCATCGGCCTGGTGCTGCGCGAGTGGCGGCGGGTGCTGAAGCCCGGGGGCACGCTGTACGTCAGCGTCCCCGACCTGGAGCGGCTCTGCCACCTCTACCTCACGCCCGGACTCGCTCCCGAGGGCCGGTTCCACGTGATGCGCATGATGTTCGGCGGCCACATCGATGCGTACGACTACCACATGGCAGGCATCGACGAGCGGTTCCTGGCCGGTGAACTGCAGGCCGCGGGTTTCATCACTGGCCGTCGCGTGCAGTCCTTCGACCTCTTCGAGGATTCCAGCACGCTGCGGTTCCTCGGGATGCCGATCTCGCTGAACATGATCGCCACGCGCTAGGCGCGTGTTGGCCCGCGCGGTGGACTATCCGTTCAACAAGGTCTTCTGCATCGGCTTCAACAAGACCGGCACGTCCTCGATGGACCGCCTGTTCAGGGGTCTCGGACTGCGGTCGTTCCACGGCTACTACAGCCACATCCCCGTGTCCGATCCACTCTACGCCGGATACCAGTGCTTCAGCGACGGCGACCAGCACGACTTTGCGCTGCTCGACCGCACCTTCCCGGGGAGCCGTTTCATCGTCACGACCCGGCCCCTCGGTGACTGGCTGGCAAGCCGCATCCGGCACGTGGAGCTCCGGCGCACCCTCGGCGCCTCGGGTCCGATGCGCCAGGAGTACGATGCGGACCCGCGGACCGCCGTCCGCGCCTGGATCCAGCGGCGCCTGGAATACCACCGGCGCGTGGCTGACTACTTCGCCGCCCGGCCTGGCACGCTGCTGGTGCTCGACATCTGCACCCGACCCGATCCCGCCGCCACCTGCGCCGCGATCACGGACTTCCTCGGGCTGCCGCGGCGGCCCGACCTCACCCTGCCCCATGAAAACGCCCAGCGCGCGCCGCGGGAGGCGGGCGTCCGCACGCGGGAGGAAGTGCTGGCGGAAGCCGTCGCGGCCCTGGAGGACCTCGGCTTGCCGCCCGGGCAGCTCACCGCCGTGTTTCCCTGACTGCCGGGCGGCTCAGTCCAGCGAGCCGCCGAAGCCGGTGGGCACGAAGTGGAAGAAGCACACCAGCGCCCGGTGGCCCGCGGGCAGCGCCTCGCGCCAGTGCAGGAGCTCGGTACCCGAGTAGGTCAGGCCGTCGCCCACGGCAAGCAGCACGGCTTCCGGCCGCCCCTCCACCTCGAGCCAGATGGGCCAGGGTTCGGGCTCGCCCGTGGGCCCCTGCATGTCGAGGACCAGTGACAGGTTGTAACTGCACTGGGGCCTGTCTTTGTGGGGGGGCAGCGTCGCGCCCGCCTCGTAGCAGCTCAGGTAGCAGTAGGACGCCAGCAGGGGCTCGCCAGCCACGCGGCTCACGATGGCGGCGAGCGCCTGGTGCAGGGACGCGACAGCCGGCTCGTTATGGATCGCCGCGCGCAATTCGACCTGGCCGTCGCCGAGCGCGGGGAAGTAGCCGCGGTCGACCAGCGCGCGCACGTAGCGTCGCAGGGACTCACGCGGTCCAGGGGCAAGGATCGCTCGCAGGGTGGCATGGCGGCGTGACTTGAGGCTGTCCGCGGCCGCGGCCTCGGTTGCAGCCCAGTCCCGGGCGCGCCCCGCGGCAGCCGCACCCTGGTATCCGGGTGCGGGTGGCGTGGCCCCGGCGGTGACCGGGATGACGACACCGCTGCCGGCGTCCACGGCCCACCAGAGGCCGATGCCGGCGGGCACGGGCGGCACGTGCCGGCCGAGCAGCTCCCGGACTTCCCGCGGCACGGGCGTGCCCGCCGCCTGGGTGATCACCCGGCCGGCCGTGGCGAGCACGTCGTCCCGTTCCCTGGCGGTTGCCGCCGGGTCGGGCAGGCAGGCGGCCGGAGCCGGCAGCGTGGTCACCAGCAGGCCGTGGCGGACCAGGGCGTCGGCGAGCGGCGTGGCCGGCGGGGGTGCCTGCCGGGACCCGGGTGCGAGCACCCCGTCCAGCAACCACCGGGCAAGGTCGGTATCGTCGCCGAGTGCGAAGGTGGTCTCCCGGGCGGGTCCTCCTGGTACGCGGGCCGAGACGAAGAGCGTGGCCTGGAAGCCGGGATTGAGGCGCAGCGCCTCACCGCCGTCCGGTCGGCGGCTGGAGAGGATCACCCCGCCGGCGACGAGTCGCTCCAGGGTGGCACCGCCCGGTGGCGCGCCGATGGCCCGCTCTTCCGCCAGGCGACCCTGTCGGTACAGGATGAATTCGAGGATCGTGAGCAGCCAGGCGGCCACCTCCGGATGCCAGGCGAGGACGAAGTGGGTGCGGCGGACGTCGCCGTCCACGGGGCCGAAAAGGCGGGCCTCGAGCCGTACCGCGGGATTCGGCAGCAGTGGCGTCACGACCGGCGATCCAGGCGGCTGGCCTCGATGAGGCCGATTCCCCAGCGCCAGTGCTGGCCGGGGGCGAGGACCCGGGAGGACACGCCTGCGGGGTCCACGATTTCCTCGCCGCCGTAGCGGGCCTTGACCTCCCGCCAGGCGGTGCCAACCGAGCCCTGGGGGCCCCATTCGTCCGGCAGCATGCAGATGTCGTGGAAGGCGATGAGGCCATCCGGCGCCACGAAACCCCGGTAACTCTCGAAGTCAGCCAGACACCCCTCGTGGGAGTGGTCGCCGTCGATGAACAGCAGGTCGATGCGGCGACCCGCGAGGATGCGTGCGAGGGCCTCCCGGGTCGCTGGCAGGTGCGAGTCAGCCGGGATGAAGTGCATCGACTGGGTGGCCGGGCCGAAGGTGGCAAACACTTCCCGCTCCGCCGCCGTCTGGCCACCGCAGTTCGGGGCGCCGGGCAGGTCGATGCTCACGAGGGTCGCGTCCCGCGTGGCGAGCTGGCAAAAGCAGAACAGCATGCCGCCGCGGGCGGTGCCGATCTCGACCACGACGCCTGGTCGGCGGTCCCGCACGATGGCCAGGAACTGGCGAAGCTCGTGGTCGTTCTGGATGGCGAGGAAGTAATCCGCGGTACGCTTCACCAGCTCGTCGAGGTCCACGGGCAGGTGGTCGTCGCACCAGCCCATCTCCTCCAGCCTCGCCACGAGCGGCGCGTGGTCGGGACCCGGCGGCCGGCCCGCCATGAGGTCACGGACCAGGCCCGCGCTGTACTCGTCGAGCTG
>CALGMY010000273.1 GCA_937958785.1 uncultured Gammaproteobacteria bacterium | reverse complement strand
CTTCGTCGGCAGCGTCAGATGTGTATAAGAGACAGCCCCAGGCCCAGTCCCGGTGGATGTTGGCGTAATAGGTGGTCAGGCCCTGGTCCGTCGGCAGCCGGGTCTGGAGCGCCAGGTGGGTGGCGACCGCCGGCTGGGAGCCCTGCAGGGCCAGCGGGGCCAGCAGCTCGGCGAGGCGCCGGGCCTGGTCGAGGAACGCCTGGTTGAGCAGCGTGAGCCGCTCCCGGGTGAGGGGCCGCAACCGCGGGTTCTGCAGCTCCTGCTGGAGCCCGGCGGCGTCGTGGGTGAGCTTCCCGATCGCGAACTTCAGCCGCTGCCGCCACTCGGCGAGGATCGCCGCCGGTTCCGCGAACAGGCAGGGCACGCCATCGAGGGACGGGAACTTGAGCCCGCAGCCGCTGCAGCCGTAGCTGCCGTCCGGGAAGCGACGGACGCTGACCTCGCAGCGGGGGCAGGCGAGGAGCGCGGTGAGGGCGTGATCGGCCATGCCGCGGATTATGGCATCGGCCGCTGTCCCCGTAGGAGCGCCTTGAGGCGCGACCGGGGGTTGCCCTCGGTCGCGAGTACGCTCATGCCGGGCAACCCCCGGTCGCGCCTCAAGGCGCTCCTACGGGGAATCAGATCGTGCCGTTGACGATCGGCTCGAAGGCGGTCAGCGAGTCCCGCAGGGCCGGCGAGCCCAGGCCGTGCCCCGGGAACAGGCCCGCGAAGTTGCCCTGTTCACCGTGCAGCGCCAGGTAATTGAGGATCACCGTCTCCACCAGCAGGTTCACGTTGTTGGCGGCCGGTGTCGCCCCGGTCTCCACCGAGGCGTCGCTGCGCATGAAGCCCAGCTGCTGGCGCCGCGCCTGCTGCTCCGGCGTGCCGCCCGTCAGCACCGCCCGTCCGCCCGGGTTGTACACCAGGAAGAAGGACGCCGCCGTGGACTGGTTGTCGCTGGTCCACTCGCCCTTGCCGCGGCCGTCCACCGAGTTGTCGATGGTGCCGTCGCTGGACAGGGAGCCGTCGCTGAACACGTAGAGCATCAGCGGCACGCCGACGCGGGCGGCGTACTCGAGGCAGGCGCCCATGCAGCGCCCGGCCCGGAAGTCCTTCACCTCGCCCTCGGCCCGGCGGCCGCCGTGGTAGTCGTAGCCGCCCATGGTGATGGTACCGGCACCCGCGAAGCCGTTGATCACCAGCTTCATCACGGAGGCCGTCTTGCGGAACTCGTCGCTGCTGTCGTACTCGGCCTGGCTGAAGATGCCCGTGGGTCCCACGATATCCGGGTCGATGGACGGGTTGAGGCTCGACGGATCGCCGAAGCGGTCCGCGATGTCGGCCGACTTCACGTAGCCGCAGTTCACCAGGTCCTTGATCACGTCGTCCTGGGTGACCGTGAGCCGGGTGTCCACCCGCTGCAGCTTCATGTCGCTGACCCGCTGGATCGACTCCAGCACCTTCACCGCGTCGGCCTGGTTCAGCAGGCCGACGAGGGCGCCCGTGTCCACGAGGCCGGTCACGTCGCTGGGCCGGTCCACCTTGGTGGGCCGGTCCTCGGCGTTGATCATCATCACGGGCGCCATGGAGTTGCCGCCGGAGTCGGAGTTGCGCGAGCCGATCAGGCCGAGCAGGGAGCCGTCCGCACCCGCGCGGGCGATGCCGTACATGGGGTTGTGGGGGTTGTTGCCCGTGTCGTTCTCGGAGCGGGCCGGGATCACGCAGCCGTTGGTATTGGCCGCCGTGCCACCCGACACGGCGGTGAGCATGCCGCGCAGGAAGGCGCTGTCGCTGTGGAAGGCGAGCCCTAGGGTCTGGTCGATGTGGTCCTGCTGGGTGATGGCGTCGACCACGGGCGGGATCATGTCACCCGGCAGCCCGAGCTTGCTGTAGCCGGCCGTGGACAGGAAATCGAGCTGCCCGCCCTGGCCGCCCACCAGCACGTTGGAGCCCGCCATGTTGGCGCCGCCGGCCAGGTCGAAGCAGATGAAGGGGATCTTGCCCGCGCCCTGGGTGGCGATGCCACAGGAGGCCTTCAGCGCCTCCAGGTCCGGCGCCAGGGCCGACCAGGCCGCCCGCGGGTTTGCGAAGAGGCTGAGGACCCCGCCGCCGATCACGGTCGCCGTGCCGGCCCTGAAGCCCTGGGCGATCAGCTGCCGGCGGGTGACCGGCCGCGGATGGTCCGGGTGGCGCTGGGGCTCGAAGTAGTTGCGGATCTTGCGTGGCATGGTCGTGCTCCTACTGCACGAGGGTCACGGCGCTGCCGAGCGTGGCGGCGCACGTGGCCTTGACGATGGTCTCCGTCCGGTCCGGGGGGCAGGCGCCGCCGCAGGCCGCGAGGTCGGTGGTCAGGTTGTCCAGCTCCATGCGCACCGCGGCCTCGTCCGGCTGGCTGAGCAGGTTCGTGCCCATGGCCCGGGTGAGCAGCGGCACGAAGATCTGGTCGCGCTCGGGCCCGGTATCCAGCACCGCGCTGGGGGCCCCGCTGAAGTTGAAGCCGCCCCAGAGGTCCGTGCGCAGGTCCGTGTCCTCGACCAGCGCGTTGCAGTACTCGATGGCCAGCTGGGCGATGCCCACCTGGTGCGAGGCCAGCACCGCATTGAGGTCGGTGACCGCCGGGAGCTGCTGCCGGACCAGCGCGTAGGTGGCTTTCACCGCCGGCTGGTTCGGCGACACGCCCGTCACGGCGGCCATCGTCGCGTTGATCTCGTCGAAGGTCTTCACGCCGATGTCTGCCACGGGGTCGCTGTCCGCCGGCGGGGGCGGGGTGAGCGGCGCCGGTTCCGTGACCACGTTGGTGCTGTTGCCGAGCACCTCGAAGGACAGGAAGAACTCGTCCAGGTCCGGGCCCTTGTCGAGCGGCATCACCGCGCCGAGGCTGGAGAGCACCTGCCCGGACTCCGCGGTGTAGCCGTTGGCGACGCTGACCGCCGTGTCGAGGTTCTGGTAGGACTGGCCGACGGGCACCACCACGCCGTTGGCGCCGATGCGCAGGCCCCGGACCGGGATCGGGCTCCCGGGCGTCCAGTCCGGATCCAGGCTCACGAAGGTCGGCCGGTTGAACAGGTAGGCGTAGCTGTCGAACTGGCTGACCTCGAAGAGCACGTAGCTGTCGGCCGCGCCACTGTGCGCGCTGACGTCGAAGAGCAGGAAGAACTTCTCGCCCACGCCGGCGTCGTAGTTCTGCTGGACCTGCTCGGGCGTCATCGCCCGGTTGTGGATGGCCACGAGGCGCAGGACGCCCTGCCACTGTCGGTCGCCCGACGGCTCGTTGCCGAGCACGAGGGCGAAAGTGTCGTCCCAGTCACCCAGCGTGCCGCCCGCGGCGGGATCCATGTCGCCCGTGTGGACGCCGTTAACGTAGATCCGCCGGCCGCCGACCGGGTCGTAGGTCATCACCACGTGCTGCAGGGTCGCCTGGGCATCCTCGTCGTCGTCCAGGGTCTGCAGCAGCGGCGCCCCGTTGGCGTCGGACGTGCTGCTGCGGTTGTAGAAGTCGTAGCTGTACAGCGTCTGGCCCATCGTGAAGTTGCGCAGGGACGAGCCCGCCGAGTAGGTGACGATGCGGGTGTCTTCCTGGTTTACGTTGGCGGGCGCGGCCCAGGCCTCGATGGTGTACTGGCCGGTCCCGGTGATCAGGTCGCGCAGCTTCCGGCTGGCGGTGGTCGAGCCCTGGGCCCGGCCGCTGCGGATGTTGATGCCCCAGCCGCCCACCCAGCTCACGTCGCCGGACAGGGTCAGGTTGATGGCGGGCTGCACGCCGCTCGTGTCGAAGGCGGTCGTGCCACTGCCCTCCTTGAACTCCCAGATGGCGATCTGGCTGCCCTCGTAGCGGCTGCCGCCGCTGGCGACGGTGCCGTCGTACATGGTGAGCGCCCGGCTGATCACCAGCGCGGGGTCCACGGACGTCACGCTGACGAGGCCGGCGAAGTCGCTGATCCGGTCCTCCATCTCCTGGGCGTTGGCGGCGCAGTTGTCCCAGCAGTTGTGGAACTCGTCGCGCAGGCGGAGGACCAGCCGGGACGCGCCCGGGTTGTCCAGGTTGATCTTGGTCTTGACGGCTGCGTAGGCGGTCTCCAGGTCCTCGTCCGCAAAGAACGGCGACTGCTGGGTCGCGGAGCCCGAGCTGTGGCAGCCGGCGCAGTATTCCGTGACCAGCGGGTAGACGGTGCTCGCGAAGCCGTCCGAGTCGGCGGGGAAGTTCCGGCTCTGGCCGACGTCCTTCAGTGGCGGCGCGACCAGCTGGATCTGCTTCGTGCCGCCGCTCGCCGAACCGGCGATCCAGTTCTCGACCCAGGTCTGCATCGTGGTGGCGCAGGCCTGGATCGCGGCGGAGTTGCTGCCGAGCCAGCAGTTGTGGCCCTCGGCCATCTTGGTCACGAACAGGGAGGTGCCCGGGTCGGTCCGGTTCACCAGCTGGTCGGCCGCGGCCCAGGCGAGGTTCACGTCGTCGCTGCGGGCGAAGAGGGGCGCCTGGGTGCCGCCGTGGCAGCTGGCGCAGCGCGCCACGCCGCCATCCCGGACGTTGGTCCAGAGCGCGTTCATGAAGTTCTGGATGTCCGTCGTCTGGGGCGCCGGGCCAGTGTAGGTCGACGGCGGGTCCACCTCGTTCGGCTGCAGGCGCTCGGTGCCGGCACCTCCGCCGCACGCCGCGAGCACGGAGGCTGCAGTGACGATCAGCGGGACCTGTAGGAGCGCCTTCAGGCGCGAAACCATCTTCACGATCGCTGCTCCCTCAATCGCCCATGCAGTACGCCGCGGACTCGGCGAACACCTGCTTCAGCCGGTAGCCGCCCGAGCGGAATGAGCCGACCATCGAGTCGATCTGCTGGCGGTCGGCGCCGTCCACCGGGCTGCGCAGGCAGACGTTGCGAAACACCTTCTCGACCTGGCAGCGGGCAAAGGCCGTGCTGTTCGCCAGTTCCTGCCCCATCGACTTGGCGCCGGCACCGCTGCCCGGGAGCTGGGTATCCCAGCCGAGCAGCGCGTTCTGGCCGGCCCGCCAGTAGTTGCTCCACTGGTCGTCCGGGGTGCGGTAACCATGGGCGAAGGTGGTGTCGTTGTTGAAGTACTTGGCCTGGACCACGCCGGGCGTGTAGACCAGCTGGCCCTGGGTGGCGTCGAAGTTGTAGTAGGCAAAGGCCTGGGCCAGCGGGTCCATGCCGCTGTGGCAGCCGATGCAGTTGTTGAGGAAGATGCGGCTGTCGCCGCCCGGGCTGCGGGAGACGTCCTGGCGGATCCGGTCCGGCGCCCGGCTGGTGTCCAGCACCTGTTCCAGGTCCCGGCACAGGTGGTTCATCAGGGTGAAGCGGAACATCGCGCGGTTCGTTCCCGCGATGAAGAAGGCCTCGGCGGCCGCGCGCGTGGTGATGACGCCCGCCGTGGCCGAATCCGGCAGGCCGCTCACCGCGGTCTGCGTCGAGGCCACCAGGCGCGTCTTCAGGTCCGCGTTCTGGTCGTCGAGCGCCTGGTAGTTGTCGTTGCTGGTCGGCGAGTAGGCCGGCACGCCGGCGCCCGTGCCCACGTACACCAGGTTGGCCGACAGCACCGTGTTGAAGGGCACGTCGTCGCGGACCATGCCGATCACGGTGGCCGTGTAGTCGTTGAGGGGCACGAAGACGCTCTGGTCCCGGTTGGTCCACGGGGCCGCGAAGTTCTTCAGCGTCACGCTGTAGAAGCTGCTGTTCTCCATGGCGGTGTAGGCGGCGTCGACGGCATTGCTGCCCGCGACGTCCGCCTGCATGTCCGCCAGCACCGCCTCGGACGGCGGCACGCCGGCCAGCCGCTCGTGGATGCGGCGGGCCTGCTCGCGCGGGCCCGCGCCCGCGGTGGCACTGGCCAGCACGGCGGCCGACAGTACCAGGGTGCTGATGAGTCGCCCACGCGGGGGCGACACGGCGACGGCGTCACGCCGTCCTGGCAGCAAGGTGATCAAGTTGTGCCCATCCCAAAAGCCCGGCGTTTGCGCGCCGGGGTGCATTTAGCGGGGAGGGGCGTCCGGGGTTCTGTGACTGCCTTAACGGTTCGCTGAAAAGTCCTTGTATTACGTTATCTCGCGGGCAAAAGCGTACCGTCCATCGGCTCTTATGCATCGCGGCCTTCTTGGGCAGGCCGCGATGGGGATGATGATGATCGCAAGGATGCGGAACCTGCCGTGGCCGGCGCCTGTGCGCGCGGCCCGGCTGATGACCGGGCTGCTGGCCGCGACGCTGGTGGCGTGCGGTGGCGGCGGACTGGGCGGCGGCGACCAGGACCCGGACCCGGTGGTGCTCGACGTGCCCATCGCCTACGTGAAGCGCCCGGTGCCACTCACCGACCAGGGTGACGTCGACGCTTCCGACGTGCGCGAGCTGCGCACCTTCAACGTCGGCGCCGATCTCTTCGTGCGGGAGCGGGCTGCCGCCTCGGCGGCCGAGATCAACGTGACCGGTCGCATCACCCAGGGGTCGGGCCTGTACGACATCCAGGACCTGGAGATGTCCTGGGACGGTGGCAAGGTGCTGTTCGCCATGCGCGGGCCCTTCGAGGAGGGTGCCGACGAGGAAGACCAGCCCACCTGGAACGTCTGGGAGTACACGCTCTCGACCGACGACCTGCGCCGGGTCATCCCGTCGGACCTCAATGCGGAGGCCGGCCACGACGTGGCGCCCCACTACCTGCCGGATGGCCGCATCGTCTTCTCCTCCACGCGGCAGCGCCAGTCGAAGGCCATCCTGCTCGACGAGGGCAAGCCCCAGTTCGACGCCCAGGACGAGGACCGGCGTGAACCGGCCTTCCTCCTGCACGTGATGACCGACGACGGCTCGGAGATCCACCAGATCTCCTTCAACCAGAGCCACGACCTCGATCCGACGGTCCTGTCGAACGGGCAGGTGCTGTTCACCCGGTGGGACAACGCCTCGTCCAACAACGAGATGAACCTCTACCGCATGAATCCGGATGGCACCGCGCTCGAGCTGTACTACGGCGCGCAGAGCCACGACACCGGCACGGACGGCGCCACCGTCCAGTTCCTCCAGCCGCGTGAGCTGCCCGACGGGCGCATCCTCGTGCTTCTCCGCCCCTTCCAGACCGACGAGGCGGGTGCCGACCTGGTGGCCGTGGACGGCCAGGATTTCGTCGAGAACCTGCAGCCCACCGCGCCGAACGCCGGCCTGCTCACCGGTCCGGCGCAGGTGCGCCTGGTCGTGAACGACGTGCGGACCGACGACTCCATCTCCCCGGGCGGCGAGTTCAGCTCGGCCTACCCGCTCTTCGACGGCACCGACCGCATGTTCGTGAGCTGGAGTCCCTGCCGGCTGCTGTCGGCCACCCAGCAGATCGTCCCCTGCACGCCGGCGGCGCTGGCAGATCCTGCGGCCCAGGCGGCCCCGCCGCTCTACGGCGTCTGGATCTACAACCGCACGGCCAACACCCAGCAGCCGGTCTTCGCCCCGCAGGAAGGTGTGATCATCACCGACATCGTGGCCGGACAGGCCCGGGCCGTGCCCCCGATCATCTACGACCTCGATTCCACCGGCGCGGCCGACCCGGCCCTGCTGGCGGAGGGCGCGGGCATCATCCGCATCCGCAGCGTCTACGACCTGGACGGCACGGCGAGCAACAACATCGCCCAGGTCGCCGATCCGGCCCAGACCACCGCCGCCGGGCGCCTCGCGCGCTTCCTCCGCATCGAGAAGGCGGTCGCCCTGCCGGACGACGAGGTGCGGGACTTCGACAACAGCGCCTTCGGCGTCAGCACGGCCCAGGGCATGCGCGAGATCCTGGGCTACGTGCCGGTGGAGCCGGATGGCTCGGTGGTTGCCAAGGTCCCGGCCAATGTCCCCATCGCCCTCTCGGTGCTGAATGGCGACGGCCGGCGCGTGACCAGCCGGCACCTGAACTGGCTGCAGGTGCGGCCCGGCGAGGTCGTCACCTGCAATGGCTGCCACGTGCCGAACAGCGGGGTCTCCCACGGGCGCCGCGATGCCTTCGTGAGCGCCTGGGCCGGTGCGCCGGCCGACGGCCAGCCGTTCCCCAACACGGAGCCCGCCCTGTTCGCCGACTTCGGCGAGACCATGGCCCAGGTGAAGGAGCGCATCAGCTGCGCGACGGACTGCGCGCTGATCACTCCCAGCGTCGACGTCGCCTACGAGGACATCTGGACGGAGCCCGTGGCTGCCGGCCGTGCGAAGGATGCGAGCTTCACCTGGAGCTACTCGGACCTCTCGACGCCGGCCCCCACCACCGGTGGCTGCATCACGGCGTGGGCGCCGGGGTGCCGCATCACCATCAACTACGAGGCGCACATCCACCCGCTCTGGTCCACGCCCCGCGTGACGCTGGACGTGGATGGCATGACGGTGCTGGCCGACGACACCTGCACGAGCTGCCATTCCCCGGTGGACGCCAACATGGCGGCCCGGGTCCCGGCGGCCCAGCTCGACCTGTCGGACGGGCCGTCGGACATCGACGCGACGCACTTCAAGGCCTACCGCGAGCTCTTCTCGGGCGACAACGAGCAGGAGCTGAACGGTACCGTGCTGCAGGACCGGCTGGTCGAGGTTGGCGTCGACCCCGTCACCGGGGACCCGGTGTTCGCGACGGTGCCCGTGACGGCCTCGATGACCACCACCGGTGCCCTCGCGTCGACGCGGTTCTTCGGCCGCTTCGCCCCCGGCGGCACCCACGCCGGCCGCCTCACGCCCGCCGAGCTCCGCTTGCTCTCCGAGTGGGTCGACATCGGGGCCCAGTACTACAACGACCCGTTCCAGGCGCCCCTGGACTGACGCTTACTGACCCCGCGGATCATCCATGCGCCTCCTGGCCCTCATTGCCATCGTCGGATTCTTGTCGTCGGTCACACCGGCTTATGGCAAGAGCGCGGAATATCAGGCCGTCGTGGCGGAGCCCTTCCTCGAGCTCCACACGGGGCCCGGGCGCGGCTACCCGGTGTTCCACGTCGTGGACCGGGGGGCGCAGGTGGCCATCGTGAAGCGCCGGACCGACTGGTTCCAGGTGCGCACGGCGAAGGGCGTGGAAGGCTGGGTGAGCCTCGAGAACATCGCGCTCACCCTCGACGCCGCCGGACAGCCGGTGGCCATCGCCGACCCGGGCGCCGGTGATTTTGCGGGCCGGCGCTGGGAAGTGGCGCTGTCCCTGGGCGACCTGGACGGGGCGAGCGTGATCGCGGTGAGCGGCGGGTACCGCTTTACCCCGAACCTCTCGGCGGAGCTGCAGGTGGAGGACATCAGCGGCACCTTCTCCGACGGGTGGCTGGTGACGGCCATGCTGGTGCACCAGCCGTTCCCCGAGTGGCGGCTGTCGCCCTACGCGGCCCTCGGCACGGGGATCGTGCACGTGGACCCGAAGGCCACGCTGGTGTCTACCGAGGACCGCACCGACCAGGTGGGCCAGGTGGGCCTCGGGGTGCGGATGTACGTGTCGAAGCGGATCCTGTTCCGCACCGAATACAACAGCTACCTGACCTTCACGAGTCGCGATGACAACGAGGAACTGGACGAATGGAAAGCGGGCTTCGCGTTCTTCTTCTGAGCGGACTCGCCGTGGCCGCCACCGGCTGCAGCGTGTTCGGCCGTGACGCCGCCCCGCCGGAGGACGCGGGCGCGTCGGCGCCGGTCATCTCCCCGGAGGTCGAGCGGCGGGAGGTGAAGTCGCCGAAGATCGACACCGAGAACTTCGAGGTGGGCGGCTACGCGGGCCTCATCATGGTCGAGGACTTCGGCACCGCCACGCTCTACGGGGCCCGTGGCAAGTACCACGTCACCGAGTCGCTGTTCCTCGAGGGGACGTGGGGCACGTCGGACGACCTGGGCCTCACCAGCGCGGAAGTACTCGCGGTATTCGACCTGCTGGGCGGCGACCGCAAGTACGAGTACTACGACATCTCCCTCGGCTACGCACTGTTCCCCGGCGAGACCTTCATCGGCCGCAACTGGGCCTTCAATTCCGCCTTCTACGTCATCGGCGGTGCTGGCCAGACCAGCCTCGGGCCCGACGACTACTTCACCCTGACCTTCGGCGCGGGTTACCAGATGCTGCTGACCGACTGGCTGGCCCTGGACTTCGGGGTGCGGGACCACCTCTTCGACCTGGAGCTCACCACGGGCACCACGAACAGCACCCACAACATCGAACTGACCATGGGCATCAACGTCTTCTTCTGAGGTCATCCATGCGCATCCCCTCCGCCCGATCCGTTGCCAGCCTCCTGGTCGCCCTGATCCTCGCGACGGTCCCCGGCCGGGCGACCGACATGGCCGCACCGGCCGCCGCCTTCGAACTTCCGGCCCGGGCGGGCGGGAAGGTCTCGCTCGCCTCGCTGAAGGGCCAGGTAGTGCTGATCAACTTCTGGGCCACCTGGTGCGGGCCGTGCCGCAAGGAGATGCCGCTGCTCGAGCAGATCCAGAAGAAGTACGCGCCGCTCGGTTTCACCATGCTGGGTGTCAACGTCGAGGAGGACACCCGGCTGATGGACACGTTCCTCAAGGACGTGCCGGTGACCTTCCCGATCCTGCTCGACCCGGCCAACGGGGTGAGCAAGCTCTACGACGTCTCCGCCATGCCGAGCACCGTCATCGTCGACCGCAAGGGCCAGGTGCGCTACATCCACCAGGGCTACCAGCCCGGCGACGAGGGCAAGTACCAGGACGTCATCCGCCAGCTGATCCGGGAGAAGGCATGAGAAGCGTGCTCCTCGCCGCCGCGCTGCTCGTCGCCGGCTGCTCGGGGATCGAGCCCTGGGTGAAGCCCTACGAGCGGGACCGGCTGGCCGACCCGATCATGAGCTTCGACCGCAACCCGGTCTCCGGCTCCTACATCGACCACGTCCACGAGGCCCGGGAGGGCGCCCGCGGCGCCTCCGGCAGTGGCGGTGGCGGCTGCGGGTGCAACTGATGTCGGGGCATCGCCGCGTAGGAGCGCCTTCAGGCGCGATCCGGCCGGGATCGCGCCTGAAGGC
>CALGMY010000272.1 GCA_937958785.1 uncultured Gammaproteobacteria bacterium | reverse complement strand
GGAGAAGGCCATGGAGTTCCGATCGACCTGGCGCAGGATGCCAGGGAGGGAATCGTAGAGGGTTGCCTCCAGCAGCTCCCGGTCGAAGGGCGTGCCGCCGACCTCGCGCTTCCAGTCCGGATAACCTGCTATCCGCTTCAGGACGATCGACTGGGCCATGCCCTCCGCGAGGAATTCGGGCGACAACAGGCGCCGCGCCCTGCGGATGGAGGGCATGAGCGCCCTGGGCAGCATCCCCGCGCCCAGCGCCCGGGTAACGTCCCTGGCCATCTGCCCGTAGGAGAGTCCCCGCCGCGCGTTCAGTCCGCGCAGGTTGGCGAGCGCGGTGCCAAGCGACAGGCCCGCCAGGTTGTCCACCAGCAGGGCCGGGTACATGGTGGGCACGTAGCCCCCGAGCATCTCGTCCGGCCCCTGGCCGTCCAGCGTCACCGTCACCCCCTGCTCCCGGGCGAGCCCGTAGACGCACCAGCCCGCGAAGATGCTGGTGCTGATGAAGGGCTCGTCCTGGTGCCACATGAGCCGGTCCAGGTCCGCCAGCAGCCGCTCGGGGGACGGGTTCACGAAGGACGGCTGGACCCGGGTCGCATCGATCACCGCCTGGGCGTACTCCCGCTCGTCGAAGCGGGGATTGTCGGAGACGGAGGTGAAGGTCTTCTGCCGGTCGGCGATCCCGGCCTGCTTCAGCAGCCGGTCCACGACGCAGACGATGCCGCTGGAGTCGAGGCCGCCCGACAGGCAGGAGCCCACCGGCACGTCGCTGCGCAGGCGCAGGCGCACGGCGTCCTCGAACAGCTCCCGGTACCGGTCGGCGTACTGCCGGTCGCTCCAGCCCTCGAGCTTGTGCCGGAGGTCGATGCCCCACCAGCGCACCGGGCGGGGCGACCAGCCCTGCAACGCGCCCAGGGGCACCAGCAGGTAGTGCCCGCCCCGCAGGTCCTGCACGTCCCGGAAGAAGGTCTGCTCGGAATTGCAGCCGTAGGTGCTGAACACCAGGAAGTCGAACAGCACCCCGGAGTGCGCCTCCGACCCGACCCGGGGCAGGCAGAGCAGCTGCTTGATCTCGGAGCCGAAGGAGAAGGTGCCGCCGTCCCAGTGGTAGTAGAAGGGCTTCACGCCGAGCCGGTCGCGGGCACAGAACAGCAGGGACTTCTCGATGTCCAGCAGCGCGAAGGCCCACATGCCGTTGAAGCGCTCGAGGCAGGCCGTGCCCCACTCCCGGTAGGCCGCCAGGATGACCTCGGTGTCGGTGCCCGTGGAGAACCGGTGGCCGAGCGACGCGAGTTCCGCCCGGAGCTCCAGGTAGTTGTAGACCTCGCCGTTGTAGGTGATCCAGAGCTTGCCGTCGGCGGACGGCATGGGACAGCGGCCCTGCTCCGAGAGGTCGAGGATCGCGAGGCGCCGGTGGCCGAGCAGGAGGTCGTATGACCGCCCGTCGCCAGGCCCGAGTTCGCCGGCGTCCCGGGTGAAGCGCACCGCGCCCGTGCGGCTGCTGAAACCGAGATAACCGTGGTCGTCGGGCCCCCGGTAGGCGACGAGGCTGGTCATGCGCTCCAGCTCTGCCGCCTCAGCAGGACCGTCCGCCGTCACGATGCCGGAGATGCCGCACATTTCAGGCGCGGGAGCTTACCAGCGGATGCACCGGGTGTCCGGCGCGGTTAGGTGGCGGAACACCAGGCAGTGCTTGCGGGTACCGGCCATCCGGTTGCCCACGTAGGTGCCGCCCCGGGCCTGGGGACCCGTCTGGTGGTTGATGCCGTTGTCCCGGAACACGTTGTCCCGGATGAGGATCCGCTGGCCGTAGCGATTGGTGATGGCGCTCTCCGCCCCGGCGATGTAGTTGCCGGCGATGGTCAGGTCCTCGACCGCGGCGCCCAGGTAGATCGCGTTCGGCACCTTCGCCAGGATCACGTTGTCCCGCACGGTGAAGTGGCGCGTCAGGGTTGGCGTCGGCGGTTCGCCGGCGGTCGAGCCGAAATCGAAGGCGACACCGGGCGTGCCGGTTCCCGCGCAGATCGGATCCGTGCGTCGGAACCCCCAGATCAGGTTCCGCTCCACGAAGCTCTCGGCCTGGTTCGCAGGCCCCTTGGCCACCACGGCCATGCCCTCGGAGCAGGAGCACTCGCCGGCCGGGTCGAAGCGGCCGTTGCAGTCCGTGTAACTCGCCGGGGTGTGATAGAACTCGTTGTCGATGATGCGATGGCCACCTCCGGCCAGGGGGCCGTTCGACACGCCATCCACCAGATCGATGAACTCGTTGCCCCGGATGGTCACTCGGCCGGCCTGGTGAATGTAGACCGCGTAGCTGTCCACGCCGGAGCGCCGGTACGGGTTGCGGAAGACGCTGTCGACCACGGCGTTGTCGGTCCCGGACGTGATATGCAGCATGAGGCCTACGGGCCGCCCCTCCCAGGGCCGGGGGCTCTCGAAGACCATGCGCTGCAGGGTGTTGTGGCTGCCGAGCACCCGCGGCTGCCAGAGCGAGTCCCGCACCACCACCCCGTCGATGATCCAGTG
>CALGMY010000271.1 GCA_937958785.1 uncultured Gammaproteobacteria bacterium | reverse complement strand
CGCCACGCCCCACGCGGGCGTGGACCGGCTGTTTCCCGAGGCGGCGACGCTGGCGGCCGCGTCGCCCGCCGCCCTCGGCCGGCTCGGCATCGTGCGCCAGCGGGTCCGGGCCCTGCAGGGCCTCGCCACCGCCGTCGCCGACGGCAGCCTCCGCCTAGACCGGGGCGCGCCCCTCGCGGCGACGCTCGGGCAACTGTCGGCGATCCCCGGGATCGGCGACTGGACCACCCAGCTCATCGCGATGCGCGCCCTCGCCTGGCCCGACGCCTTCCCCGCCAGCGATTTCGGCGTGCTGAAGGCGCTCGGCACCCGGGACGTCCGGCGGGTGCGCGCCCTCGCGGAAACCTGGCGGCCGTGGCGCGCCTACGCCGTCGTCCGGCTCTGGCAATCACTGGAGAATTCCCGATGAAGAACCACCGGCTCGTGGCCCAGGTGCGCTTCGACACGCCCCTTGGGCCCGTCACTGCCGCCGCCACCGAGCGGGGGCTCGCGGGCCTCTGGTTCGACGGCCAGGCCCACCACCCCGGCCCGCTCGACGTGCCGGTGGATCCCGCGCACCCGGTGCTCGCCCTCGCGCAGCGGGAGCTCGCCGTGTACTGGCGGGACGCGAGGAGCAACTTCACCGTCCCCCTCGACCTCGCCGGCACGCCGTTCCAGGCGCGGATCTGGCAGGCGCTGCGGGAGATCCGCCCAGGTACCACGACCACTTACCTGGCCATCGCCACCGCGGCCGGCACAGCTTCGGCATCCCGCGCCGCCGGCGCCGCCATCGGCCGCAACCCGGTGTCCATCATCGTCCCGTGCCACCGGGTGCTCGGCGGCAACGGGGCGCTGACGGGCTATGCGGGTGGCATCGAGCGGAAGCGGGCGCTGTTGGAGCGGGAGGGGGCTCTGCAAGTTACTGTGATGGCGAGGGCTCGGACGCGCGGCTGACAGCGAAGGCCGTTCGCCAGTCGACTTTACGGGTCATGACCATCACTGCGGCCAGCAGTGCGAACAGTGCGATGCTCCCGATCAGGAGTGCAGAGTCTTCGGATTGCAGGATCCCGAACAGCAGGCCGTATAGGGCCGTCAGCAGGCCGGAGAAGCCGACTCCACGCCGCCAGCCGCCGAGGACGAAAGTCACGTAGTAGCCTAGGAGGGCGATTGATGCAGCTGCTGCGAGCCAGTAGGCCAAGTCGAATTCCATATGCTCGGACAGTGAGAGAGTCAGCAGAAAGAATATGGCAAGGGCGAGGCCGACGAGGCCGTACTGGACGGGATGCACCTGCAGGCGGCGGGTGACTTCCATCATCAGGAATGCCGCGAAGGTGACCAGCAGAAAAAGGTTGGAATATTTGACCGTGCGCTCAGTCAGCAGGTATTGATCCACCGGATTGACGAGGCGCACGCCCAGCTGGTCAGTCTCGAACAGAGCGCACTTGACGCCAGCCGCCACGCACTCGCGAAGCGAGCCTTCCTCGATGCCGGTGGCCCAATGTGATGTCTGCCACTCGGCCTTGAAGCCGCGCTCGGTGACGTTGCGACGGATTGGCGCAAATCGACCTGCAAAGGCAGGGTGTGGCCAGTTGCCGGCGAGCCTCACCGAGTTGGCCTTGCCGACGGGGGCGATGGCGAGCTCCGAGGTTCCGCCAAGCTTCACACGCAATGCGTACGGCACCGTCCCGGCATCATCGGTCGCCATCGGCAAGAAGGCGTGGAGCCCCTGGGCAAGCCAGGGAACCCGGGTGCCAGGCAGGAACGCGAGCTCCATGCCCGAAGCTTCGCCAGCGAGGGCGCGGAGGCCGCGGGCATCCGTCACTCCCAGTACGATGAACGGCCGCTCCCAGGTGTATTCGATGCGTTCGCCGGCCGAAGGCGGCAGCTCCAGTTGCGTTCGCGCAGGAACCGTGAACCGGCCATGGATCTCCGCGTCCGCCGTGTAGACCTCCGCTGAGTAGATCCCGCGCTTCAGAGATTCGGTCTGCAACGCGGCCGACGAGTCAAACTGGTCGGGCTGGACGATTGCCATTGATCGCGCGAAGGACGGTTGCCACTCGGTCACCGTGGCCTCACCGTCGCGACGCTCAACGGGCCGCCAGGTCGTCTTCCTGTACGGCAGAACGAGCAGCGGCCCGGTAAGGTTCTGCGGATAGCCTGCGTAGTCGGCCATATCCTTCCGAACTTCGGCCGCCCGCTCCTGTCGTTCCGCAACGAGGCCGCGGATCATCGAGAGGGGAATGAGCAGGAGAATGCACAGCAGGACGAGAGAAAGTACCTTCCACAGCAGCGGGTTCCGCATGGGGACTCCTTCCGGGACCATCCCGGCGATTGGCGGCACCCTAGCGCCCGACCGTGGAGGCCAGACGTACGATTGTGGAGATTCCGTGGAGATCAGCTGGCGGCGGGCAATGCCAGGTGGGCACGGACGCCGCCCGCCGCATCGTTGCTGACGTCGACCATTCCCCCGTGGAGCGCGGCGATGGACCGGACCAGGGGCAACCCGAGGCCGAACCCTCGGTGTGAGCCTTCCGCCTGAGGCAACGAGTAGAAGCGCTCGAAGAGGTGCGGCAGCGCGAAATCCGGAATGGCCGGACCGGTGTTGTGTACGCTTAGGGCCCAGGACCTTCCATCGCGGTGCGCCGCTATGGAAATCGTGCCCCCCTCTGGGCAGTTGTCCACGGCGTTCTGCAAGATGTTCCGCAAGGCCTGCTCGAGCAGGAACACTTCGCCACGGACGGCAGCAGACGCCGGCACTTCGTCACGGACTTCAATATGGCGACGCGTGATTTGGGGTCCCATGCTGGTCAGCACTGAGGTGACCAATGCATGTATGGCTATGGTCTCCGGATTGTGCAGCTCGTCCCGCTGCTCGAGGCGCGCGAGCTCGAGCAGCCTGTCGATCAGCGTCTGCATGCGGCCTGCTTCGTGGCTGATGTGGCCGACGAAGCGCTTCAGCTCGGTCGGCGAGAGGTCACTCGACAGCAGCTCTGCTGAGGCCTGGATACCGGCCAGCGGCGAACGTAGTTCGTGCGTCAGGGAGTGCACGTACTGCTCCACGTAGGCCTTGCCCTGCAGCTTCTCCCGCATTTCCCCGATGGCGTCGGCGAGCACCGCGAGTTCCCGGTTGCCGGTGAGCCGGGGTAAGGGTCCCCGGCCGCCCCCCGTTACGTGCCGTGCAAAGGTCGTCAGGCGGGTGATTCCCCTGGATAGCCAGTACGAAAACAGGGCGCCGAGCCCAAGCCCCAGGCCGACCACCAGCACGGTGAGCCCTGCCAGCTTTCGGTAGGCCTGCTCGATGTACGGTTGCATGGAGAAGTTAGGCTTGGCGACGGTCAGCACACCAATGATCCGCCCATTGGCAACGATTGGGGCGGCCACATGCATGACAGTAGTCGGCATTCCATCGATGGAAATCGTCGAACTTCGCGCTCCATAGCGGCCACGCAACGTCAGGTAGACGTCCCGCCACTGGGAGTAATCCTTGCCGAGAGCCTCTCCGGCGGAGTCGAGCCGGACGATGCCGGCAGCATCTGTCACGTAAACCCGGAGGTCCACAGCTCTCTTGTTGATGCCCCAGATGGTGGCCTGTGGCTGCCTTGCGCGAAACCGCTGGATCGCCGCTGAGAAGGTTCCCTGGTCAAGCGTCCCGGCAACGAAGTCATCGCGAACCGTCTCTGCCAGGAGGTTCGCCGTTTCGGCGAGGATGTCCTCGGCGGACTGCCGCACGGTCGGCTTGATCTCGTCACCGACGAGTTTCAGCAAGAATGCTCCCAGGAGTCCCATGAGCAGGAAATAGCCGAGAAAGATGCGGACGCTGAATCGCATGAATCAGCTGCCGGCGCGCAGGGAGTAGCCGAAGCCGCGATGGGTTTCGATGGGGTCATGCTCGGCGCTGATGGCCCGGAGCTTGCCGCGAATGGCCTTTACATGGCTGTCGACCGTTCGCTCGAGGATAGCGTCGGCACTGTCGCTGCCGATGGCATCCAGAAGCTGTGACCTGCTGTAGACGCGGCCCGGGGCATTCGCCAGCACGGCGAGTATTCGGTATTCTGCCGCGGTCAGCGCCAGGGCCTTGCCAAGGAACTGGAAGCGGCGGCCAGCCGCGTCGTGGTCCAGGTGCGTGGCCTGGTTGCGCGCATCGGGGACCGTACGTTTGATGATGGCCCTGACCCGGGCAACCACCTCGCGCGGACTGAACGGCTTGACGACATAGTCGTCCGCACCGAGTTCCAGGCCGAGGACCCGGTCGACTTCCTCCGCCCGTGCCGTAAGCAGGAGAACCGGCACGTCGCGGGTTCGCCGGAGTCGCTTCAGGAATTCAAATCCACTCTCGTCTGGCAGCCCGACATCCAGGATGACGAGGGTAGCGCCCCTGGCGATGGGCGCCACGGCATCCCGGGCGAGCTGGCACCAGGTTACCCCGAAGCCTTCCCGTTCGAGGGCGAATCGCAGTGTGTCGGCGATGGCCGGTTCGTCTTCAACGATGACGATGTGCCGCATCGTCTCGGGGATGCCGCCCATCAGGATGCCGATTCCCGGTGCTCCAGCGCCAGGAAAAACTGCGCGAACAGGAACGCGTTGTCGCCGTGGGCCGAGAAGACGTGGCCTTCGGTCGTCTGCTCCACGTGGGGCTCGGTGTGGGCCTCGCAGCCGGCCTCGGATTCGGCTATCTGGCGGAGCGCCGGGCCGATGCGGGGGTCATCGCCGGGCACGAGCACGCTGTAGCCATCGCCTTCCCGCCAGACGTGGATGTGCCGGCCGCGCAACACGTCGAGGGCGTCACCCTGGTCCAGCGTCGCCAGGTTGCAGCCCATGCGCTTCATCAGGGAACCCAGTGACGCGGCCTCGTCCTGGGGCGTGCTGGCGTGCCCGCAGACGTGGTCGACGAGCCGCCGGTAGAGGCGGCGGGCGCTGTCGGCGGCCGGCAGCTGGTCGGACATCTCCCGCAGGAACACCTCCAGCTCGTGGCGGAGGACGAGCAGCTCCGTCAGCCGCCGCTCGATCTCGAGGAAGCGGTCCTCGGCGATCCGGGTCACGTCGCCCTGGCGGCGGCCCTTGGCCCCCTTCCCGGCCTTGCCGGTCTTCTCGCCCGGGTCGGCCTGGCCGGCGGCGAGGAACTCCCGGATGTCCTCCAGGGAGAAGCCGAGGCGCTTGGCCCGGTTGATGAACAGCAGGGTCTTCTCGGCCTCCGGGCCGTAGACCCGGTAGCCGGACGCCGTGCGCCGGCCGGGGACCAGCAATCCTTCCTTCTCGTAGTAGCGAAGCACGGAAGGGGCGACCCGGGCGCGCTTCGCCAGGGCCCCGATGGAGTACTCGCGCCGGGCCGTCTCGGGCATCCCGCATTGACCTTGATGTTGACTCTAAGGTCTATAGTAGCGCCTGGATCAAGGAAACCGCACCCATGCTGGGCATCGACAAGCGTCTGATCGTGGAGTCCACCCGGAAGTGGCTGGTCGCGGGCATCGTGGCCGGAATCGCCGGCGTGCTGCTCAGTCTCGCGCTCTACACCGTGCTCGGCCTCGGCATCGACGGCCTGCTGCGCGGCGAAGCGCCGGTGGACCGGTACCTGCCGCTCCTCGTGGGGCTGGTGGCCGCCAAGCTGCTGGCCGGATGGTTCTTCCGCTTCGCCCAGTACCGGGCTTCCTCCCAGACCAAGCTCTCGGTCCGGGACCTGGTCTATGCCCACGCCCTGCGGCTCGGCCCCGCCGTGCTGGACAAGAAGCGCACCGGCGAGCTCGCCAACATCGCCGTCGACGGCATGGACTGGATCGAGCTCTTCTACGGCGTGTACTTCGTCCAGTTCGTGGTCGGCATGGTCACGCCGATCGCCCTTTGCATCTACATCGGCGTCGTGGACTGGGTCGTCGGCCTGTCCCTGGTCGCGGCCATCCCGCTGACGCCGATCTTCCTCGGCGCGCTCTCCAAGCAGTTCCGCAAGGTCAGCGACAAGTACGCGGACGTGAACAACCAGCAGAGCGCGGCCTTCCTGGATGCCCTCCAGGGCATGACGACGCTCAAGATGTTCAACCTGGGCGCCCGTCGCGGCGCCGAGATGTATGCCGCCACCGAGGAGCAGCGGGTCGTGACCATGCGCCTGCTGTTCGTCAACCAGGTGATGATCCTGCTGGTGGATTTCGGCTTTGCGCTGGGCACCACGCTGGTGCTCACCATCGTCGCGCTGCTCCGGCTCGACGCCGGCATCCTCACCGCCGGCCAGGTCGTGGCGCTGGTGCTCGCCGCCGCCGAGTTCTCGAAGCCGCTCAGCCTGATCGGCCAGTTCTTCTTCGCCGGCGCCATCGGCCGGGAGTTCGCGAAGAAGATCATCGCGTTCCTCGGCGAGAAGCCGTCGGTGCCGGAGGTAGACGGCGCGGCCCGGCCGGCCGCGCGGGCCACCGGCGCCATCCGCTTCCGGGACCTCAGCTTCAGCTACCCGGGCGCCGAGCGGCCGGCGGTGGACCAGTTCAGCCTCGACGTGAAGGCCGGCGAGACGGTCGCGCTGATTGGCCACAGCGGGTCCGGCAAGACGACGGTCGCCAACCTGGTGCTCCGTACGCTGGCACCCAGCGCGGGCAGCATCGAGTTCGACGGCCGGCCCGTGGACCAGGTGCCGCTGGACTGGGTCCGTGAGCAGATCGCGCTGGTGCCCCAGGACCCCTACCTCTTCTACGGCACGATCGCCGACAACCTGCGGCTCGCGAAGCCGG
>CALGMY010000270.1 GCA_937958785.1 uncultured Gammaproteobacteria bacterium | reverse complement strand
GTGGTAGCGGGGGAGCGCTATTTCTTCAGATACCGAGGTCGACGCGGGGCCCGGTCTGAGGGCCTCGCCCGCTGGGCGTCAACCGCGTTCCCCGCCTCTTTGCCAGGGAATTGGGGCAGGCTCATTGACACCCCAACATCGATAGTCCCACGCTACCTTCGTCAGGAGTGGCGCCCAGGGCAATGACACGGCAACGCGGCCTTTATGACAAGCAAAGGCCCGTCCCGTTCAGTGTCCAGAAGGGTGCGGTGGTGAACACTCCCTGAATAAGAAAGCCCGCCGGTGAGGGCGGGCTCTCAGGTACGCGCTGGTGGCGGAATCGGTAGACGCAGTGGTCTAGAAAACCACCTCCGGGCACGGATTGCGGGTTCGACTCCCGCCCAGCGCACACTACCAGCCTATGGCGAGCCTACCCGGCGCGCAATAGGGCAATGGCCACGGACGCCTCAGTACGGCCGAAATACCTGTTGACTACCCACGCAATGCGTGTATAGTGGCACCCATGGTCGGGATTCACCCGGCCCCCGCGCCTCGGGGACACAGTGGGCAGGAGTCGAAGATGACCACTCTCTATGCGAAGGTCGGCACGTCCTACCGCCCGGCCACCCGTTCCGACGTCGCCCTCTGGCTGCAGGCCGAGGTTGCCGACCGCGCCCCGGGGCAGGTGATCGCCTCCCCCGCTGACTCGCAGGCTCTCATGGTGGCTGCGCTGGAGCACTCTCCGGCCGAGGTCTTCGCCGCCCTCTACCTCAACAACCGCCACCGCGTGCTCTGCTTCGAGATCGCCTTCCGGGGCACCATCGACAACACGACCGTTTACCCCCGCGAGATCGTCCGCCGGGCGATCGACGTCAACGCGGCTGCGGTGATCTTCGGCCACAACCACCCGTCAGGTGATCCCACCCCCAGCGACGCGGACCGGCTCATCACCCGCCGCCTCCGGGACGCGCTGGAGATGGTGGACGTCCGGGTTCTCGACCACCTGGTCGTCGGCCGCTCCGGGAGCTGCTCGTCGCTCGCTGCCCTCGGACTCATCTGACCGAACCGGCGGGGGCGGCAACGCCCCCGCCCTCACCCTTCACGGAGTTACAACATGCACGCCGTCAACCTGGAGCACCACATGGCCAATCACCCGAACCGGAGCAAGCGCTACGACGCGCCGGACCGCAATCCCACGCCCGAGGAGATCCGGGCCGGACGCGAGTCCGCCGGCCTCACCCAGCGCGAAGCTGCCCGCCTGATTCACTGCACCGAGCGCGGGTGGCAGGACTGGGAGGGCGGGCAGCGGAAGATGCACCCGGCCTTCTGGGAGCTGTTCCGGATCAAGCTGACGCGGACGGGCTGACGCGGTCGAACCAGCCGGCGTACTTCTCGTTCACCGCCCGCTGCTCCATGCGCTCGACGTAGTAGGCGACCTGGAGCCCCTTGAGGACGGTCACGAGCTCGTCCCCGCGGAAGGCTACGAACGCCGCCAGCAGGGCGCGCAGGGTGGCCGGTCCGAGCTTGCCGTCGCGGATCATGTCGGGCCACAGCCGGCCCTGGTTGTTCAGGACGTTCAGGGCCCGCTGTAGCGTCTCGACCGCCCGGTGCACGCCGGCGTGAACGGCGAAGTTGAGCAGCCAGTCGGCCACCGCCTGGCTCTGGATCTTGTCGCCCTGGAACCGGTCCCAGAACTCGATGCGGTAGAACCGCTCGACGAGGCCGTAGAGGATCGTGTCGACGATCGGGCTGCCCGCCCGCCGCCAGGCATCGATGATTTCCCAACCGCCCCAGCTCGGGTGGTAGCGGCGGGCGATCCCACGGTACGTTGCCTGCCCAGCGTCATCCGGATCGTCGACGTACCCACCCTCGTGCTTCAGCAAGGCCGGCAGGGCCTTTGCAAGGTCAGCCATCGCAAACCCCGAGCAGCTCGTCGAGCTGCGCGCTCACCTGTTTGGCGCGGTCGACGATGAGGTCGAACCCGGAGACGTCAAGCGTGACAGTGCTGCCTCCAGCATCTGGTCCCACTCCGCCGGCGTCGGCGGACGGCGCTTCAGGGATGCCGGGACCACCGGCCGCACGACGATCGGCGCCGGATCCGGGGCAGGCTGCCGGGACTGGCACCCGCACAGTAATAGTCCGAGGAGGACGAGCGTCAGCCTCCCGCTGGATGTCCTCGAGCCGCTGCTGGTATGCACGGTCAGCCTCCTCCGCCTTGTCGATCTCGGCCTGCAGGTCCGCCCTGGCCCGCCGCTCTGCATTGGCCCGCTTCGTCTCGTAATCCGCCCGCAGCTCGCTGAGGTGTTTCTCTCCCCGGAGCTCCGCCGCCTCGATCTTCGGGACTGCCATCAGCTGCCAGGTAGCCAGCGAGCTGGCAACGCAGGCAGCCAGCACAACGCCGACAAGGATCGCGACGCGGGCACCTGTGAGCTGCGCTCCCCACATCGCTACGCCCTGACGTACCGGAGCACCAGGCCGGCCCTCTTCGCGTACTGGTAGCCCACCTTGACCGTGATGGCGAAGTCAGGGGCCACCTTCTTGATGGGCTCGCCGGCGAGCAGCCGCGCCAGAAAGCGCTCGAGCTTCTCGCCTTGCAGGCGGTGCTGCTTCCCGCGTCGTTTGAGGGCCCGGCCCGCCGGCGTGCTAGTGGGCTGACGCAGAGCCTCCGAGGGGTCGCGCATCTCCTGCCCGACAGCCACGATAGGTTCCTTCAGATTCCCGCCCCGAGAGATCCCGCCTTGACGCTCGGCAGCGGGCAACATCGGTTGCGGGCCGGGGTTCATTGCTCGCGACACCGGGTCATCCCGCCGGCGGGCATCGCGTGCCACGCCACCTTCGGGTCGGTGTGCTCCGTAGGAATGGCCAGGCGCATCCCGCAGGCCTCGGTGGGCACCGAAGGCCGAAGGACGGCCTTGTCGTTCATGGCCACCCACTTCAGCGCCGAGCCGCGCTCGCCCGTGTACTGCACGAAGCTGTACACGGGGTCGCCGATCGGCCTGGATGGCCAGCAGGCCGCGTATTCCAGGTAGCCGATCCGGCGGAAGGGACCCTTGGGGACCTCCACCTGGCCGGTCAGGAGGGCCTTCACGTAGATCTTCCACGACCGCGGCCCGGTGCCGGCCCACCGCTCCCCGCCTTGCCGGTTCTCGATGCAAACGGTGGCCGCCCGCTCGTAGACCGGGATGAACCGCCAACGGTCAGTGGGATCCGCCCACGCCGGCAGAGCGCCCTCCTGCTTCGCCACGTTGACGGCGTCGATCGGGTTGTAGGTCTCCTGGCCGTGCGCGGGCGGGCTGCAGTAGAGCAGGATCAGGGCCGCGCCGACGGCGGCGAGAAGCGTCGCCAAGGTCATGCCGCGCATCATTGGACCAGCCTCGAGATGCGACCGCCGAGGAGATCGGCCAGGCTGTTGCCCAGGAACCCGGCGAAGAAGGAGAGGATCATCACCGGCCTTGGCGGCAGGCCGATCTGGGCCGCCAGATCCGGGAAGATCTGGGCCATCTCCGGCAACCCGAAGTACATGGCCAGCGAGCACACCACCGCGAGAAGGGTCTCGGGCCAGTACTCGAGGAAGTACTGGCGGGCGGCAAGCCCTGAGCCCACCCGCTTCGCCCCCACGAGCTGCTTGAGAGCATGGGCCAGGATTCCCAGGATCAACATGGCGAAGGTCGATACGGTGAACATGGCTCCTCCTAGAGCTCGCTGCACGCGGGCAGCCGGTAGTCCTGGTCCGTCAGGGTGTCGTACTCGTCGAGCAGGTCCTGGAGCTTGCTGGTGTAGACCGACAGGGGGCGCCCGGCGCGGGCTGCCTCGCACTGCTGCTGCCGAACCTCGAACAGGCTGGTGCGGTACTGCATGACCAGACTCCGGTGCACGTCCGCCTGAACTCTGGCGAGATCGACCTCGAGGGCAAAGCCCGGCATCCCGGGCAGCCAGCCGCACGCCCAGGCCACGTGGAAGGCACCGAAGCCGGTGACGCCCATGAGCCAGAGGGCCACGCTCACCCGCCAGCGGCGCAGGGCCCGCGGGCTTTCGTCCGTGGTCGGGATGATCGCGCCAAGGGCGTCAGCCAGTCGTTCAATCACGGCGGGCACTCCACGAGTTGGCGGTTGCCGCTCACGGCGCCGGTCCTGGTTCCGTAGAGGTTCAGCGCGTTGCCGAAAAGCTCGTTGTCGAGGAGCTCGACGGATCCGTAACCCGCGGATACCGCCGTCCCGTTGCGGCACAGGCGATTGGCCTCGATCCGGATGTTTCTCACCGGGTTGCCGGTGTAGATCCCCACCGTGCTGTCGGTAATGACGTTCTGGCGGATCACGACGTCGTACGTCAGGTTGCCACCGGCAGCCAGGTCGATTCCGGCGCCTGGCGTGCCAGAGCCCCCGCAGATCGGATCGGCCCTGCGAAAGCCGCGAATCACGTTCCTCTCGACGACACCGCCGCCGCCGCCCTTGAGAACGATGCCGAACTCACCGCACTGACAGGGGCCATCACGACGCAGCTTGCCGTCGCAGGACGTTCGGTAGTCATCGGGGATCAGGATCCGGTTGCCGCTCACCACATAGGTGCCAGCCAGGGGCCCAGTGGAGAAGCCGGAGCCATAGATCTCGTTCCCACGTACGGTCAGTCCGGTCGCGGTGTGCTGGTAGATCCCCCAAGAGTCCCAGCCCGCCCGGCGCGCCGGATCCCGAATCACGTTGTCCTGCACCAGGTGCCCGGCACCGGAGAAGACGTAGATCGACGTCGCCCCGCAGCGCTCCACGGTGTTCTGGCGAACGGTGTTCCGGTCGCCTTCCACCTGAATGCAGTTCACGCCGGGGCCGTAGCCGGTGACCCGGTAGCCCTGGACCGTGATGTCAGAGCCAGTGATCCGGATGTAGTCGACCTCGGCCCCACGGCCGTCGTAGACGCCCGGTACGGAGAAAATCAGGCCGGCAAGAAGCGCTGCCCACATGGCTCTAAGCCAGCCACCGGGCCAGGCCGTAGATCACGGCGACGGCCAGCACCACCAGGATCACGAGGAACAGCACCGCGCCAGGTACCGCCAGCCGGGAGTCGCTGGTACCCCAGAGGGCCGGCCCGGAGTTTGCCCCGTGCTCGTCCTCGAGGTGGTTGAGCGCCCTTGTCATGAACTTGGCGTGGCCGAGCTTCTCCCGGTTCTCGTACCACCAGCGGGACCAGGTCATGCACGCCCCTCCAGTGAGGGTCCGACTGCCGTAGTTGAGCGCATAGACGATCTTCCAGCGCAGCTGACCTCCAGACCACCCTGCCTTGAACGCGATCTCGTCAAACCGACTGAAACCGCCCCACCAGGCCCGGACGTTGTCGAGGTACTGCATGCCGATCTCCTAGGCGTGGCCGTCAGTCGTAGGCTCCGACCGTGGCCCGAGTCCGGGTCGCGCCACTGAAGTCGGTGGCCGGGTAATCAGGATCGCTCGTGTCAGCCTTGCCAATCTGGAAGGCGCTGCCGTTGATAGGCTGGACATTCGTGGCGTACACGCCGCCGAGGTTGGCAATCATCGCGGTGGCGATGGCGACGACGTGACTGTTGTCCTCGTTCGACTCCTTACCGGAAATGCCATCCCACGCCGCCTTCGCATTGGCGAAGTTTTCGCGGAACCCGTTTACGGTGAAGTAGTGAGTGTCCCTGCCGTTCTGGTAGACGTTATAGTTGGTCGTGACGGTCGTCGCCGCGGGGACGCCGGTGTTGAGCGTCATGTTGCTCTCATACCCGCCATAACCGTTGCTGGCGAGCTGCCGCTGGAGGCAGAGGTTGTTCTTGAACGTGATGGCGTTGCTGCCAGCACCGACACCACTATTGTTGTAGTAGTGAAAGAGCGCGTCCGCCTCGTCGGTGACGATCGTGTTGTTCACGTACCGAACGTCGCTCATGTAGAGGTAGTTGTCAGTCGACCCGTGATAGAAGCCGCCGGACGATCGAGACCCGGAGCCCGCGGCGCCCTTCGCCGCAAAGGTGGTGCCGGCAATGATGATGTTGTTCTGGAATAGCACGTTCTGGTGGTGGGTTGTGCTCAGCGGGCCGCGCAATATGGACCCGGCTACCCCGCACTGAAGCATGCGGTTGCGCCGTACCGTGACCCCAGTGCACGAGTTCCACAGCTCAATGCCGTAGATGCCCACGTTGTAGATCAGGGAGTCCTCCATCAGGAAGTTGGAGAGGTAGGAGATCTCCACGCCATGCCCGCGGCCAACACCGCCGGACTGCGAGCCGGTTCCCATCAGATCCCAGACCCGGCAGCGACGAAGGAGCGTGTTGTTGGCAAAATCTCCAGAGTCCCCGACTATCGACCATCCGTCCTGGGCGTTATTGGTGATGCCGTTATCGGCCCCGCCCCAGTACAGGTCCACGTCTTCGGCCAGGAAGTCATCGCAGCCACCGAGGGACGCGACGTTGGCCCGCCCGCCGATGAGGTCGATGCCCTGGACAGTGACGCCGGGGCAATTGCCAAGGCTCAAGCTGGAGCTGGCGGATGTCGCGCCAGCGATACCAAGGGCCGTCAGCTCAGCATTCGTGTGGGGCCGGAAGGCCACCATCGTGTTCGGGTCGGTACCATCCGTGACGACGTAGTGCCGGCCTCCGCTGGCGGTCTCGTAAGACTTGGTCCACACCCAATTCGACCCGGTCATGGGGTCCTCGTAGACCAGGTTGCATGACGCCGGGGTCCCGCGGTCGTGCAGGTACTTTCCCAGTCGGATGTCGGTGGTCGGGCTGAGCACGAGTCCGCAGCTGTACGCTCCATTCCCGAACGCAGCCTGGGTGGTGTACCAGCGATTAGTCATCGCCCCGGTGTCATCCGTCCATGACAGGGTGACCTGCCGGTACATGGACACGATCGGACGGGCCCCGCTGTCCCCGTAGATGCCAATCCGGAAGTTCCACGCGCCGTTGATCGCGATGGGGTGGTTAAAGATCGAGCCCCGCTTTAGGAGAAAGACCTTGCCGTTCTGGTTGCCAGTGATGGTATTCAGCGCGGCCAGAGTGTTGTATGGCGCGGAGTAGCTCCCGGTGCCACCGCCGGCCGCCGCCGAGTCGAAGTAGACCGGCTGCCCACCCCGGTACCCTACAGGGGACCGATACGGCGTCCGCGTCGGTACCCGCCAGGCTGGTCCGAGCCGCATGGCCTAGATGACCAGGACTGAGGCCGTGGTCCCGCTCGCCCCGGTCATGTTCACCGACAGAAGCTCGCCGGGGGCCATGCTGAGGATCACTGGCACGGTACTCGAACTCGAGAACGTAGCCCCAGACGCCACCCAGGTGGTGCCACCGTCCGGGGAGGTGTCGATAGAAATGCTGGCGCCCCCGATGGTACCGATGAAAAACAGCTTGACGTCGCCGCACAGCGGGACCGCCCTGCCAAGCAGGCCCGTCCCGGTATCGCTCGACCGGCCATTGCTGGTGCGGCTGTTGAAGAGTCTTTCCATGGCGGTCCTCTTCGATCAGTAATCGCGAGATCGGTTGATGTCGACGGTTATTAGAAAATTCAGGGCACCTCCGCTTCTGTTGAAGCAGAGGATCGGCTGCTTGAGTGGCGTATTGGCCACGGAGGCATAACAGCCGATCTTGGACGCCGCATTGACGTTGGAGAGCAGGGTTCCGCCGCTGCTATCAGACATCAGCAGCACGCCGTCGTCAGCTCCTCCATCGTATGCCCCGATGACGAACGAGCCGCCCGCGGTGAAGGATGCGCTGGAAGCCGCCAGGTGCACGATGCAGACCTGGGCGTAGTTGCCGTCTGCAGGTGTTCCAGCGTCAGCATTGCAAGGAAGCTCAACGGTGCCATTGTTGGCGACTGAGCCCGCATAAGCCCACTCGTGGGCGGTGTAGTTCTGCCGGGGCACAACCTTTCGGCCGCCGTATCCGGTGTCCTGCCTGGTCCACAGCGCATCTGACGGAAGAACCTGCAGGATCGACGTCTGGCCGTAGGTCTTCACCATGTACGCATCGACGAAGGTCGGGGCGACCGCCGACGGGGATGTGTTCACCGCGGTCCAGCGCATGGTGTGCGCGTTCTGCACATTCATGATCGCGCCGCCGGTATATTCGGCAATCACGGAGTCGAGATGGATGTACTCGGCGTTGCGAATGTCTCCGAGCGCGGCCGACGCCGATAGATCTAGGTTGCGCCCAGAGAACGTAAGGATAGGGCACGACGCATTACTCTTGATGTTGAACGCGAAGCCGCCGGTGCCGTAGTTCTGCTCCCACCGCACGCCTTCGAACACCAGCTGCCGATTTAGGACGTCGCCGTAGGCCCCGGCCGGGCACGTGGTGTTGTCCCATAGCACCGCATCCTTGCCTCCGAGCCACGCCTGGCGACCGCTGAAGCGGAGGTTCGGAATCACCAGGGACTTTGCGATGACTACCGGGGCAGTGTCGGCGTAGCCTTCGAGGTTCCAACCCGTCGGGGTCGCGGAGCTGTTGGCCTGAAGCAGCAGATCCTGGAAATGGAAGTGATCCGCTGAGTAGAGGATGTCGTTGGGATTCTTGTCGATGAAGATTGGCGCGGCCGCATAGACATGCACATTGCCGACGCTCAGGCTTTCTCGTCCCTGTGTCCAGATGCCCTTGCTGTTTCGGATAGCCTGGCCGCCCTCCCACAGAAGGATAAACAAATCCTCCAGGAAGTAGTTCGACACATCGACAAGCTTGATACCGTTCTTCGTGAGGGTGCCGCCTGCGCCCGTATCCGTCGTGATACCGAAGTTCCTGAGTCCGCCCTGGATCAAGAGGCAGTTGGTAGGATGGGTCCGGCACTTCTCGACGATGAGAACGGTTTTGTTGTCAACGGTCGGGCGAAAGTCAAAGACACTACTGGTCGGCCCCCACCCCTCCACATACACCTTCGGCGAGCTGATCGTCAGGTCGCCAGCAATGATCCGAATCCTGCAATTCGCCGGAAGCTTGACCGTGATGCCATAGTTGTTGCCGTTGGCAGTTACGCGATCGCCGGCCGCGGTGAGTGCCGCCTGCATGGCCGTGGTCTGGTCTGAGGTTGAGTTGCACTTCAGGCCGAATTCCCGAGGGTCTATGAGCCCCAGCGAGCGGGCCGTCGTCCCAAGATTCTCGCCATGCGCCTGCCCAAAAGCGGCAAGCAGCACCAACAGGAAGACAGCCCCAATGTTCCTCATCTCAGTCCTCATAATCGATGTCGCCGCTGATGGAATCTATCTGCCACCGGCCAGCGACCCGACAGACCAACTTCACGGTGGTACCAACGTCACGGATGACAATCCCCTTCCCCTGCGCTCCAGCCCCCATGTAGCCGTTGGCGTGCGGACGCACGACATAGCTGCCGGTGGTTGTGGCGGTTATCTTGGTCGCCTCGAATCTATCGCCGACCTCAGCGGCCCACAGGGTCTGAATGTTGGTGACGGTCGCCGTCTGGCCATTGTTGTGACTACCGGTCCAACAGCGTGTGGCCCGGCTGAGCGTCGCTGAACTCGTGTCTGCGGAATAGGCTGTAACGACCTCCTGATAGATCTCCGTGAGCATGGCGTTGAGGTCGGAAGCCCAGTACTTGAGCTTCTGCCCGCCCCCGCGCAGCGGGTCGCCAGTGCCGTCGTTCAGGGCAGCACCGATCCCCAGCTGACTGGATCCGCCGGAGCGCGACGGATCATCAAGGAGAATGCGGGCCATAGGCTCCCTTTGCTGCCCACGGAGGGCAGTCTGAATCTACGAACTTAGATGCCGTCATCAAGGACGACCGGTAGGCTGGCCCTCGACCAGCTCGCCGCGCAGCTCGGCAATCTCCGCGTCGATGGCGGTGATGCGGTCCTTCGCCCCAGGCACGCCGAGCGCGTACTCCCGGAGGGGGCGCGCCTGGGCCTCCTCGAGCGCCTTGATCCTTGCCAGAGCGCCGGCTTTCCGGGCTGCGGCGGCCGCGGCGGCCGGCTCTGGGATCCAACGCCGGCCATCCCACAGGTGGCCAGGACCGGGCGCATCCGGAACCACGTCCTCGACCTCGAGGGTCTTCGGGTTTACCCGGTGAAGGGCCGTATCGAATTCGCCCTCGATGGCCGCCTCCCCCTCGCGCAGTTGCTCCTGGATGGTGGCCTCTGGGCCGGTGTAGCAGGAGCGCAGCAGGCCGGTTTCGATCGAATAGATCCCCCATGTCCTCACGGTCACCGCTTGTACTCCCGGAGCTTCATGTAGCACTCGGCGACGGACATCGTGGGGCTACCCCCGTAGTCGGTCGTGTTGACCGCCGTGAGCCGATAGGTGTGGGTTCCGGCGGCCGGCGTGTGGGTGCGAACGCCGTTCACTGCCCCATTAGAGATTGTGCCGGACACCATCGGCGGGAAGTTCAGGCTGTTAGAGAGCGAGGTCGCCGAAGATCCGTCGATCGTCAACGTCAGCCAGGTGAAGGCGCCGCTGGCGCCGTTCAGGGCAAAACTCACGATGGCGTTGACATCGATGGACACCACCCCGCCGGTGGTCGTGATCGTGATCGCGAGTAGCTCTTTAACGGAGCTGTCATTTGGCACGGTCTGGTTGCTAGTACTGCTGGCCGTGCGCACCGCACTGGCGGCCTCCGAGGCCATATTGCCTGTGTCGACCTCGTCGAGGTATGCCAGCAGGCCGGATGGTGACAGCAGGGTCCGGATGGTGGGCTCGTTTCCCGTGATCTCCTCGAAGCGGGGCTTAGTGAAGTAGGTGACGCAGCTGCCATTGTTCGCACCAGTCTGGTGGACCCGCTGCATTTGCGTGGGGACTGCGGCCGCGAACTTGAACTCGGTGCCGTTGTAGATGTTCTGGCCGGTGTCCGGGTCGTAAATGCCGGCAATGCCCAGATCCACGGTCCCGTAGCTCATGGCCTGCATGATGCCGACCGCCAGGTACCACTTGTTGGCCGTGATGCCCAGGGTGGCCGGGTTGCCGCTGAAGACGAAAGGATTGGTGTTGGAGGTTCCGTTCAGGTTGTTCGTGTTGGTCGGGTCGAAGCCAAAGGCAATGGTGGGCGTGCCGGTACCATTCCACTGGAACCAGACCACGCTCCGGTAGCTCTTCGTCGGATCGACACCCAGGATGTCCCCGTCGTTATTCCACCCGCCGTTGGCGCCGGTGCCGGTGCCCTGAGCCCGCCACAGCGGCTCCGACTGGCCGTATGGCCCCAGGGGATAGCTACCACCGCCCAGAACGATGGAGCTATCCGCATTCGTCCCGTTGTAGTGGTCCTCGAAGTTCCCCTGGGTGCCGGTACTTCCAACCACCCACTGTGATCCGACCGTCAGGTTGCCGGGCAGACCCTGGACGCCGGTCGCGTGGGCAAATCGGATGTTGTTGAACTGCCCACCAACGCTCGAGAAGCTCATCAACGCGAACATGGTCTTCCCGACCAGCGTCGACGCCCACACTATGGAGCCGTTGATGAAGTAGCGGACGTTGCGGCCATCGTAGGTGATCGTGAACGTGTCGCTGGGGGTCCTGGTGGCGCCGTGGGTGTAGACGTCGACGTTGTTCTCGAAGATCTTGATGGTGCCACCGGAGCTGAACCGGAAGCAGTGATTCGCGTAGAGAGCCGAGGTGAAGTTGCTGTCGTCGTAGTCCAGGCCGGCAAACATCAGGGCCGAATTCGGCGCTGAGCTCGTGAAGCTGAAGGCGCAGCCATTGGCGTAGGCCTCGACGGTCCGGACAGCGGAGTCGAGCGCCGCGATGCCGCTCGTCTTGAACGCCGAGAAGCCAGCCACCGAGGCCTGACCCACGGTCCTCATGGGGACAGCAGAACCGGAGTAGCCGGTGAAGCCGGTTGGGATCGTGAAGGTCACCGGATCCACGTCTGAGAGCGCCTGCTCGCCACCCCCGTAGAGGTTGAAGGAGGTGAACTTGAGATACAGGGTCTGGCCGGCCTGGCCGGGATCGAATGGCAGCGAGAAGAGATCGCCACCCAGCAGGGCCCAAGGGGCCCCGGTCGAGTGGGCGGCCACACTCGACCCGTACACCCCACGCCGGAAGTACTCCAGGTCGTAGACGCCCGCCGAGACCAGATCCGCGTCCCGGAAGCTCATCACCTCGCCGTCCACCCAGAGAAGGTTGCGGAGCTCGTCCGCGTTGGCCGTGGTGGTGCCCTCCAGTGTGCGGCGCGGATCGGCCAGCTCCACCTGCAGGGTCGTGGTGGTGTCCGGATCCGCCACCGCCCCCATGGACGACAGGGTTTCGCCGTAACGGGCGGCGCCGTTGATCACCCCGACCACCCGGTAGTCCAGGTCGTCGAAGGACGCCCAGACGGTGGCGCCGCCCCAGCTGTCACCGCCACTGCCAGCAATCAGGATCTCGGTCCCACCCTCCGGGGAAACCAGGTACGGAGGAGCGACGAAGATCAGCGGCGGATCGATGTCGCCGGGGGCCACCTCGTAGTTCGCGGCGTAGCCCTGGGACTCGGACCAGTCATACCGAGGCGAGTTGTGCACCCCGATCGGGACCTCTTCCACCTCCAGCTCGAGGAAGTTGTTGTCCTCGTCCGTGATGGAGATGATCCGGACCAGCTGGGAGTCAAGCCCCAGGTTGAGGTCCGTGAGATCGAGAAGGTCCATCGGGTCCAGGAGCGAGAAGTCCGCCCGGAGCCGGAAGACGAAGGTGTTCGTGATATAGCGCTGCCGCTGCAGCACCAGCTGGGCGACCAGGCGGGCCGTGGCGGCATTGTCGATGCCGTGGAAGGAGAGGGTCTGCATCGGCCGCTCGCCGTTGAGCGCGATGTCGGCGTCATCCCAGGCCTCGGCGATCGCCGTGTTGTAGCCGGTGGCCTTGTCCAGGTACTCAACCCGGATTCGGTTGTAGGTCTCCGACTGCCCGCGGCGCACCAACCGGACCGGGTCATCTCCTTCGTCGTAGATCAGGTCGTCGTCGGTGATCTCGTAGACGGGCGTGATGTCAGGCGTGTAGGTCGTCCCATTGCCCGTCACGGGCGCATCGGCATACGGGACCACCTCGAGCTGGCCCGCCGACCAGCGAACATTGCTGTTAGTGATCTGCATCAGCTCGGCAATGAAGTCCGCGGCAGCCCGCTGGGTCTGCTCTACGGGGCTGAGGAACAGCCCCATGGCCTGGCAGTACGTGCCA
The DNA here is from genome assembly GCA_937958785.1 of uncultured Gammaproteobacteria bacterium. GTDB lineage: Bacteria > Pseudomonadota > Gammaproteobacteria > Steroidobacterales > SHZI01. The sequence goes on along the minus strand of CALGMY010000270.1, from coordinate 20,642 downwards.
TAGGCCGTGAGGTCCGCCAGGTAAGGGAACTGGGCCCCGTGCCCCGGGTCGGTCAGGTAGTCCTCCAGAATCACCGAGGGCAGGGCTCCAAAGATCCCGCCGGTGTTCCAGCTGGTCGGGCTGCGAACGATGAAGGTGAAGTTCGGCATCGAGGCCAGCGACCCCAGGGCGATGTCCGTCCCGGCGACGTAGGCCGTCAGGTCATAGCCGATGGCCTCGGTGGGGTGCACGGTGGTGAGGTAGGACCAGGTGGCCTGGCCGCTCGCGCCGAGGAAGGCCGTGAAGCCGTAGTCGGCGATGTCGGTGGAGAAGCTCTTGTCGGCCCAGATGCCCTGAACGCTGGCGATGGGCCCCTCGCAAAGGCCAAGGATCATGGCCGCGGTGTAGCTGTAGCTGGTGATCGTGCCCCCGCCGCCCTTCCCGCCCACGTCCTCCGAGTGGCGGATGGCTGTGAAATCGTCGTACCACACGAGGGTTGGGGCCACCCGGGCCTGACCATAGACCAGCGGGATCACCTCCCCGTATGAAGACCGCTGGAGCTCCATGCCCTGGAGACGCCGCGGGGTGGCGCTCTGGCTGCCGCCCCCGCCGAATAGGCCGCTCACGGCAACACCGTCCAGTAGCTGTCCAGGCGCCGCTCGAGGCGGCGGAGCTCGCAGAGCTCAACCCGGCGGGACGGCCGATGCGCGTGCACGATGCGCTCCGGATCCACGAGGATCGCGCCATGGGACGCCGTGCGGCCGAAGCGGTACAGGACCACATCCCCTGGCACGGGGGTCTGGGTCCGGCTGGCCAGCGGCAACAGATGGCCGATGAACTTCTCCTCGGACCGGTGCAGGAACCACTGGGGCGAGTACGGCCTCGGGTCAAACTCCGGATCCAGGACGCCCACGGCCTTGTAGACGGCTACCAGGAGCATGGCGCAATCGACGCCGGCGCCCTTGACGGCGGCCAGGTGGTGGTAGGGGGTGCCGACCCAGCTCATGGCTTCGGCGATCACCGCCGCCCGTATGTCACCCACCGGGCGGCCTCCGGCGACCGGCCTGGCTGTTGGCGGTGTTGTACTTCTCCCGCTTCTCGGCCATCTCCTTCGCGGTATGCACCCGGGTACTGCCCGAATACGGCGTCTCCGGCCGGGGCACGTAGGGGAACCCACGGAAATGGGTCAGGTTCGAGAACTTGCCGGAACAGGTCGCCTTCTGCTTGTCGCAGCCCGGCAGGATCGTGAAGGTGTCAGACGCCACGGGCGCCCGCGGGAGCTGGCGCAGGAAGGTCACCGCGCCGCTGGAGTTGAGGTAGGACTTCACCGCGCAGACCAGTCCAGAGAGGTCCCCGGACGTCCAGGTGAGCACACCGAGGTCGAACCAGCCGTTCGCCTGGGTGAGGTTGGTGGTGATGGCCGTGCGGTCTACGTTGACCGTGGCGACGGCGCCGGCGACAACCCAGCTGGCCGAGTCCAGGGTGCAGCCGTCGTCGAACAGCCGGTGCGTGCAACCCACCTGGATCAGGTTGCGGGGCATGGCGATATTGAGCAGCGCCATGTCGCTCTCGATGGTGACCCTGGCCGCGATCCTGGTGGCGTCCACGTCGCTGACCCGCCCCTGGAACCACGGCACAGCCCCGGCGGACACGTCCCCGGGGGACGCCATGAATAGCTTCGACATGAGGATCCGGCAGGAGTCCAGGTAGCCCAGGCGGCAGGCCTGCAGGATGGGAACGCCGGCGATCGTGATGGTATCGCCGTCCACCTGCGGGTAGAGGTCCAGGGTCAGGGTCTGGACATCCACGCCCACCCGCTGCACCACCGATCCCCGCTTGATGAGGAGGTGGGGGTAGTAGGTCTGGCCGGCCACCGTCAAGGGCGCGTCCCAGGTCGTGAACCGGAGGGTGGTCGACGCCGGCGGCGGCAATTCGATCGTGTAGAGCTCGGCGGTGTGAAACTGGCCGCTGGCGAGCACCAGCGCCGGCGCGCTGCCCCCGGCGGCCTTCACAGCTTCACCGAGATCAAGGCGACCTCCTTGGAGGCCCAAAGGTGCTGCATGAACTGGCTGAGTTCGAGCTGGTCATCCTCGAACCGCACCCGGTAGTGAAATCCGCCGGTCCAGGTGAGGGGATTGCCGTTGGCCGGCGCCGTCCCGAAGGTGACCCTGCCAGTCGGGCTGAGGGTGTAGGCGCCACCCGATACCAGGGAGCCGTTGTTGTACAGGGCCGGCGTGCCGTTGAGGTTCTGGATGATTTCGGGCGCGCCCGGACCGCCGCTGGCCTTGTAGGTGGCCGTGAGCTGGAAGACCGTGGTCGTGCCATCACCGGTAGCGAACTGCTCCGAGATGACCGCGTTGAAGTCGGGATCCACGAACAGGCACGTGTCGAACCGGCCGCGGAGCGCGTTGAAGAGGCCGGCGAGCCGCTTCACTTCCTGGTAGGCCGCCATGTCGCGCAGGAACTCGTAGGTCAGCCGGAAGCGGATCCGGGGGTACTGGGCGTAGCTGATCCGGGTCTCCTTGCCGGAGACGGCCGTCTGGACCTCCGTGGACCACAGGTAGGAGCGGACCCGGTTCCAGGTGATGCCAGGCAGCACCGAGGGACCCGGATAGACATGGGAGCTCATCGGGGTCGACGGCCTATCCGGCTGCCGGCCTTCGCCACCACGGCATCGAAGAGGTGCCGGCGGTTATTAGGATCCTGGAACAGCCGCTTGATGCTCCGGGAGTCGACGGCGTGGATGCTGATGCTGCCTGCCTGCCGGTAGCCGCCCCCACCACCGGCGCCGGCGACGCCCGCCATGGCGCGGACGGTGTCCGCCAGGTCGGCCGGGAGCACCATCTCCCGGGCGTGCAGCTGGGTTACCGGGTTGAGGTTCGACGGGATGTCGAAGCCGCCGGCGGCCGACAGGCCGGCGCTGTAGGCCCCAGCAGCGGCCGCCATGGCCGCGCCGAAGGCCGGGGCGCCCATGTTGATGGGCCAGGGGGCGCCCGCCCAGGACGCCGTGCCGGCGGCGCCGGCCTCCGCGGCCTTGGCCGCGATCGTGCTGGCCGTGGTGGTCTTGACCCCGACGATCTGGGCAATCTGCGCCACGAGCCACTGAGCGGCCAGCTGGGCGATCATGTCGATGACGGCGCCTACTACGGCCGCCGTCATCTGCCGCATGCCCTCAGCGAACGTGGTGGTGCCCTTGAGCATGCCGGCGATGGCGGTCTTGAAGCCCCCCTCCATCTGGCGCAGGGCCCCTAGCCACTCCCGCTGGCTCTCGATCACCTGGCGGGTACGAATCTCCCGCTGCCGCTGGTGGTGCTCGAGCTCGAGGGCCTCGATCTCGGACAGCAGCTTGCGGATCTTGTCCGGGTCCTTGTCCCCCGAGGCCGCCTCGAGCTGCTTGATGGCCTCCAGGGCCTGACGCCGGATCTCGTATCGCCGGTCCTCGAACTCGCGCTCCTGCTGGAGCAGCTCCTCGGTGGTCTGCAGGTTGAGTGCCGCCCGCTCCCGGGCCGCGAGCTCGTCCGCGTCCACGTCGGCCAGGGCGATGGCCGCGCTGCGCTCGACGAACTCCTGGCGCTCCTGGAGGAGGTCGGCGGCGATCTGCCGCTCGGTGGCGACCACGTCCTTGCGGGCGGCCGCGTACTGCTGAGAGTCCTCGCCGTAGGCGGTCCGCATCCGTTCGGCGATTTCGCGGGCGATGGCCAGCCGGGCCTCGCCGTTCTCCTTGAACTCGGCCAGGCCGGACTTCAGGTTTTCGATCTCGGCAGCGAACGCCTCCTTGTCGATCGCCAGCTGGAGCTGGGCGACCTTCGATCGAACGCTGAGCCGCTCGGCCGTGCTAAGGCGCTGGGTGGCGAGGATGTCCTGCCAGTAGGCCACCTCCTGCTCCTTCGAGTACTCGCGGAAGGAGCCCTCCAGGCGCTGCTGCTCGGACCAGGCGGCCTTCGCTTCATCCAGCCCGGTCTGCCAGCCGCTCATGCGGTTCTTGCCGGACTCGTCGGTCTCGGTGAAGGTGCCGCCGCCGGCCGGCGCCTCCACCGGCGTGCGCTTCGGGTTGCTGGCCTGGTCCCAGACGGCCGCGATCCGGGCCGCGGTCCGGGCTTCCCGGGCGATGCGGTCCTCGTCGGCTGCCTCGGCGATCGCATCCAGCGCCGCCAGGCCTTCTGTCCACGCCGCCTTCGCCCCGGAGAAGTCGCCCTTCAGGGCCAGGGCAATGACCCTGCCGAGGGCGGTGAACACGGTGACGACCTGGGTCGCTATGGAGCCCATGGCCTGGCCGAAGCCCACGAAGGCGGCCTGGACCACGATGAAGGTCTGAGTAATACCGGCGATGGCGTTCCGGAGGAGCTGTACAGCCCGGGGGCCGATGTCAGCGAACCAGGTGGCGGTTTCCGTAAGGCTGGGCAGCAGGGCGTCGCCGATGACCTTCTGGAAGGCCTGCATGACATTCCCAGCGTCGTTCAGGGCGGCCCGATACCGGATGGTGGCCTCGACATCCTCCTGACCGATCACGAGGCCGAGAGCGGCGGCCTTCTCCCTGGTCTCCGCCATCAGGTCGGCGTTGAGCTTGAGCAGCGGCGCCATGGATGCCCAGGCCTTGCCGAAGATCTGCTGGCCCGCGATGTTCCGGTCGGTGCCCTCCTTGAGCTCGTTCAGCCGGCCGTTGACATCCAGCAGGATGTCGAAGGAGTTGCGAAAGTGTCCGTTCTGGTCACGGGTGGCCACGCCGAGGCGCGCAAACGCCTGCTCATCAGTGTTGAGCGTCTGGGCAATCTTCGAGGTGGCCGCAGTCACCTGGTCGGAGGTGGCGTAGATGTCGTCCAGGGCGGCCGTGAGCACCGAGGCCTCGGTAGCGCCGATGCCGAGGGACCGGCCGAGCTCGACGGACTCCTTCGAGAGGTTGACCGTGGAGTCAACCGCGGCCTTGAAGGCCGCGCCCCCGCCCAGGACGGCGGCGAACGCCACCATGGCCCGCTGGGCCACCTGGAGCGCGTTGTTGAGGCCGGCGAAGCCCCGCTCCATGTCGCCGACGGCCGTACGGACGGCGGACTTCGCCTTCCCCAGGGCCGCTTCGAGGCCCTCGGGATCGCCGGTGATCTTGAGATCTACGTCCTTCGTCATGGTCCCTGTCTACGGCTGAGGCGTTGCCGGGGAAGGGCCCGGGGTCAGGTCCACGGGCCGCTCCGGATCCATCGGCGCGGCGCCGGGGAAGGCCTGAAGCGTCTGCAGCAGCTCGCCGAGGTCACCGCCGGTGGACCGCTTGATGGGCTTGAAGTTGAGGTACGCCTGGACCATGACCTGCAGGGGCGGAGAAGCGTCGCAGTACGTCTGCCAGGCCTCTACGCGGGGTATGTCCCACTCCTCGAGGATCTGCCGGATCGAGTGACCGGTGGTGCCGATCAGGTGGCAGAGGAGCTGGTCCCAGTCGACATCCCCGCCTGGGCTTTTTTTTCCTCTTCGGCCTTTCTCAGCATGCCGGACACGTCCATGACCGCCTGCATGAGCTCGACCATGTTCCCGAGGTCGAGCCACTCCTCGACCTGCTCGACGGTGACGTCCGGGTAGTTCCGCGACAGCGCCGCGTGTACCGTCTCGATGCACACCGCCACGGACTTGTCGTCCACGGCGCCGGTCCACTTTTCCAGCTGATTCTGGAGTCGCCGCACCTGGCCGAGAGAGAGCGGCGGAATGACGTAGGCCTTCCCGCCCAGCTCCTTCTCGATGCCAGGGTAGATCGCCTGCTGCGCCATCCCCCGGTTACTCGCTCATGCCGTAGGTCAGGACGTTGCCGGCAGAGTCGGCAAAGGCCTCGAAGTCGAACTCCGGCATGGAGAAGTCGTCCAGCTTGGTGGCGAGAGCCAGCTTCGTGCTGATGCACTGGGGCAAGGAGACGATGAAGCTCTTGCCCTGGTACGGCAGCAGCAGGTCGCAGCGGAAGACCGGCGCGTAGCCCATGGGCTGGTTCACCACCGTGCTCTTGCGAGCGGTCGTCGACGTCGCCGTGTACTGGTAGCTGATGAACACCGTGTTGCCGGTATCCGCCGAGGCGAACGTGTACACGCCGGCCGACACCGAGTACTGGCCGGTGGTCGGCGAAGACGCGACCCTGGTCATCGGCAGGCCCAGGGAATTCCGGACGCCGAGGTCCGCCGTCCAGGTGCCCGAGCTCGGCACCGTCGGGGTGATCTGGAACGGCGTGGTCGGAATCGCGGCGCCGGTCGTGTCGTAGACGTCCGAGATGATCCCGGCGGTGAGCGTCTGCCCGAAGAACACCGAGTTCCACAGGGCACCATTGATCTGGGCGGCCGAGGCCTTGCCGGAGATCTTGCCCTTGCCACGACCCACCGCCAGCGGGAACTGGTTGCTGCCGTGGAGCATCTTGTTTTCGAAGCTGATGTCGAGGCTGACGTTCTGCAGGGCCCCGAACTGGACCGGCGTGGGATTTGCGATGGCCGCCCCGGTCGCATCCGTGAGGGGCGTTCCCCACAAGATGCCGGCACCAAACAGGTATTGGGACATGTTGACTACTCCTCCGACAGATGACGAACCATCAAGGAAAAAAAGCCCACTATCGAAAGTGGGGTATCCAGCATCAAAGCTCGGCATGAGACCCCCGTCAGGCTTGCGCCGCGAGGCTGCCAGCCGGTGTCATGTAGCGAATCGTGAAGCGCACCGCGGCCTCGAGGGCCGTCTGGTTTGCGGTCTCGAACTCGAAGTTCGTCGACTCTTCCTGGATCGTCGCTGCCTTTCCGGCCAGGGTCAGGTCGGCCATCAACTTGGCGACCACGGCCTCGAGGATCGGGTCCGCGACGGTGTCCGGAACATCGCCACGCGTAATCACGGCGACCACGACCACCAGGTCTCGAATGGCGAGACCGGTAGACTCGCGCCGCACCGTCTCGACCTCTGGCCGCAGTAGCACGAACGGCCCGGAGTCGCGCTTGATCGAGGCCTCCCGGGACCGTGTGGCGGTGACTCCCGGGATGGTGGCGAGCAGCGTGTCGAGGTGGGCCAGGATCACCTCGCGTTGACTGGGCATCTAGTCGACCTCGCATCGCACTACCGTCATGCCGGTCCGATCTGGCTCCAGCCTGGTCACCCGGTAGCTCTCGCCGCCGTAGCTGAGGGTGGAACCCTGAACCAGGCCCTGGGCAACCACATCGGCCGCCGAGGCCACGAAGCTGGCCTCGGAGTGCTCGACCACGGTGCCCTCGATGGGCGAGTCCTCGTAGGCTTCGAGCGGGATCGCCAGGAAGGTCCCGAGAGGACCGGTCACCAGCTCGCCGAGCGCTTCGAGCTCGGCCTGGCGATCGGCCTCAGTCTCCAGCGCCATCAGGTGCTGTAGCCGGACTTGATTCCCGTCAGGTTGGCCTCGACGAGCGCCGGCCCGGTCGTGATCGTGCCCAGGTACCGGATGAAGGGCTTCAGGCCCTGCCGGCGAAGCACGATCTTCTGCAGGTTGTTCGCGCTCGAAACGCTGGCGAAGCCGCCACCGGTCACGTCTTCGGCATTGGTGCCGGAGCCGTCATCGGCGTGCTGGATCTTGCCGACGATCGAGCCGGTGACCGCGCCGATGTGCTGCGTGATCACCACATCGCCGGTGAACTGGGACGCGTCGACCCAGGCCCCGGTGGCCGCCGCCGTGTTGGCGCAGCTCGCCGGGTTGAGCAGGATCGCCTGCTGCTGGGCGTAGGGATTGTGAGAATGCATGGACCTTCTCCGTGGTGATCGTCTGGCGGGAATCCGGCCTTAGCCGCCCTTCTTGGCGGCGGGCTTGGCGGCGTCGACGTCGAGCGGGTGGGCGGTCGGGTCCATGACGTCCTCGTAGGCGCACTTGTTCGCGCCCACCATCTCGGCCGCGAAGTGCGCCGGGAGCTTCACCGTCGAGTCCTTCTCGACGACCTTGCCCTGGTAGAAGAACGACCGGAGGACCTTGACCGTCCGGGGCTGATTCAGCTGCTGCAGCATGGGGAACTCTCCGTGAAAGAGGCCCTCCCGCCGGAGCGGGAGGGCCATGGGGTTGACGACGAGCCTTAGGTGACGCTGGAAGCCAGCGAGAAGCCGGCCGGGAGGCGGAAGCCGATGTCCACCGACGCCAGGCCGCGGACACCGATGATGCCCGCCTTGAAGTCGGCCTGCGGATTGACGTCGATCTGCAGGACGCCCCACTCGGCGATCACCACCGTGCCGAAGTCGCCGAACAGCACCGTCGCGCTGGGGACCTGGTTGCTGGACATGGCGCGGAAGCCGAACACCTTGCCGTCCAGCATGTTGCCTTCCCAGAGCGGGGTGTCGGTGTTGGAGAACCGCGCCCGCTGCATCAGGAGGCCGGCGACCGTCGGCGTGGTCACGTAGCCGCAGCTGGGAGACAGCGCGTTGGCGCCGGCAACGTCCGCCTGGAACTCGATGACACCCGCCACCCCGAGAGAGGTGCCGGTCACCGAGCCCACGCCGGAGATGCCGCCGCCGCCGGTCAGGCCCTGGGGCTGGCCGTTCGAGCCGGTGCCCGTGAAGCCCGCCGCGTCGATACCCAGGGCGACCACCCTCGCGATGTCGTTCATCACGATGATGTCCGCGCCGGGCGCGCTCTGGAGGAGCAGCTGGCGGGAGATCTCGGTGTAGGCGCCCACGGTCTTCGGCGTGAGGGTCATCTGGACCAGGGTCGGGTTGGACTCGGTCAGCTGCGAGGTCTCGTTCGCCAGCCAGTACGCCGTGCCGGCGGCACTCTGCCGCGGGATCGTCACGGAGCCCGTCAGGCTCGGGATCCGCATCGCGCCCATGTTCAGGAACACGGACCGGTTACGGAGCAGCTCCATGAACCCGACGTTCTGGGTCTCGATGAGGTACGCGCCACCACCCGTGGAGGTGTTGAAGTCGCGCTGGCCGCGGGCCTGGGCCTGGCGAGCCAGGACCTGGGCGGACAGCCGGTCCTGGACCTCGAGCGGCACCAGGATGGAGTTCTCCTCCACCGCCCGACCCAGGCGCTTGGCGATCGCCTCGTGGGCCTTCAGCTCGAGGCCGGCCTTGCCCCAGTTCTTGTTGGCGATGGCATGGATGGCCCGGGAGATCGAGTAGCGCTCGACCTCACCGCGCTCCATGCCCAGGAAGGCCGGGGAGTCGGTGTTGACATCCTTGCCCCGCTCCTCCATCACCTTGACGAGCTCCTCGGAGACCTGGTCCAGGGGCTTGCCGCTCCGGATCCAGTGCTCCTCGGTGCGCGGGTCGATCTTGTTGGCCCGGCAGAGGTTCGAGATCGCCTTCTGGCGCTGTGCCTCGTGGGCGACGGCGGTGTCGTCACCACCACTCGTGATCGCCGAACGCTGGGCGGCCTCGGCCGCCGCCTTCTCCTGGGCAGCCTTTTCCGCCGCCCGCTTCTCTTCTTCGGTCATGGTAGAGCTCCTTGCGGCGGATTCCGCCTGTTGAACATGGGTTGTCGGCACGGCACGTTCGGCGGTACGCCCCACGCCGACGCTGTTGTCGGCGGGGATCGTCACCAGTGAGTTCTCGTAGGGCTCCCAGTCCATGACTAGGAACGTCGGCGGCTCGTCGGTCCCACGGTCCGCCTCGGCGCCGCGGGCCTGATCGAGAGACCGAAGGAAGGCAGCGCGGTCCCCCGGCGCTTCTTGGAACGACCGCTCCAGCACCCCAGAGAACATCCGTCCCTCGTGGGTAATCTCCTGGGGGGTACCGTCCTTCTTCTTGCTCTTCTCCACGACCTTGTGGATCAGGTAGCCGACGCTGGCCTTCGTCAGGATCCCGCTCTTCACCAGAGCCAGGGTGTCCCGGCAATCCTGCGTTACGGAGCTCAGGCGGATCTCGCCACGAAGGACGCCGTCGTCATCGCACTTGGCCGAGCCCTTGACGTGGGTTCCGCGGAGCTCGTCCTTGTCGTGGTTGTAGAGGATGGGGGCGCCGTCATTCAGGCGGTCCAGGCGGACCGCCTCAGGCGTGCACTCGAGGACCTCGATGCCCCACCACCGCTCGTACGGAAGATCGGACGCGAAGGCCACCTTGACGACGTAATCGCCGTCGGTGTCCTTGCCGCGCCCGAGCTCAACCGTCCGCTCCAGCAGGGTCGGCCGGATGACGTCTCGCTTCATAGCTCCCTCACCATGCGCAGGTCGGCCTTGCGGCGGGGCGCCTTCTCAGGCGCGCCTTCGCCGTCCTTCTCTGGCTCTTCGCTCTCGTTCTTCGGCTCGTCCCCGTCGCCGGCGGCGGGCTCGGCCGGCGCCGGCGACGGCGACGGCGCAGCCGGCTTCATGTAGGCGTCCGGGTTGGTGTCGAAGTCCAGGTCCAGCTCGGCCATGCGGTCGAGCTCGCGGCGCCGCTCGGTCATGACCTCGTCGAAGTCGGTGCCGCCGTTGGTCTCAGCGATCACGTCGGTCACCGTCTTCAGGCCCGCCTTGATCGCCTCCTTGTAGGCCGCGACCTCCCGGGTCGGATCCACCCAGGTCCAGCCGCGGGGCTTGAACGCTACTGCCTCGAACTTCTCGGGATCGAGGCCGTACTGGACCAGGTCGATCCGGTCCAGCGCTCGAGCGAGGACGGCCTGCCGGATCCAGACCCGGTGCAGGCCCTCCCGGAAGGACCGGATGAACCAGCCCTGGATGGCCCGCCACAGGTCCCGATCGTCGATCAACGCGAGCCGCGAGCTCGAGTAGTTCGACTGCGAGTAGTCCCGGCTCAGGGACTCGAAGCTGCAGCCGACGCCGGCGGCGATCTCCCGCAGCATGAACCGCAGGAACGGATCTGCCCCAGAATTCGGCCGGTTCGGGGCATGGAAGGCCAGCTTCTCACCGGGGCTGAGCCTCTCGACCATGCCGGGCTCCAGCTCGATCTGCAGGCTGCCGTCGTCCTGCTCCTCGCCGTAGTTCTCCCCGTCCTGAGACTCGATCGTCGCCATGTACGTGGCGGCACCCCTGGCGGCGACGATCTCCGCCTCGGTGTACCCGTCCATGTCGTTCAGCTTGCGGGCTGCCGCATGCAGCCACGGCTCGCCTCGGGTCTGCGGCCAGCGGTCGATGACCCGGATGTGAAACATCTCGTCCGCAGGCACCGAGAAGACCCGGTCCGTCTGGCTGTAGGCGAACCTGATGTCCGCCGGGTGCACCTCGCGAAGCCAGAAGCGCACCGGGCGCCCCAGCATGTCCTGCTCGATACCGAGCTTCAGGATCGTCTCCAGGCCCATGCCGCCCGGGTTCACGTATTCGTCCGCCAGGCGCTCGGCCTCGATCACCTCGATGGCCAGTGGCACCCGGGACGAGCCGAACTTGCGGAAGTGCATCCGGAGAAAGCACTCGCCGGCGTCGAACACCTGGGCCATGGCCAGGCGCTCGAGATCCTGGAATGCCAGCACCCCACCGGTGTGGCACGAGTCCGCCCGGCACCACCGAAGCCACTCGGCCTCGATCTGGTCATTAATCGAGGTGTGCTGCGAACCGCGGGTGTTCTCCACCCGGGCCTGCATCCGGATCCCGGTGCCGATGACGTTGTTCACCACCACCCGGCGGGCGTTCTTGGCGAACGCCGCATCCCGGATCAGTGCCCGGGAGCGCTCGCGGAGAGCCGTCAGGCTCGACCAGAGCTCAGAGTCAGCGCTGCTCTTGCCCTGGCCCCAACCGGCCGTCAGTCGACTGCTGCGCGCCGCCGCGTACGTCCGGATGGCGCGCTTCGGCTGCCGATCACCGCCCGGATCCGCTGCCTGCGTGACGATCGGCGCGGTCTGGGCAGGCGGGGTAGGGTTTCGACCGAGAAGCGCGTCCAGCCACTTAGGCACGGCCGAACCGAATTCCCACCCGGCGCCGATCCGGGCCGCCGTTGGCCAGCAGAGCCGCGTCGTCTTCGCGCTTCACGTCGAATGCCACCCTCTGCCGCAGCTCCCAGAGCTCGGCGGCTGTCATGCGTTCAATGGTCCGACCGGCCACCGACATGGACTTCTGGTCGACCGTCGCCCGGCCGTTCAGGGTCGCGTCGATCGCGTCCAGCAGCTTGCGCGCCTGGGACCGGCTGTCCAGCACGGCGTCCGTGGCGTAGTTCGGCTCGACAACCAGGACGCCCTCGGCGGCCTTGTGCCGCTCGCTCCCGGAGGTCACCAGGGCCTGCCACGTGTACCGGCCCGGGGTCAGGGCGGCGGTGGTGGCGGCAGCGTTCGTGATGACGAAGTCGTCACCCGACGCCACCACCGCTCCACCCGAGATCGAGAACTTATGCGTCGCGTTGCGGAAGTAGTACGCCAGCGTCCAGCTGGACGCCGGATAGTCCGCAAAGCTCCGGGTCCAGGACCAGGTATCGCCGGCGGCCAGCTTGTCGGGCTCTACGTTGATGTCACCGTCTCCAGTTCATCCAGCCACCGCGTCGGGGCCTCGGCCCACGGCCGCGCCGCTCCGGCTCCTCACCGCCGGTCAGGTCCATCACGTCCGTGTTCTCGTTCGTTGGCTTTGCCGGCGCGCCGGGCTGGGCGTCGCCGGACGGGGCCGGCTGTGCTGTGAGCCGCATGCCGATCAGCTTGTAGCCGCCCCGGCCGACCATCGCCGCGTAGGCGTAGACGGCGCAGTCCAGGGCCTCTTGCCGGATCCCCGTCTGCCGGGGCCGCCAGGCCTTCACCTTGCGCCCCATGACCATGCGGTACACCAGCGTTTCGCTGGTCAGCTGGTCTAGGTAGTCCTGGTCGGTGGTGGCATCGAAGTGGGTGAACCCTGGACCAGGCTCCTTCACGTTCCGAAGGTGCCCGTACAGGACATCCTTGATCGTGTCGACGCCAACCGGCCACACATCGCGGCGGTGCTTGCCCCCGCGGCTCGCCTTCTTAGCCCAAGCGAGCCGGCCAGGCCCGCCCACGCCCTTGATTGCCCACACCCGGCGGCGCTTCCGACGGGCGCAGTACTCGTAGACCTGTTCGGTGAAGTGCCCACCCGAATCCACTGCCGCGGCCTCGCACACCAGCGTGCGGCCGTCGTCGGTGGTATAGCGGCGCTCGAGGAGCTGGTCATGGTCAGTCCAGACCGAGCCTGACCCCAGGCTTCCCGGGTCGCCCCTCAGTACGTCGTGCTCGACGCGCCACTTCTCGCCGTCCGCTCCCCAGCCCCAGAGGGTTGATTCCAAACGATCATCCTGGACGTCGGTACCGCGGGTCAGGAGCAGCACGCCCGACGGCAGTGACGCGGCGGTGTAGCTCTCTTTCCGCTTCTCCAGCGTACCCGCGTCGAGGGTTTCGCCACCGTCCTCCCAGGTCTCCCCGAGGGCCGTGTTGATGAACGTCTGGAGCGTCTCGGGTAGCTTTTTGGCCTCGAGAAACGCTCGGGCCATCTCCGCCCAGGTCACCCACGGCGAGTACAGCTCGCTGACGTGAAAGCCGGCGATCCCGGTCGAGGGCTTCGTCGCCCGCCACTCGCCGCGCCGGAGCATGGCCAGCTTGTCGCAATCGCCGATGAGCGCGCCGCAGGCCTGGCAGCAGTAGGCCGCCGTGTCGGGTCGCCCCTCCTCCCAACGCACATTGGCCCACACCAGACGCTGAAACTCGCCACAGTGCAGGCACGGCACATAGAAGAAGCGCTGGTCTGAGCCCTCGAAGCCGGTTTCAATCCGGCTCGATCCCTTCACAGTCGGCGTCGACCCGGCCAGCAGCTTCCGGTTCCAAAAAGTCGCCGCACGCTTGCGCCCGATGCTGATCGGATCGCCCTCCGTCCCTGCCGAGGCCGGAAATCTGTCCACCTCGTCGAAGAGCAGGATCCTGATCGGTCGTGACGCCAGGCCGGCCGGCGAGTTCGCCCCGGCCATCGTGACGTGGCCCCCTGGGAACTGCTTGTGCAGCAGCGTGTTCCCGGAGTCCCTAGCCCGGGCATCCGCCACCTTGCCGTGCAGGCAAGGCGTATCCCGAAGCATCGGCGCCAGTCGATCCTTTGACCAGGCCTCCGCCATTTCCAGTGTCGGCTGGACCAGCAATATCGGGGCCGGGTCCTGGTCGATGTGGTAGCCGATCACATTGCCGAGGATCTCTGTCCACCCGATCTGGGAAGACTTCTGCACCCAGATCTCGCGGACGGTGTCGTCCGCGATCGCGTCCATGATGCCCCGCTGGTATGGTGCTCGATCAGTGCGCCACTGCCCTGGTTCGGCGCTGCTTTCGCGGCTCAGCCTTCGCTTGGCGTCGGCCCACTGGCTCACCGTCAGCTTCGGCGGTGGCGTCAGGATCTTCGCCGCCCGGCTCATCAGAGCCAGCGCCGTCGAGATCTGCAGGTCCCGCTCGATGAGCGGCAGCCTCTGCGAGGATCTCGGAGATCTCGTCGGTGAGTCGAGCCCGGATGGCATTCGCGTCCGATAGGGCCGCAAGCTCCGCGGCCAGCTTGGTGGGCACGGAGAGCATCCGGGCCCGGATTCCGACCAGGAGCGTCTCCCAGGCCCGGTACACGAGGTTTACGTCCAGCAGCTGGCCCCGCCGGACCGCAACGTCCAGCGCCGCCTTCTCCTGCTGCACACGAGCCAGCCGGGCCCGCTCCTGCTCGAGGTCGAGCGTCTCTTCGCCGTTCCCCGCCTGAAGGTGCTCGAGCACCGCGGCCAGGTACCACCGTCTCTCGGTGTTCTTCCCGACCTTCCGGATCGAGGCCGGCTCGAGGCTCTCCAGATCACGGGCTAGGGACCGTCGGTCCCTTCTCAACTCGACGGCAAGCCAGCTCAGCGTGCGGGGCTCTGCCAACATGCGGTGTGGTGGCGCTACGGCACCCCTCGCGCTAGGAGACCAACCCGGTTCGAACTACCCGCGGTGGAGATGGCCAGGAAGGACCCGCGCCCTTCGTCGCCCCTTCCCATCCACGTGCGCTCGCCGCCGTGATCACCGTTGTGTCCCCATCGCGATGCGTGCCGCTTCCTCGAACTCACGCGGGAAGATGCGACGGGCCAGCTCTTGGCCCAGTTCGTAGAAGCGATAGCGCTGACGATACATCGGTCGACGAGGCGTGAAGATCAACACGGGCCGAATCGCCGAACCAGAAGCAAACGTGACGCGCTCGTAGATCCCCGGGGTCATCCGCCCCTGCCGAGGCGCTACAGCAAAGAAGCGCCCGAGACGCTGCTTCTTGTTGCGCTTTCTCTTCGTGGCAACCTTCTCGTTCTGCCCAGGGTCGCGCATCGCGCCAACCTGGCTGAGGATCTTCAGGATCAATGATCTCGAGATATTGCCGTAGGCATCGACAGGGACATTCTTCCCCGGTATCGCATACCAGCCTGCTGGAAGCAGGCCTCGATTCTGCAGCAGTTTCTCGAATCCCTTCTCGGAACGCCCGCCGCCATGCACCTCGGCGAAGAGGTACTTCACAGCGGCGTTTCCCTTGGCCGCCCAATCCTTGATACCAACTTCTGCAACCAGCCGCGCCTTCGTGGCGGGCTTGGTGTACAGGGCTCGCTCCGTGAATGGGGTAGGCCTGTCGAAGACCTGTTTGATCTCTTTCTCGAGCTCGAGCTGGACGGCCTTAGCCGTCTTGGTTAGTGCCCGGGCAGTTGCGTATGGCACTTGTCGCTCAGCCAGGGAGAGTCGTTCGATTGCCACTCGAATGTCGCCCCGGACGCTGATCTTGATCATGCGTTCGTACCGGCCACAGTCCCAGCCATGGGCGAATCTACCGACTTAGATGACGGCATCAACACCCGATCAGCTCCAGCCCATACCTGACCGACCATCGCGCTCGGTCGAGCAGGCCGCGGTACCGCCGGACGTTGAGTTTGGCGATCCGCGCCTTGATCTCCAGGGGGTCGCTTCGGCTGTAGTTGACCAGCACCACCCGGCGCTGGTCGGGTGGGAGCTTCGCCACGAGCTTGTCGATGATGGCCACAGACTCTGGAATCTCGACCGGGTGAGGGCTGCCCTCCGGCCGCACCCCGATCTCATGCCACTCGGCCATCTTGGCCGTCAGCGACACCGCCGGCCAACCGGGTACGGGTACGCCCTTCCTGGCCCAATCCCCCCAGCCGCGCAAACGCTGGTCCACCACCTGCAATTCCGGCGCCAGGCGCCGAGTAGCCTCGAGGTTCATGGGTGCGCTCCGTGCTCCCTCATTCGGTCCATCGACTCTACTGGGCGCGCCGTCATGGCTTGCGCCCCAGGATGTTCTTCCAGTCCTGTACCCAGGGGTGCGGATTCGGATGGCGCTTCGGCGACGTGGTTTCCACCACCTGCGGCATGTAAAAGCGGACATCCACGTGGACGACCCGCCCGAAGTGGTCCCGGTTCACGACGATGTGGGCGTCGCCCATCAATTGCTGTCCGTTGATTACCACCGTCCGGCTTCCGCCTGGGTGATTCACGATCTGGATGGTAGAGCGTCTCCTCTCGCCGTCTCCTGAGCCCCCGGCAACGGGTTCGCTCACGCGCCTGGTCTCCAGAGCTTTCGCCGGCGAGTCTCCACCCACTCGATGACCTCGGCAGGGGTGCGCAGGACTGGGTAGTACTCGTCGAGGCGCACGTGATACCGCACCAGCCACTCCCGGAACTTGATCTGGGCGGGCTCGAGGTGGCCCGCCTTGGACTTGATCTCCGGAGCGTGGACCTGGCCGGCGATGATGCAGAGCAAGTCCGGCAGGCCTTCGTGGTTGACCCGCCGCCAGGGCACGCGGAGATCATCGAAGATCTTCAGCAGCTCGGCTTCGTTGGCGTCGCGGTGGCCGTTGTACCGTGGGAGAGCCATCAGGCCTCCTGTGCCCGAAGGACCAGCTCGAGCTCGGCGAGCTTGTTCCAGGTCTCGTGGGCCAAGGCCAGGTGCCCGCTCTCCGGATCGAGGGTGAAACCCTTCTTGCGCTCGATCCAGTGGCGCAGGGCAGCGTTCGCCACTCGCTGCTGCCCGTTCGGCAGCTTCAACCAGCTGCCGGGCTCGTACTTCGTGTCGTTGCCGTGCTGGCCCACCCGGGCGATGGCCTCGAGGGCCCGGGGGAAGTCGCCAAGGATCAGGTCGAGCTCGAGCTTGCCCTGATCGGCCTTCTGGCCCGCGGCCTGGCGGTTGGCGCCATCGGCCTTCTTCCGGAGGTTGCCGAGCGCCTCGGCCACCGGCGCACGATGCGTGGATGGCGGACTCTCGTCGCCACTGCCGCCCTTCGCCTTCGTGCCGTGCTCCTGGCAGTACTTGGACGCTCTACCAGCCGGCGTGAATTCCTTGCCGCAGCCTGGGTGCGCGCAGGCTTTCGTCCGAGCGGCCTTGGCCGGGAACTTGGTCCGCACTTTCGCCATCGATGATTCCTTCCGGTTGGCAGCAGGCCGCTGCGACGCGGGGGTGCGCTTCATGCCATCATCACGCTCGAGCTGAGCCTGCACGGTGTCGTGCTCTGCGCAGTACTTGGCTGAAGGCCTGGTCGGCAGAAACCGCATCGAGCACCCGGGGTGGTGGCAATCCCGAAACGAGGCAGCGACCACACTGGCGCCGGCGTCGCCCGGAAAGCCGGTATCTCCAGGCCGCAGGATCCGCGCCGGCGCGAGCGGCGGGTGACCGATGCCGTTCTTGCCCACCGGCTCATGCATGCGCGGGCCTCACGTAGACCCAGACCTTGATCTCCCGGGCATGGTTCGAGGCCCAGCGGCTTTTCCGGCGGCCGATGACCTTCCACCGTGGCCCGCGGAAAACCCCGCCCCACCAGTTGTCGTGCTCGGGGAGCTGCAGGGTGTGCTCGGCGTAGAGCCGGAGCTCGTCGGTGCTGACGCTGCCATCCCGCTGGCACAGCTCGATCGCCTCGGCCCGCATGATCCGCAGCCAGGCCTGGGCGTTGGTCTCGACCTTCGCCAGGCTGTGGCGCTTCAGGGTCTCGCAGGCGTTGGCCTGGGACCGGAGGGACTGGCCGGGGATCTCGGGGAGGAGCATGTCGAGCTGGGTGTTCATGCGGCGCCCGCTATCCGGCCTTTGCAGTGCGCATGCTGGCTGTCGGGATGCAACGAGGCACCGTCCGGCCGGACCAGCTGCTGCTGCTACGAGTATTCATGCCACCCAGGCCTCCGCCCTCCGGTACGCCTCGATCAGCGCGTCCTGCATCTCCAGCAACTCGAGCTCCGTGCCGAACCGGTGCTCGAACGCCGGGCGGTCGAGGGCGAGGCTGGGCCCGTACCGGGTCGTCGCCTGATCCGCCGTCAGCTGCACGATGGCGCCGGCGTAGCGCACCGCGGGCGGCTGGCCCTGGTGGTACCAGGGGTGCAGGCAGATCGTCGCCTGGTGGCCCATCCGGCGGCCGCCGGCGACCAGGTGGTGCACCTGCCCCGGAGTCCCCGGCTTGCCGAAGTACACGCTGCTCACCACGCAGCCGAGCTCGCGCATCAGCTGGAACCGCTCCCGGTCGTCGGCCGTGATGTGCTCGCCCGGGCCCATCACGCCACCGCCTGTTCCACGGCGAAGTCGCACAACGGCGCGGGTTCCGCGTGGTCCGTTTCCCGTGGAACATCCGGCCGGACTGCAGCGCGCTCCGCCCGCTGGCGCTGGAGCCGGGCCAGCTGGGCCTCGCCGATCCGGGCGTCGAGCTGGGCGAGCGTCTCGCCCTCCCGCAGCCCGTCGATGCCCAGGTTCCGGGCCGCCGACAGCGCCGCCCGCAGCTCCCCGGTCAGCTCCGGGTTCGGGTTCGGGGACGTCCGCCCCGGCCCCCAGCCGGGGGCGGATCGGTCACGAACCGGTTCAGATACTTGGTTCTTCCGGATAGGATTGTGCGAACCCCGTTCGCCCGTCAGTGCACTCTGGTTCGCGTGTACACGCGAACCCAGTTCGCCCCAAGCGTCTTTTCGTTCGCCCGTGGCCAGGGGCGAACCCTGTTCACCTGTGCCCGTCGCCTCCTGCGCAGAGGCAAGCGGGGCGCGGGTCTCAGCGTCAAGTTCTTCGACAGGTGAACCGGGTTCATCCCTGAGGTCTTCGGGCATGTCGTCGGGCAGCCGGTCGATGTGCAGGCGGAAGATGTTCACGTATCCCCGGGGGACCTTCCGCTTGCCGGCGAGCTCCACCACGCCGCTCGCCTGGAGCCGCAGCAGGATCTTCTGGGCCCCACGCCGGGTACAGCTGGCCCGCTGCGCAATCGTCACCAGGGACAGCCAGCAGCAGTCGTCTTCCTTGCTCGCGCTCTCGGCCAGGGCCAGGGCAACCAGCTTCTCCGGCGCCGGCAGCCAGGACTCGATGACCGCCGTCACGTGCTTGAACGCCATTCAGCCCACCCCCGCTCTCGCCAGCATGCGCACCGCTGGAGCTATCGCCATGCCCAACCCACTGCCGATCACCCAGAGCACCAGACAGGCGGCCAGCAGCACGATCACCTCGTGCAGGCTCCAGAAGCCGCGTTCCTCGTCGAATAAAGGGCCCGGCGCCGGACCCGCACCGGCGCCGGGCAAGCTCGACATCACGTCGGCAGGGGGGTGCGCCGACGGGTCGTCTCCCTCTCCGGGGACTGGTAGCAGGGGCCGGACTTGAACCGGCGTCTCCAGGTTATGAGCCTGGCGAGGGACCACTCCTCCACCCTGCAGTTGTTCACTGTGTGTTGCCGTCACTGGCAGTCCTCCCACGACTTGTTGGGCAGCGCCGGCTGATCCTGGTGAGGCGTCGTCCAGAGCGACTGCCACCAGGCCTTCACGGCCTGCAGGAAGCCCGCCCCAGCCGAGCAAGGCTCCGCGGGAGAACTGGCACGGAGTGGGGGGCGCTCGGCGGGGCGGGCATTGATCATCGCGACTGCTCCCGTGTCGGATTCGTCCGAATTGCAGCGAGGCATGCCATCCGTGTGGCTCGGCGCTCCTGGCATTGCGGGAAGTACTGCATGGGCTGGCCCTGGGCTACTCGCTACTGGCAGCCCGGGGGCGACCGAACTGGTGCACGGCCTTCTGCTGCTGCAGGCGGTCGTAGCGCTTCAACAGGGTCTCGGCGGTGCTCATCGCCTCCGACATCTGGCGGGCAATCTCGCCCTCGACGTCCTGGGGATCCCGGGTGGCGGGGCGGGCGTAGCCGAGGTCATCGACGAGCTGGTACAGCCCGACGTGCAGATCCCGGTCCCGGCCCATCTGCAGGAGCTTCTGGATCTCCTCGAGGTCCAGCTTCGCGGGCCGCTCTGGATTGAGGCAGTCGGACAACCAGGCGCCGGCGGCCTTGCGGGTCTTCGCCGGCCAGATCTCGATGCCCACGGCGTCGAAGCCACCGAGCGCCTTCACCAGGTGCTTCAGGGCGTCCCGCCAGTCCTCGTGGAACAGCTTCTCCTGGTCCATCACAGCCCTCCGGTGGCGGGCTCACCCGGTGCTAGGCTGGTGGCGTGACCACACCCACCCATCACCGAGGAGCCCGCCCAAACCATGTATGCCGATACCCACCCGTTGCCGATGGCCCTTGCCCAGTCGGTCGTCATCGCCGCGATCATTCGGACCCACCCTGACCCCGCGGCCCTGGAGGCCGAGGTGGCCCAGATCTTCGGGAAGGCCGAGCACCTGATCGATCGCGAACAACTGGACGACACGTCCCTGCAGGAGGCGATCGCCGAGCAGCTGCGCTTTTTCCTGGGCGTGATTCGCCAGGAAGGGGCTCGGAGAAGCCCTCCATGATCCCGCGGCGGATCGCCGCCACCACGGCGGGAGCACTGCGAAGCCAGCCCTCTGGCATCTCCATCCCCTACCCCTCAACGACCCTTACGGAAAAATTTTCGCGACATAACGTCTTTCCCGTAGCCGCCCGTAAACCCTC
>CALGMY010000269.1 GCA_937958785.1 uncultured Gammaproteobacteria bacterium | reverse complement strand
CGATGTCGTAGGGCACCTTGGCCTCGGCGAGCAGCACGTTCATGTGGCCCGGCATCCGGCCCGCCACCGGGTGGATGGCGAAGCGGACGTTGACGCCCTTGTCGCGCAGCAGCTTGGTGATCTCGTAGACCGTGTGCTGGGCCTGGGCGACCGCCATGCCGTAACCGGGCACGATGACGACGCCCTGGGCCGCGCGGAGCAGCTCGGCGGTCTCTAGGGCGCTGACCGGCGTCACCTCGCCGGCCGGCTGGGCGCCGCCCGCGGCCGGCGCCGCGCCGCCGCCGGTGCCGAAGCCGCCGGCAATCACGCCGAGGAAATTGCGGTTCATGGCCCGGCACATGATGTAGGACAGGATCGCGCCGGAAGAGCCCACCAGCGCGCCAGTGACGATCAGCAGGTCGTTGGCGAGCATGAAGCCCGTGGCCGCCGCCGCCCAGCCGGAGTAGCTGTTCAGCATGGACACCACCACCGGCATGTCCGCGCCGCCGATCGCCATGACCATGTGCACGCCGAAGAGCAGCGCGATCACGGTCATGACGAGCAGCGGCGTCATGCCGGTGGCGACGTCGGGGGCGCCCACGAAGGCGACGCCGAAGCCGATGACCACCAGCAGGGCAACGAGGTTCAGCCAGTGCCGGGCGGGCAGCAGCAGCGGCTTGCCACCGATCTTGCCGGACAGCTTGCCGAAGGCGATGACGGACCCGGAGAAGGTGACCGCGCCGATCAGGATGCCGAGGTAGATCTCGACCTCGTGGATGGCCTTCTCCGCGCCCTCGAACACGGCCGAGGTGTCCACGTAGCTGGCGAAGCCGACGAGGCAGGCCGCGAGCCCGACCAGGCTGTGCATCAGCGCCACCAGCTCGGGCATCTCCGTCATCTTCACCTTGCGGGCGGCGTACAGGCCGATGGCGCCGCCCACCGCGGTAGCGCCGAGGATCCAGGGGATGCCCGCGGCGGTGACCCGCGGCCCGAGGATGGTGGCGAGCACCGCGAGGGTCATGCCGGCGATGCCGAGCAGGTTGCCCCGGCGGGCGGTCTCCGGGTTGGCGAGGCCGCCCAGGCTCAGGATGAAGAGGATGGCGGCGCCGAGGTAGGCAACGGTGGCGAGGCTGGTGGACATGGAGCGCGCCTACTTCCGGAACATCGCCAGCATGCGCCGCGTCACCGCGAAGCCGCCGAACATGTTGATGGCGGTGAGGGCGAGCGCCAGCACCGAGAGGACCAGTATCAGGCCGTCAGGCCGGTCGGCACCGGACTCGATGGGCGGCGCCACCTGCACCAGGGCGCCCACCGCGATGATGCTGGAGATCGCGTTGGTGACGCTCATCAGCGGCGTGTGCAGGGCCGGCGTGACGTTCCAGATGACCATGTAGCCGATGAAGCAGGCCAGCACGAACACCGTGAAGTGGCCGAGGAACGAGGCCGGCGCGAACAGGCCGATGGCGGCGAACAGCGCCGCCCCGACGGCGAACAGCACGGCCAGGGTGCTGCCCGCCATGGGCTCGCCCGGCCCGTGGGTGGCCTTCTTCGGTGCGGGCGCCGCGGCCGCGGGCTTCTGCTGGGGCGGCGCCGCGGACAGCTTCGGGGGCGGCGGGGGCCAGGTGACGTCGCCCGCCTTGATCACGGTGGTGCCCCGGATGACCTCGTCGTCGAAGTTGACGTCGAGGGTGCCATCCTTCGCCTTGCACAGCTCCTCGGTGAGCCGGAGCAGGTTGGTGGCGTAGAGGGTGGACGCCTGGCCGGCGAGGCGGCTCGGCAGGTCGGTGTAGCCGATGATCGTGACGCCGTGGCGGACGACCACCTCGCCGGGCACGGTCAGCTCGCAGTTGCCGCCCTGCTCGGCGGCGAGATCCACGATGACGCTGCCAGGGCGCATGGACTTCACCATCTCGGCGGTGATGAGCCGCGGCGCGGGCTTGCCCGGGATCAGCGCGGTGGTGACGATGATGTCCACGTCGGCGGCCTGCTTGGCGAAGGTCGCCAGCTGGGCCTTCTGGTAGCCCTCGCTCATCACCTTGGCGTAGCCGCCGACGCCCGTGCCTTCCTCCTGGTAGTCCACCGGCACGAACTCGGCGCCCATGGACTTCACCTGGTCCGCGACCTCCGGGCGGGTGTCGTTGGCCCGCACGATGGCGCCGAGGCTGACGGCGGTGCCGAGCGCGGCGAGCCCGGCCACGCCGGCGCCGATGACGAACACCTTGGCGGGCGGCACCTTGCCGGCGGCGGTGATCTGGCCGGTGAAGAAGCGGCCGAAGTGCTGGGCCG
Source organism: uncultured Gammaproteobacteria bacterium (assembly GCA_937958785.1). GTDB lineage: Bacteria > Pseudomonadota > Gammaproteobacteria > Steroidobacterales > SHZI01. Next base: position 31,455 of record CALGMY010000269.1, on the reverse strand, counting down.
CCTCGATCACGGCCCGGTAGCCCGCGATGTTGGCCATCGACGACAGGGCGTCCAGCTTCTGGGCCCGGGAGATGCGGGGCACGCTGTCCATCGCGAGCACGGTGAGCCGACGGGCGGCCAGCTGCTGCATGAGGTCCGGGTTCTGGGCCGGCCAGATGAAGGAGACGAGGGTGGTGCCGGGCTTCAGCAGGGCCACCTCGGCGGCCGCGGGGGCCCGCACCTTGAAGACCACGTCGACGGCCGGGTACAGGCTCGCCGCATCGGGGGCAATGGTGGCGCCGGCGGCGCGGTAGGCATCGTCACTGAAATTGGCCGCCGCCCCGGCGCCGGCCTCGACCGTGACGGCAAAGCCGAGCTTGACCAGCCTCGCCACGACGTCGGGAACCGTCGCAACCCGCTTCTCGCCCGCAAAGGTCTCGCGGGGAACTCCGATTGTCAGTGGCATGGGGACCTCGGCTGCAACCCGCCGGAATCATAGGCGACATAAGGGCCAGCGGGTACCCTTCGGCCGGCCGATGTCCTAGCATCGCCCTGGGACCTTGCGCCCGGCGGGGCCGGGCAACCGGCCCGACAAGAACAAGCCAGCAGACTGGTGACCGCGCCGTGATTCCTCACACGCCGATCGGACAGGACAGCGCCGAGCCCGGACAGCCCGCAGGCCACAAGCCGCCGGGGCTGGTCACCATGCTGCTCATTGCCCTCGCCTTCTTCTGCCTGCTGCTGATGGACCCCTTCGGCATCGAGACCGCGTCATCGAGCCGCTCGGAGCAGGCGGCCCTGCGGATCACCGCGCCCTTCTACCGGGGCACGGGCGCCGTGGTCGTGGTGCTCATCGACGACGAATTCCTGGCCCGGGCGGGCAAGGGCTGGCCCCTGCCCTACGCGGACCAGGGCCGCCTGCTGCGGACCCTCTTCCAGGGCGAGCCGGCGGTGGTATTCCTGGACATCCTCTACCGCCAGCAGCACGACGCGCGGGGCACGCTCGCCGCAGGGCAGCCGGCCGACGAACCGCTGGACCTGCTGAATCCCGTCGGCACCATGACGGGCACCCAGCTGGTGTTCGCCTCCCAGCTGCGCACGGACCTGCGGGGCACGACCCTCGAGAGCCTCTGTCCGGACGAGCTTCCCGGGGAGACCCTCGCCCTCGGCGACGAGGAGTCGTTGCTCCCCGAGTTCCAGGCCTGGCAGTCCGCGCGTGCCGACCGGAGCCGCGTGGCCCTGCTCGGCTGGTGGGGCTGCGGGGACCGCTATCCGCTGCGGCTCGGCCGGGAGCCAGGCCAGGTCACGCCGGCCCTCGCGATGCTCGAGGCGTATTGCGCCCGGGGCGACCGACGCGAGGCCGGCTGTGCGTTGCTGGAGGCAGCGGGACAGGGGGCCTTCAGCGCGCCGCTGGTGGTCCGTTGGGGGGCGTTTCCGCCGGCCGAGCAGCGCCCGTTCTACACGGCCGGCGTGTGCCAGACCTACGCGGAGCCGGACGGTGGCGTGTCCGTGGCCCAGGCCCTGGGCACCAGCATCACGCAGCTGCTGCTCGGCGTGTTCGAGGACCTGCGCAATTCGCCGCGGCCCGGGCTCTCACTGCCCTGTCCGGCGGTGAGCGTGCTACCCGCGTCGCTGGTCAGGCACGGCGATCCCGAGGAGGTTCGCGCGCTGCTGAAGGACAAGATCGTACTGCTGGGGGCCCGGGTCACCGGCATCTCGGACTGGCACCAGAGCCCGGTGCACGGCCAGGTGCCCGGGGTGATCCTGCACGCTGCCGCCGTGGACAACCTGCTGGGTCTCGGCCCGCGCTATGCCCGGGACCTGTCGACGGGTGCCACCGCGACGGCCGCACTGGTCCTGCTCGCGATCCTCGCCTTCGTCGTGCCCCTGGTCTGGATCCTGCTCGACGAGCCCCGGCGCCGGGCCGTGTCGGCGGTCGGCCTGCTGTGCTGGTTCGCGCTGGCGGGGTTCCTGAGCTACGCGGGGGCCTCGCCCGAGGCCGTGTTCGCCGCGGTCGTGGTCGGCATCGCCATCGACCTGCTGATGCCGGTGCAGACCCTGGTCTACCTGCTCGTCGTGCTGCTGCTGGGCGGCGGCGCCGCGCTGCTCATGCGCTACGGCGTGGCGCCCTCCAACTGGATCGGCATGGTGCTCGTCGCACTGGCCTTTTCCGCCACCGTCAAGCAGTTCTACCGGCAGGAGGAGCTGAAGCAGTTCCCCCATCCGGTGTCGTTCCTCGGGCCGGCGGTCAGGCCGTGGGTCGACCGGCTCGACCGCTGGCATTTCCACGGCGGCATCGCGCGTTTCACCGCCTGGAGGCAACGGCGCCAGGCAGCCGCCGCCCCGCCACCCGTCGCCGAACCTCCGGCCCCTGCAACCTCGCTCCCGGGAGAGAACCCATGAAGCGCCTGTGCGCCGTGTTCGTAGCCTCGCTGATGGCCGCTCCGCCGGCCATGGCCGCGTGCTCCGTCGAGGGGATGACGCTCGCCGGCGCCCTTGGGGCCCGGGTCGGGGTGTTCGATCCGGCGGGGAAGTTCCTCGAGGAGATTCCCAGCGCACAGCTCGCGCTCGGCCGGCCCCTGCTCGCCTGCGACGAGAGCCTCGGCCTGGTGAAGGTGAGCCTCGTGTCCGGCGACGAACGCTGGCTGGACCGCGCCGAGCTGAAGATCGCCCTGCCCGCTGGCAACCAGCCCACGAAGATCTGCGTCCAGAGCAGCAGCTCACGGGCGGCGGACCATACCGAACCGGCCGTGGCAGGCATCGACCCCAAGGCAGCGCGTGATTGCGTGACACCGACGCCCGCACCATCACCCGCGAAGCCCTGAAGGAGCAACGCCATGCAGACCCGGATCCCTGGCATACCGGTCCTGCTGCTCGCGGGACTGCTCGCCGTGGCCACCGGCGCCCTGGCGAAGGGCACGCCGGACGGGGGCGCCGAACAGGCTGCCGCCGTCCGGGACTATCTCGGCCGGGACCTCGTTTTCATCAGCGCCGACCCCATCGAGAAGTACCTGACGGACATCGCTGGCCGTCTGCTCGCCGGCCAGCCCGGCGCGCCCCCGGTGCCCCGGTTCCTGATCCAGTCCACCGCGGAGTTCACGGTATTCACGGACGTCCGCGGCAACATCGTGGTGGGCTCCGAGGTGCTGCGCCAGGTCGAGAGCGAGGACGAACTGGCTGCGGCGCTCAGCCATGAACTGGCCCACGTCATCGCGAGGCATGCCCAGACGAAGAACGTGGTCCAGAAGCTCCCGTTCACGGTGGAGTCCGCCCAGCTCGTGACGATCGCCGTGGACAGCCGAGGCAGCAAGGGCACGCCCGATCCCGGCCGGCTCGCCTCGTTTGCGGCGGATACCCTGCCGACGACCCAGGCAGCGGGCACGGTGTGGTCCGACCTCATTGCCCCCGGCTGGAACCGCAAGCAGGAGCGGGAGGCGGACCTGGCCGGCGTGGACATGGTGCGGGCCGCCGGTTACGACCCGGCGGCTTTCAGCAGCCTCTTCACGCGCCTCGATGCCGCCCAGGCTGTCCGCAGCGAGCGCGTGGAGAGCCTGCGCCAGGAAGCCTTGAAGCGCGCCCAGGCCAAGGCGGCGGGGGCCTCCGGCACCGCGGACCAGATCCTGGCCGGGTTGAAGAGCGGCGCGGAGTCCGGCGCCGTCGAAGCAGCCTTTGGTGCGCTCGCCCGCTGGGGTACCGACTACGACTCACCGGAAGCGCGCGCTACTGCGGTGCTGGAGCATGTCCAGAAGACCAGCACGGGTCGCCGGGACAAGACACCGCGGTCACCGCGCTTCGAGGCCGAGCTGCGGCAGGGTGACGGGGGCCGGCTGCTGGCGGCCGACCGGGATTCGCTGGCGGTACTCGCGGCGCTCAACAGCAAGGAGCCCCGCGGGGCCGGCGCCGAGGCCGGGCGGCTGCTCGGCGATCCCGCCCTGGCCACCCTGTCGCCCCACCTGAACCTGGCGATCGGCAGCTGGCTGGACACGGTGGAACGCCAGCCGTCCGAGGCGGAACAGCGGGCGATCGCCTGGAGCGAGGCGGAGCTCGCGCCACGCGCGGCCTACCTGTGGAGGGCCTCCTACCAGGTGCAGCGGCAGGACTACCCGGGTGCGCTGTCGACCCTGGAGCGCGGCGCCGATCGGATCGACAACCGGAGCCTCTTTCTCCCCCAGATGATCGCAGCCGCCCGGGCCGGCGGGGACCTGGAGCGCGCGGATGCGCTCGGCATCGAGTGTTCGCGGGTGGGGGGCGGCTTCAACCTGGCCAACCTGCAGGCCGTGGCCGCCCAGCTCGGCGCGGGCAGCGGCGCCCCCGCGAAGCCGACCGGGGTATACGCCGACTGTGTCGCCGCCCTCGGCTATGACCCGGTCCAGCGCCGCGACCAGGCGCTGAAGACCCAGCCCGCAGCAGGTGAGCCGCTCGTCCCCGACGTCGGCAAGCAGTTGGGAGACAAGCTCAAGGGCCTGTTCGGCAAGTAATTAACGGAACTGGTGTCCGGTACCTTGCCGGGCTTCGCGCTGCTGGCGACGCTGGTCCCGCAGGCGCTGGCGCTCTTCGGGGGGGAGCTCCTTCCAGCGCTGGCGAATCTTCTCGCGCTGCTCCGGCGTCATGTCCCGGAAGCGGCGGAACCGATCCCGCGCTGCCTGCCGCTCCGCCGGGTCCATGGCATTCCAGCGGGCGGCGCCCTCGGCGAGGCGGCGCTGGCGTTCGGGCGGCAGTTCGGCCCAACGGCCCTGGAACGGCGCGAGCAGCTGCTGCTGGTCCGGATTGAGCGACTCCCAGGCGATGCCGGGCGCAGGCGCCGGATCAGCCCCGAACGCGGGCAGCCCGCCGGCCAGCAGGCTGCCCAGCAGGAGGCCCACCAGCAGACGGCGCCCCACGCGCCGTTCAGCCCGCCGGGTCCAGCTCGTCATCCAGCCAGGCATAGAACTCCAGGTCCTCCAGCATCTCCAGGTCCTCGCCCGCGAGCAGCAGTTCCAGTTCGGCCGGCGATTCGACAGGCGGCGTGACGGCGGGAACCGGGTCGGCCGGCTGGCGTTCCAGCCAGAGTCCGACCCCCAGGGCGGCCACCGCGGCAGTGGCGAGGCCCGGCACCAGCCAGTTTCTGGCGCGCCGCCGGTCGGGATGGCCGGCCAGCGCCGCCTGGCGCGCCCGGACGAGGCGGGCGGCAGTGGCGGTATCCAGGTCGTCGGCGGAGCGGCGGAGCCGCTCCCCCGCGCGCCGGGCGAAGTCGTCGTCGTGCTCGGTCATGGCCGGTGCTCCGTAAGGGCGGCGCGCAGGCTGTGCACCGCCCGGGAATAATGCGTCTTCACGCTGCCCTCCGTGCACCCCATGGCCGCGGCCGTGGCAGCGACGTCGAGTCCCTCGAGGCTCCGCAGCAGGAAGGCCTGGCGCTGGCGGAGCGGCAGGCGTCCGACCGCGACCTCCAGCGCCGCCATGGCCTCGGCTCGTTCCAGGACCTCTGCCGGTGCACCGGGGTGGGGATCCGGCAGCTGGGCCATCGGGTCGGCCTCCTCGTCATCGTCCGGCGGCGCCAACCAGGCCATCAGCCGCTGGCGGACCGTGCGCCGCCGCTGCTGGTCGGTGATCCGGTTGGCTAGAATGCGGAAGAACAGCGGCCGCCACTCCTCGCTGGGCCGGTCCGCGTAGTTCCGTACCAGCTTGAACATGGCGTCCTGCACGATGTCCAGGGCATCGTCCCGGTCGCCCACCGAAAGGACCGCGATGCGCAGGGCACGCCGCTCCACTTCGGCGAGAAACCGCTCCATGGCCCGACCAGCGTCCAGTCCCGTCCCTTTCGTCCGCGAGTGCCACGAGTACGCCGGGGCCGCTTGCAGTGCCATGGCCACGTACCGGTTCCGCATACTGCCGCAATCTCCGTCGCTCCAAGGCACCAACGCCGGTGCCGTCGGGGGGCTGACAAGCGCGCAATTCCGGGTGGCAGCCGGCGCGCTGCGGCTGCACTTATGCACATTTCCCACGATGCGGGGACAGTTAGCGATTGCATCGCGGTGCCGACCTGAGCATGGTCTCATAAGAAATTGTTTTATATAACAAAAGTGCTTCGGTCAAAAATTACCCAGATTGTCATAATGGTTGTGGCGACTGGCCCGGATGACCGTTTGACCCATCTCATGCACAGACTTATCCACAGGAACTGTGGACAACTGCCGGCAGGGCGCTCATGAGCCGGGAGCCGATCCTCGCCGTGGCGGTGCCGGCGCCCCTCATGGGCCTGTTCGACTATCTGGCGCCCCTGGCGGCGGAACCCGCGCCGCAGCCGGGCGTGCGGGTGCGAGTGCCCTTCGGCCGGGGCAGCCGGGTGGGGCTCATCGTGGGCGTGAAGGCCACGAGCGACCTGCCCGCCGAGCGCCTGCGGCGCGCGACGGCCGTGCTGGACCCGGCGCCGTTGCTGCCTGCCGATGTCCGGCGGTTGCTGGACTGGGCCGCGGCCTACTACCAGCATCCCCCCGGCGAGGTGATGGCGGCCGCATTGCCGACGGCCCTGCGGGACGGCCAGGACGCGGGTGGCACGGAGCACGTCTTCCAGCTGACGCCGGCGGGCCAGTCGGCAGACGAAGCGACATTACGCCGGGCACCGGTCCAGTACCGGGTGCTGGCGCAGCTGCGGGCCGCCGCCGGGCAGCTCACGGCCGATGAGCTGGCGGCATCCGGGGACGGCTGGCGCCGGGCCGTACACGGGCTGAAGGCGCGGGGCCTGGTGGTGGAAGCCCGGCGGGCGCCGGCGCTGCCGGCGGTGGCGGCGACGCGGGACACCCCGCCAGAGCTCTCACCCCACCAGGCCACGGCGGTCGCCGCCGTCAACGCCGCGGCAGGCTACCGGTGCTTCCTGCTCGACGGGGTCACCGGCAGCGGCAAGACCGAGGTGTACCTGCGCTGCATCGAGGCCCGGCTCGCGCAGTCACGCCAGTCGCTGGTCCTCGTCCCGGAGATCGGCCTCACGCCCCAGCTGCTCGACCGCTTCCGCCGGCGTTTTCCCGTGCCCATGGCCGTGCTCCACTCGGGCCTCGCCGAAGGCGAGCGCCTGCGGGCCTGGACCGCCGCCCGCAGCGGCGAGGCCCGCATCATCCTCGGCACCCGCTCCGCGATCTTCACGCCCCTCGCGGCGCCGGGCCTGCTGGTCGTGGACGAGGAACACGACGCCAGCTACAAGCAGCAGGACGGCTTCCGCTACTCGGCCCGGGACCTCGCTGTCTGGCGCGCCCGGGAACTCTCCGTGCCGCTGGTGCTGGGGTCCGCGACGCCGTCGCTGGAATCGGTGGAGAACGCCCGCAGCGGCCGCTACGAGAGGCTCGAGCTGCCGTCCCGGGCGGGTGCCGCCGGCACGCCGCGCGTGCACCTCATCGACGTGCGCACCCACCAGCCCCGGGATGGCCTCACCCAGCCGCTGCTCGCCGCCATCCGCCACCACCTGGCCGCGGACGGCCAGGCGCTGATCTTCCTCAACCGGCGCGGCTACGCCCCGACCCTGGTATGCACTGGCTGCGGCACCGTGGTGGGCTGCGACCGGTGCGACGCCCGCCTGGTCCTGCACCAGCGCCGCGGCCGGGTCACCTGCCACCACTGCGGCAGCGACCATCCCGCACCGGCGGCCTGCCCGGCCTGCCAGGCCGAACTGCGGCCGGTGGGCCAGGGCACCGAGCGCCTCGAGGAAGCGCTGGCGCGGGAGTTCCCGGAGCACCCCCTGGAGCGCATCGACCGGGACACGACCCGCCGGCGGGGCGAGATCGAGCGCCGCCTCAACCGGGTCCGCAGCGGGGAGGCCCGCCTGCTCCTCGGCACCCAGATGCTGACCAAGGGCCACGACTTTCCCGGTGTCACCCTGGTCGGCATCGTCGACGTGGACCAGGGTCTGTTCGGCACGGACTTCCGCAGCGCGGAGCGGCTCGCCCAGACCTTCGTCCAGGTGGCCGGCCGCGCCGGCCGCGCCGACCGGCCCGGCGAGGTGTGGCTGCAGACGCTCTTTCCGGAGCACCCGTTGCTGCGGGTGCTGCTCCGCGAGGGCTATGGCGCCTTCGCCGCCCTGGCCCTCGAGGAACGGCGCCAGGCGGGCTGGCCACCCTGGTCGGCCCTCGCCCTGCTGCGCGCCGAGGCGGTGGAACGCGGGCCCGTGTTCAGCTTCCTCGAGGCGGCGGCGGCCCGCGCCCGGTCCCTCGCGGGGGCGTCGCTGCGCGTGCTCGGACCGGCCGCGGCGCCGATGGAACGCCGGGCGGGTCGCTTCCGGGGCCAGCTGCTGCTGCAGGCCGCGGCGCGCCGGGACCTGCAGCAGGTGCTGCCGGCATTCCGCGCCGACATCGCCGCGCTGCCCGCCCAGCGCCGGGTGCGCTGGAGCCTCGACGTGGACCCGGCGGAATTGTTCTAGAATTCCGCGCGTTCCCAGCGGTCCCGACACCCACGATGCAAATCACGTCCCACGTTGCGCAAGTCGTGCGCGCGGCGCTCGACTGGCCGGCGGAGCGCACGACCCGGATCGAGGATGCCCTCGAGACCCCGCCGAACCCTGCCCTGGGTGACGTGGCCTTGCCGTGCTTCCAGCTGGCGAAGGAGCTGCGCACCGCGCCGCCCCTCATCGCCCAGAAGCTGGCGGCCCGGATCGGGGCGGACCCGATCATCGCCAGCGCCCGGGCCGAGGGCCCCTATCTCAACCTGTTCCTCAACCGGGCCAACTGCACCGAGCAGCTGCTGGGCGAGATCCGGGCTAGCCCGGACACCTACGGCCGGCGGGACCTCGGCGCCGGCCGCACCCTGGTGCTGGACTTCTCGGCGCCGAACATCGCGAAGCCCTTCCACTTCGGCCACCTCAGGTCCACGAACCTGGGCGCGGATCTCGCGCGGATCCTCGCCTTCCAGGGCTGGCGGGTGGTGCGGAAGAACTACCTCGGCGACTGGGGCACCCAGTTCGGGTTCGTCATCTGGGCCTGGCAGCAGTGGGGGGACGAGGCGGCACTCGAGGCCCGCGCCATCGATTACCTGGTCGAGCTCTACATCAAGGCCTACCAGCAGAGCGAGCGGGACCGGGCGGTGCGGGAGGCGGCCCGGGCGCTGTTCCTGCGCCTGGAGAAGGGCGATCCCGAGATCGTCGCCGTGTGGCGACGCTTCCGCGACCTGTCCCTCGCCGGGTTCCAGCGCACCTACGACCGGCTGGGCATCAGTTTCGATTCCTACGACGGCGAGTCGTCCCTCAACGACAAGGTGCAGCCGGTCATCGAGCGGTTCCTGCGGGCCGGGGTGGCCCACGAGTCCGACGGCGCCATCGTGGTCGACGTGGCGGACGTGCTCGGCCGGGAGATCGCACCCTGCATGCTGCAGAAATCCGACGGCGCCTCCACTTACGCCGCCCGGGACTGCGCCGAGGCCATCGACCGCTGGGAAAAATACGGCTTCGGCGCGAACGTCTACGTGGTGTCGCGCCAGGAGGACCACTTCGCCCAGGTCTTCGCCGCCCTCGGCAAGCTCGCGGTCGCGGAGGAGTGGCCGGACAACTGGCCCGCCCGCTGCGAGAACGTGAGCTTCGGCTTCGTGCGGGGCATGTCCACCCGCAAGGGCGAGGCCGTGTGGCTCGAGGCGGTGCTGGACGAGGCCCGGGACCGGGCCGCCCGTTACCGGCAGGAACGCGCGGCCGCGAATCCCCGCGCCCATCCGGAACTGCCCGCCGCGGAGCTGGCGGGGATCAGCGAGGCGGTAGGGCAGGCGGCACTGCTGTATTTCGACGTCTCGTCCCGCCGGATGACCGACGTGACCTTCGACTGGGACACCGTGCTGCAGTTCGAGGGCAATACCGGCCCCTACCTGCAATACACCCATGCCCGCATGAGCGGCATCTTCCGCAAGGCCGCCGAGGCAGGGATCGGGGCCGCGGGGACTTCGGCCGACGCGCGCCTCCTGACGGCCGACGAGGAGTGGGCACTGTCCCAGAAGCTGCGGGGCTTCAGCCACGCGCTCCGCCGGGCCGCCGAGCAACGGGAGCCCTTCGAGGTCGCCCACTACCTGCACGAGCTCGCGAGCACCTTCAACAGCTTCTACAACCGGCATGTGGTCCTCGACGAGGCCGACCCGGCCCGCAGCCGGGCCCGGCTCGAGCTGGTGGGCGCCACCCGCACCGTGCTCGCGAGCGGCCTCAGGCTCCTCGGCATCCGGCCCCTGGAGTACATGTAAGTGGCGCGGACAGCCGCCGCCCGCCGGCGTCGCGGAGGAACGCGCCGTGGCAATGGGCCGGCGGGTGGCCTGCTGCTCGCGGCGCTGCTGCTCGGCGCCCTGGCGGCGGGGGCCTGGTATTTCCGCGGCGCTTTCGACGGCGCCGACGACCCGCCGGTGGCCGCGCCGGCCCCCGCCCCGGGGAAACCCGCGCCGGAGCCGGCCCCTGATGGCGAGGCCAGCGACCGCTTCGAGTTCTACGACATGTTGCCGGACGCCGAGGTGGACGTGCCGGAGCAGCCCCGCAGCGGCGGTAGCGCGGGCCCGCCCCCGGTGTCGGCCCCCGGCACCTACGTCATCCAGGCCGGGGCCTTCCCCGACTTCGCCGAGGCGGACAAGGTCAAGGCCCGTCTCGCGCTGCTCGGGGTGTCTTCCGAGATCCAGACCGCGGAAGTGAACGGCGGGACCTTCCACCGGGTGCGCATCGGACCCATCGACAACCTGGACGAGCTCAACCGGCTGCGCGCGCGCCTCCAGGCGAACGGCATCGAGTCCCTCGTCAACCAGGTCGGTGAATAAGCTCACCCTGGGCGGGCTGCCGTCCGCGCTGGAGCCGGCGGGCAGACTCGGCGCGGCACTCGGAATCCCCGGCCTCCTCAACAAGCGCGACGACCTGGCAGGCCGCGACTACGGCGGCAACAAGGTGCGCAAGCTCGAGTACCTGCTGGCCGAGGCCGTCGCCCGGGACTGTGACGCGGTGCTGACGTTCGGCGCCGCGGGCTCGAACCACGCGCTGGCGACGGCAGTCCACGCCCGGCAGCTCGGCCTCGCCTGCCACGCGGTGTTGACCGACCAGGTAGAGACGCCCTGGGTAGCGAACACCCTGCGCTGGCACCACCGGCTCGGCACGCACCTCTGGCCGGTGGCCGGCTTCGCCGAGTCCCAGGCCGAGGCCGCGCGCCTCAAGTCCGTCCACCCGACGGGACCCGACCGCCTCTGCGAGATTCCCTGGGGAGGTTCCTCGCCGGCGGGCTCCCTGGGCTTCGTCGACGCCGCGGACGAGCTGGCCGCGCAACTCGCGGCCCGGGGTGTCACCGGACCCGCCCGGGTCTACCTGCCCTGCGGCACCATGGGGAGCGTTGCCGGTTTGCTGGTGGGTTTCGCCCGCGCGCGGCTACCCATCACCGTGGTGAGCGTGAAGGTGGTGCCCCAGAAGGTCGTCGACGACGCCGCGGTCCTCGCCCTGGCGGGTGAGGTCTGCCGGCTGCTGCCCGCAGGCACGGCGCCTGGACTGGCGGACGTGGCGGCCCGGCTCGAGTTCCGCGCCGAGTTCGCTGGCAAGGGCTACGCCCTGCCGACGCCGGAATGCCAGGAAGCCGTCGCCCTCGCCCGGGACCTGTCGGGACTCCGGCTCGACACCACCTACTCCGGCAAGGCGCTGGCCTGCCTGGTGGCCGACGCCCGCGCCGGGCGGCTGGCGGGGCCCACGCCGGTGTTCTGGCTGACCTGGAACTCGCGGCCGTACCCGGCGGGGCTGGGTGACGTGGACGCCAGCGCGCTGCCCCCCGCCTTCCGGAAATTCTTCAGGTAGGAGCGGCTTCAGCCGCGATCGGCAATCCGGTCGCGGCTGAAGCCGCTCCTACGCTCCGCCACTCACTCTTCCTCCGGCGCCTGCCGGAATTCCACGCCCAGTGCCCGCAGCTTGCGGTACAGGTGGGTGCGCTCCATGCCGACGCGCTTCGCCAGCATGCCAACCCGGCCGCCACAGAGGGCCAGCTGCTCGGTGAGGTACGCCTGCTCGAACTTTTCCCGCGCCTCGCGGAGCGGCAGGCTGAGGAGGTCCTGCTTCACCAGCGGCTCGGGGCCGGCCACCGGGGGCGCGAGCTGGGCCTCGAGTTCGGGCAGCCCGATCTCCTCGGTGCCCCGGGCGACCAGGAGGCGTCGCACCAGGTTGGTCAGCTCCCGCACGTTGCCCGGCCAGGGGTAGTGGCGGAGCCGGTTCTGCGCGGCCAGGCTGAAGCGCCGGAAGGGCAGTGATTCTTCGTCCACGTACCGGTCCACCGCGTAGCGCAGCAGCTCGGGCACCTCCTCATGCCGGTCCCGGAGCGGCGGAACCCGCAGCTCGAGCACCGCGAGCCGCGCCAGCAGGTCGGGTCGCACCCGTCCTGCGCCGGAAGGCGACAGTGAGGCCATGATCCGCAGGTCCAGCGGCACGGGCCCGGCCTGGCCCACCGGCACGTAGCTCCCCTGCTCCAGGACACCGGCCAGCAGGCGCTGGGCGCCCTGGCCGAGGTCCTGCAGGTCAGGCACGTACAGCGTGCCACCCGCCGCCTGCTCCAGCACCCCCGCCTCGGCGACGCCACCTGCACGACTGCCGAAGAGGAGGGCCGCGGCGTTCTCGTCGGGCACGGCGGCCCCGACCAGTGGCACGAAGGGGCGCTGGCCGCGGCCCGCGAGGTCGTGGAGGTAGCGGGCGAGCACCGTGCGGCCCGAGCCGGGCTCGCCGACGATCAGCACCGGCTCGTGGCGCCGCGCGACCCCCGCCGCCTGTTCGCGCAGGGCCCGCATCAACGCACTTCGGCCGCCCGGCTCCACGCGCTTGGGCAGCAGCGTGCGCGGCGCGGTCCGGCCAGGCTCGGGCGTGCGGTCGAGGGCCTTTTCCACGGTACGGAGCAGCTTGGCGAGCGACAGCGGCTTCTCCACGAAGTCGACGGCGCCGAGCCGGGTGGCCTCGACGGCCGTCTCCACCGTGCCGTGCCCGGAGAGGATCACCACCGGGCATCGCGCCGCGCCCTCCCGGGACCACTCCCGGAGCAGGGTGATGCCGTCCACGTCGGGCATCCAGACGTCCAGCAGGATCAGGTCGGGTCGCTCGCGCCGGAGCTCGGCCCGGGCCGCGGCCGCATCGGCGGCGACGCTCACGGCATAGCCCTCGTCCTCGAGGATCCCGCTGATGGTGGTGCGGATGTCGTCTTCGTCGTCGACGACCAGGATGTGTGCGGCATTCATGCTCTTTCCCTCCACGGCTCGGCGCGGGCCGGCCGGGTCTCGCCCAGGGGGTCGCGCACCGTGGCCTGCACCGGCAACGTCACGGTGAGCCGCGCGCCCTTCCCGGGCAGGTTGTCGGCGGCCACCGTGCCGCCGTGCTCCTCGACCAGCTTCTTGACGATCGCGAGGCCGAGGCCGGTGCCCTTCTTCTTGCTGGTGACATAGGGCTCGAAGAGGCTCGTCAGTACCTCCGCACCGATGCCCGGGCCGTTGTCCTCGACCGTGATCTCGACGAACTCCCGCTCGCCCCCGGGGACCCGCCGGGCGCCGACGTTGACGGCGCCGTCAGGCATACCCTCGAGGGCCTCCTGGGCGTTGCGAATGAGATTGTGCAGCAGCTGGCGGACCCGCACCGCATCGGCCTCGACCTTGAGGCCGTCCTCCACGTCGAGCGTGACCGCCGGCTGGCCGTCCTGGGCCCGGTAGAGCCAGGCGACCTCGCGCACGAGCTGGCCGAGGTCCACGGGCGCGATGCTGACCGCCGGCGACCGCGCGTACTCGCTGAACGCATTCACCATGTCCCGCATGGCCTCGACCTGCTGGACGATGGTGTGGGTCGAGCGGTCGAGCACCTGGCCATCATCCGCGTCCAAGGCCGGCAGGTAGCGGCGCCGGATGCGTTCCGCCGCCAGCCGGATGGGGGTCAGGGGATTCTTGATCTCGTGGGCCAGGCGGCGGGCCACCTCGCCCCAGGCCGCCTCACGCTGGGCGACGAGCAGCTCGGTAACGTCGTCGAACACCACGATGGCGCCGCCGGTGCGGCCGGCCGCGGCCGTGTCGTCGCCCGGGTCGCCGGGCAGCGTGGAGCTGGCGCAGTTCAGGATGCGGCGGGACTTGCCGGTGCGGAGCTCGACCTGCCCGCGCCAATCCGGGTGGACGCCCTCGAGGTGGGAGCGGCAGGCCTCGATGAACTCCCGGGCCAGCGGGCCGGTGCTGGCGATCTCGTGGAGGGTCGCGCCGGCCCGGGCGGCGAAATCGACGCCGAGGATCTGTCCTGCCGCATCGTTGGCAATGCGGACGCGGCCATCGGCGCTGGTGGCGATGACCCCGGTGGAAAGCCGGCCGAGGATCGCCGCCAGGCTGGCGCGCTCCCGTTCCAGCTGCTGCTGGCTGGTGCGGCTCTCCTCGCGGGCGCGCGCCAGGCGTTCGATCATTCCGTTGAAGGAGTCGATGAGGAAGCCCACCTCGTCGGCCGCACCGGGCGGCAACCGCGTGTCGAAGTCGCCCTTGGCCACGGCCTCGGTGCCGGCGGCCAGGGACTCGATGGGCGACGCGAGTCGCCGGGCGAGGTAGAAGGCACCGGCGGCAGCCGACAGCAGGGAGAGGAGCAGGACCAGCGACAGGGTTGCGACGAGGTTGTCCTTCAGGGGCCCGCGCAGGAAACGCAGCTCCGCGTAACGCGTGTAGGTGTCCTGCACGGCGTCTGCGAGGCGACCCTGGCGGTAGCCCACCGGGAACACCGCCTGCAGGTAGCGGGGGGCCTCGGCGCCGGCCGGCAGTTCCACCGGGATTTGGACGGCCGTGCGCACCTGATAGCGGGCCCCGCCCTGGGGCTCCAGGGCGACGAAGCGCTGGGTCCGCTGCAGCTCCTCCAGCGCGTCCTCCGCCAGGGTCGGCGGCAGGGCATCGAGCCGGGAGCTGGACGCCACCACCCGCTCCCCCGCGGCGAACACCGTCAGCTCGTCCGCGTTGGCATCCGCGCGCAGCACACCGAGGGCCCGGGACAGCGCCTCCCCATCCAGGTTGCCGATGGCGGCTGCGAGGGCGCTGGTCTGGGACAGGCGGGAAGTGGCCTGGACCTCCAGCGACTCGCGGCTGAGGCGCAGCGCCGCGGAGAGTTCCTGCTCCAGGTCCGAGTCGAACCAGCTGTCGATGCCGCCACTCACGAACTGCAGGGCGAAGAAGTAGACGACGAAGAGAGGGACGAGAGTCAGGCCGACGAACAGCGCCACGAGCCGGGCCCGGAGCCGGGCTCCGGGCACCCGGCGCCGGTAATCCCGGACCAGCCGGAAGAGGTTGACGAGGATCACCGCCAGCAGCACGACGGCGGCCACGGCATTGACCGCGAGGATCAGCACGTGCCGGCGGCCGAAGTCCGCCACGCTCGACGCATAGTCCCCGAGCAGGACCAGTGCGCCAATCGCCAGCAGGGCGGCACCGCCGGCCAGCACGAGCGTGGCGTAGCGCCGCGCCGGACGGGGATCCCGGGCGATCATCGCTGTTCCCCGGTGCGCAGGTTCCACCGGAACCAGTCGCTCTCGAGCGTGAAATCGTCCCCCCAGAAGGCGAGCATCCGCAGGGGGCCGGGCAACTCCTGCTGGTCGAGGGCGGCCCGCAGCCTCACTTCGTATTCCTCGCCCTCCTCGACGAGCGCCGCGTCGATCAGGGGCAGGGCGGTGATCACGCCCAGGTAGTTGAGGGCCGCGAACAGCGTGGTGTGGGCCCGCTGGTCGCCGCTGTTCTTGTTGCGGACCAGGTAGCTGCGCGACAGGGGCTGCCAGGACAACTCGAAGTCCTGGCGCAGCTCGGCCACGTCTTCGTCGGGCAGCCAGCTGCGCTGGCGGGAGAGTTCCACCCGCAGGTCGAAGGTCAGGGGAATGCCGTTCTGGAGGGCCTCCAGGGTGTCCCGGTTGAGGCGGTAGTCAATGCGGGCCGCCAGGTACCAGACGCCCTCCTCCAGCCGGGTGCTGGCGGAGCGGATCTCGATCCCCGCCTCCTGGCCCCGGGCGGGTCCGGCGAGGGACAGCGCCAGGAGGACAGCGAGTGCCACGCGGGGTAGTCGATGGCGGTTCTGGTGTTGCTGCATGGCTGGTGCGCCCCGCAGCCCTGTGCAGCTGGCGCGGGCCAGCGGCCGTCACCGGGCGGCGACGCTCATTAGAGCATAGTAGAACCCGTCGGTATCCCGGTCCCCGGGCAGCAGGTTCTGGCCCTGATCCGGCGCGACGGCCTGGTTCTCCGCCCGGAGCAGGGAACAGGTGCTGTAAAGCAGCCTGCCGCCGGGCGCCAGCAGGGGCCACAGGCGCTCGAGCAGCAGGCGCTGGCGGGTCGCGAACCCGGCCACGTCCCCGGGCCGGCGCAGGAACTTGATGTCCGGGTGACGCCGGATGACGCCCGTGGCCGAGCAGGGCGCGTCCACCAGGATCCGGTCGAAGGGCCGCCCGTCCCACCAGGCCGCGGGCGTGGTCGCGTCGCCGGCGCAAACCGTGGCGGGGCGCCCCAGCCGGTCCAGGTTGCTGCGGACCCGGGTGAGCCGATCCTCGTCACTGTCGACGGCGACGAGTTCCAGCCGGCCCGCCGCGAGTTCGAGCAGGTGGGTGGTCTTCCCGCCCGGCGCGGCGCAGGCATCGAGCACGCGCATGCCGGGTTCCGGCGCGAGCAGCGGCGCGGCGAACTGGGACGCGGCGTCCTGGACGGACACCAGCCCGTCGGCAAAGCCCGGCAGGCGGCTAACCGGCACCGGCGTGTCGAGACGCAGGGCCGCGGGAAAGCCGGTGAGCGCGACCGCGCGCAGGCCTTCGGCCGCCAGCCGGTCCAGGTAATCGTCGACGCGCGTGCGCAGGAGATTCACGCGCAACCAGAGCGGCGGGTGTGCCTGGTTGGCCGCGAGGATCTGCCGCCACTGGTCCGGCCAGTCGGTGCGGAGCTGGGCCACGAGCCAGGGCGGGTGTGAATACCAGGCGGCCGGATCGCCCTCGAGGGTGGTGAGCAGCGCGGTCGACTCCCGCTGGTAGCGGCGCAGGGTCGCATTGATGAGGCCGGCGACCCGGGGCTGGTCGAGCGCCTGCGCGGCAGCCACGGTGGCCGACACCGCGGCATGGTCCGGGTAGTCCTTGCCGGCGAGCTGGAAGAGGCCAACCGACAGCAGCGCCTCGAGCAGCCGGTCAGAGCCCTTGAGGGGCCGGTCGAGCAGCAGCTTCAGCAGGGCCTGGTGCCGATGGTGGTGGCGGATCGCGCCAAAGGCGAGGGCACGCACCTGGGACCGGTCCCGGTCCGGCAGGCTGCTGGCGCCGGGCAGGACGATCGCCAGCGAATCCTCGAGGGTCTGGCCCCGGGCCAGCACGCCGGCCACCGCCCGCGCCGCGAGGGCCCGGGTGCCGGCCCCGGGTGTGTTCACCCGAGGACCTTGCCCACCAGGGGCCGGCCCCGGGCGAAGCCGGCGGCGGGCACCCGCTGCCGGCCCGGCACCTGCACCTCGAGGAGGGCCAGCCGCCCGCTGCCGGTCTGCACGTGGATGCCGTCCGCACCGGCCGCGAGGATCTGTCCGGGCACCTGGCCCGGGGCCGGGGCGTCGGAGCCGAGGGGGCGGGCGGCGAAGCACCGGAACTGCTGGCCATCCAGCGTGGTCTCGGCCACCGGCCAGGGGTTGAAGGCACGGACCTGCCGCGCAATGGCGACCGCGGGCGCCGTCCAGTCGATGCGGGCATCGCCCTTCTGGAGGCGGCCCGCGTAGGTGACGCCGGTGGCGGGCTGGGGTGCCGGCTGCAGGCGGCCGGCCAGCAGGTCGGGCAGGAGGCGGCCCAGCGTGTCCGCCCCGAGGATCGCAAGGCGCTGCTCCAGTTCACCGGCCGACTCGTCGGCACCGATGGTGAGGGAAGACGTGGCGTAGACCGGCCCGGTGTCGAGGCCCGCCTCGAGCTGCATGATGCTGACCCCGGTCTCGGCATCACCCGCCCGCACCGCCGCCTGGATCGGCGAGGCGCCGCGCCAGCGGGGCAGCAGTGAGGCGTGCACATTCACGCAGCCCAGCCGGGGCAGCGCCAGCACGGGCGCCGGGAGTATCAGCCCGTAGGCGACCACGACCATCAGATCCGGCGCCAGCCCGGCGAGGGCGGAGTGCCCTTCCGGCGTCTTCAGGGTCTCCGGCTGGAGCACGGGGATGCCGAACTCCAGCGCGAGCTGCTTGACGGGCCCGGGAGCGACGCCGCGCCCCCGGCCGGCAGGCCGGTCCGGCTGGGTCAGCACGGCCACCGGCCGGTGGCCAGTGGCCACCAGCATGCGGAGGGTCGGCGTGGCGAAGGCCGGCGATCCGGCGAAGAGAATGCGGCTGCTCAGATGACGGGCGCCCGGTCCGGGGCATTGGCCGGGCCGGCGTCCCGGCGGCGGGCCTTGTCGGCCTTCTTGCGCAGGCGCTGGCGCTTGAGCTCCGAGAGGTAGTCCACGAAGAGCTTGCCGACCAGGTGGTCCATTTCGTGCTGGATGCAGACCGCGAGCAGGCCCTCGGCGTCGAATTCCACCGCCTGGCCACGGGCATCGAGGGCCCGCACCCGGACCCGGGCGGCCCGGGCGACGCCCTCGGTCACGCCGGGGACCGACAGGCAGCCCTCGTCCCCGGTCTCGGTGCCGTCCCGGGACAGGATCTCCGGGTTGATCAGCACATGGGGCTGGTCCCGGGTCTCGGAAATGTCGATGACGACCAGGCGGATATGCCGGTCCACCTGGGTGGCCGCAAGACCCACCCCGGGGGCGGCATACATGGTCTCCAGCATGTCGGCGGCCAGCTGGCGGATCTCGTCGGTCACCGCCGCCACCGGCTGGGCCTTGATCCGCAGGCGGGGATCCGGGTACTCCAGGATTTTCAGGAGTGCCATGGTGCGTACTTCACAGTATGGCCATAAGTGCTATGTAAGTGGCTTGATTTTATGCTACATCTGCTGCCGCTTGGCGCCAGAAGTCGCGGCCGGATCTGGGTTTTCCGGGCGCTCAGTTTAATGCATGGAGTCCCCATGAATATCTCCGGGAAGAACGGCCGGTCGGCCGCTGCCTTGGTCCTCGTGCTGGCGCTGGCCACCGGGACCAGCGGGCTCTCCGCCCAGCAGGGCGGCGGCATTCCGTTGAATCCGGGCCATCCGGACAGCTACGTGGTGCAGAAGGGCGACACCCTCTGGGACATCTCCAGCATGTTCCTGCGGGATCCCTGGTACTGGCCCGAGATCTGGTACGTGAACCCCCAGGTTGAGAACCCGCACCTTATTTATCCGGGTGACGTGCTCACCCTGGTCTACGTGGACGGCCAGCCCCAGCTGCGCAGCTCCCGGGGCACCGTGGCCGGCGCCACCGGCACCGACCGGCTCTCCCCCCGCATCCGGGAAGAGGCGCTGGACCAGGCCGTCACGACCATCCCCTACGAGGTCATTGCCCCGTTCCTGGACAAGGGCATGGTGCTGAGCCGCAAGGAAATCGCCGACCTGCCCCACGTGGTGGCCCTGCGGGACGACCACCTGGTCGCCGCCACGGGCAACGACGCCTACGTGCGGGGAGACCTGGCGGGCCCGGACGCCACCTACAGCGTCGTCCGCGTCGGCTCGAAGCTGGTCGACCCGGACGACGGTGACCTGCTGGGCTACGAGGGCATCTACATTGCCGAGGGCCAGGTGCGCCGCGAGGGCGACCCGGCCACGGTGCGGCTCAGCGACTCCCAGCGGGAGACGATGAAGGGCGACCGGCTGGTGGCCCGGACCGATCCCCTGCCCCTGCAGTTCCAGCCCCGCGCGCCGGACCGGCCGGTCGAAGGTCGCATCGTGCACGTGGTGGATGGCGTCACCCAGATCGGCCAGTACCAGGTGATCGTGCTGAACCGGGGCGAACGGGACGGCCTCGAGCCCGGCCACGTGCTGTCGGTCTGGCAGGCGGGCCGCAAGGTCCGGGACGACGTCGATTCCGGCCTCTTCGGCCGCAAAGTGCAGTTGCCGGACGAGATGGCCGGGACTCTAATGGTCTTCAAGACCTACGAGCGCCTGAGCTATGCGCTGGTGATGCAGGCCGAAGGCCCGATCCACACGCTCGACAAGGTCCGCAACCCGAGCTGATGCCCGTCACCGGTCTTCCCGCGGCGGGGTCACCACCCGCCCAGGAAGACCCGTGTCCAACGCTGACTGGCTCGCCCTGCCCGACGCCCACCGGCTCACGCCGGGTGATGCCGCCTGGCCCCCGTTGCTGCGGGAATTGCCGGACCCACCCGTCGAACTCTTCGTGCGCGGCGATCCTGCCGCGCTCGTGCTGCCCCAGCTCGCCATCGTCGGCAGCCGGCATGCGACGCCCGCGGGCGCCGAGACTGCCCACGGCTTCGCGGCGCACCTTGCGGCCCGCGGCTTCTGCATCACGAGCGGCCTCGCCGAGGGCATCGACGCTGCCGCCCACCGGGGAGCCCTGGCCGCGGGCGGGCGCACCATCGCGGTCTGCGGCACCGGCCCCGACATCGTCTACCCGCGCCATCACGCCGCGCTCGCCGACGAGATCGTCGCGCGGGGTGGCGCCATCGTGGCCGAGTTCGCGCCCGGCACGCCGGTCTACCGCAGCAATTTCCCGCGGCGAAACCGGCTGATCAGCGGCCTCGCCGTCGGCACCCTGGTGGTCGAGGCGAGCCTGAAGAGCGGCGCGCTCATCACGGCACGTCACGCGATGGAGCAGGGCCGCGAGGTCTTCGCGATCCCGGGCTCCATACATAATCCCGTCGCGCGCGGCTGCCACCGACTGATCCGCAACGGCGCGAAACTGGTGGAGACGGCCGCCGACATCGTCGACGAACTCGGTGGCCTGCTGGGCGCGCTGCGCGGGGACGAGGCGCCCGAGTCCGGCGGCTGGCCCGTCGCGGGCGCGCCGGCGCTGGACGCCGAGTACGCGCGGCTGCTGGCCTGCCTCGGCTGGGATCCGGTGGACGTCAACACGGTCGTCGCCCGCGCTGGATTGACGGCCGGGGAGGTTTCCTCCATGCTGCTGCTGCTTGAAATGCAGGGTTTAGTGCGGTCACTCTCCGGCGGCCGCTACCAACGGGCTGGCCAATCAGGGAGCGTCGACACATGAGCGATACCGTCCTCGATGTCCTGCTCTACCTGTTCGAGACCTACTCCGACCAGGAGCCCGACGCCGCCGACCAGGACGTGCTGCGGGAGGAGCTGCTGAAGGCCGGCTTCGGCGAGCCCGAGGTCGACAGCGCCCTCGACTGGCTGGACGGCCTCAACGAGACCAGCGCCCCGCTGTCCGGTGTCCCCGGTGACCGTTCCGTCCGCGTCTACAACGAGGTCGAACTGCGCCGGCTGGACATCGAATGCCGCGGCTACCTGCTCTACCTGGAGCAGGTCGGCATCCTGTCGCCCGTCCAGCGCGAGGTCGTCATCGACCGGCTCATGGCCCTCGGCGCCGGCACCATCGACCGGGAGCAGGTCAAGTGGGTCGTGCTGATGGTGCTGTTCGCCCAGCCCGGCCAGGAGGCCGCCTTCTCGCGCATGGAAGACCTGGTCTTCGAGGAGAGCACGGGCGCGATGAACTGAGGGCCACGGACAGCTCTGGTTAAATCAAGCCGCGCCAGTGTCGCGGCTTCGTCGTCTATAGGGATTGGAATGACCAACGTCGTCGTCGTCGAGTCGCCCGCGAAGGCCAAGACCATCGAGAAGTACCTGGGCAAGGACTTCAAGGTGCTGGCTTCCTACGGCCATGTGCGGGACCTCCTGGAGAAGGATGGCGCCGTGGACCCGGAGCACGGGTACCTCATGAAGTACTCCGTGGCCGACGAGAAAGAGAAGCACATCAACGCGATCGCGGGCGCCCTGAAGAAGGGTGGCGCCCTCTACCTCGCCACGGATCCGGACCGGGAGGGCGAGGCGATTTCCTGGCACCTGCACGAGGTACTCGGCGAGCGCGGCCTGCTGAAGGACCGGGACGTCTACCGGGTGGTCTTCTACGAGATCACCGAGCGGGAGGTGAAGGAGGCGATCCAGCGGCCGCGCAAGATCTCCCTGGACCTGGTCAACGCCTACCGGGCGCGCCGGGCCATGGACCACCTCATCGGCTTCAAGCTGTCGCCGCTGCTCTGGCGCAAGATCAGCCCCAAGTTGTCCGCCGGCCGGGTCCAGAGCCCCGCCCTGCGCATGCTGGTGGAACGCGAGGAGGAGATCGAGGCCTTCCGCAGCCAGGAGTACTGGTCCATCGAGGCAGCCACGGGGCGGGCACCGGCGGTATTCGCCGCCCGGCTCGTGGAGTACGCCGGCAGGAAGGTGATCGACACCTTCAACCGGGAGAAGCCGGAGACCTTCACGTTCCAGGACGCGGCCCAGGCCACGGCGGCCCGGGAGGCCCTCGAGGCCGCCGCGGGCGGCCAGCTGAAGGTCAAGGCGGTGGAACGCAGCCAGCGGCGGCGCCGGCCCGCGCCCCCGTTCACGACGTCCACCCTGCAGCAGGAGGCCTCGCGCAAGCTCGGCTTCCGGGCCCGCAACACCATGCAGGTCGCCCAGAAGCTCTACGAGGGCATCGCGATCCCCGAGGGCACGGTCGGCCTCATCACCTACATGCGTACCGATTCGGTGGGCCTCGCGAAGGAGGCCGTGGACGACATCCGGGCCTTCATCGTCGAGCGTTACGGCAAGGCGAGCCTGCCGGCGCAGCCGAACGTCTACAAGACCACCGCCAAGAATGCCCAGGAGGCCCACGAGGGCATCCGTCCCACCAGCATCCGGCGGGTGCCCGAGGACCTGCGCGGCTTCCTGTCCGACGAGCAGTTCAAGCTCTACAGCCTGGTCTGGAAGCGCACCATCGCCTCCCAGATGGAGCCCGCGGTCTACGACATGCTGGCCGTCGACCTCGTCCCTGCGCGGGACAACGAACGGGGCCGCTTCCGGGCCACCGGCTCGACGCTGGTGAGCCCGGGCTTCATCGCGGTCTACCTCGAGGGCCGCGACGAGGGCGGCGACGACGACACCGACGTGAAACTGCCGGCCGTGCAGCAGGGGGACCTGCTGCCCCTCGAGGCCATCAAGCCCGAGCAGCACTTCACCGAGCCACCGCCCCGCTACACGGAGGCGAGCCTCGTGAAGGCGCTCGAGGAGCGTGGCATCGGCCGCCCTTCGACCTACGCCACCATCATCTCCACGCTGCTGAACCGGAATTACGCCGAGCTGAAGGGCCGGGCCCTGAAGCCCACCGACGGCGGGCGCATCGTGAGCGGCTTCCTCACCAACAATTTCACGCGCTACGTGGACTACGACTTCACCGCCCACATGGAAGACGAGCTGGACGAGGTGTCCCGGGGCGAGCGGGAATGGGTTCCCGTGCTCGACGAGTTCTGGCAGCCCTTCGCGGTGCTGCTCAAGGAGAAGGACAAGTCCGTCACCCGCGAGGAGGCCGTCCAGGTGCGGGAACTCGGCACCGACCCGGCATCCGGTCGGCCCGTGTCCGCCCGCTTCGGCCGCTTCGGGCCGTTCATCCAGATCGGTACCCGGGACGACGAGGAAAAGCCCCGCTGGAAGGGCCTGCAGCCCGGCCAGAGCATGTTCAATATCCAGCTGCCCGAGGCGCTGGAGCTCTTCAAGCTGCCCCGGGCCCTGGGCCACCTGCCCACGGGCGAGCCGGTCACCGCCAACACGGGCCAGTTCGGCCCCTACGTGCAGTACGAGTCCGTCGACCAGGCCACGGGCGAGGTCCGGAAGAAGTACGTGTCCCTGCGCGAGCACGATCCCTACAAGATCACGCTCGAGGAGGCGATCGAGGTCATCCGGGCGAAGCAGGAGGCCGACGCCAACCGGCTCATCAAGGACTACGGCGTCGACAACCTCCGCCTGCTGCGGGGTCGCTGGGGGCCCTACCTCACCGACGGCGAGAAGAACGCCCGGCTGCCGAAGGACCGGGAGCCCGAGACCATCACCCTCGAGGAGGCCCGGGAACTCATCGCCAAGGCACCGCCGCCGAAGCGGCGCTGGGGCCGGCCCGCCACGAAGAAGAAGGTCGCGAAGAAGGTCACGAGAAAGGTCGTGAAGCCGGCCGCAGCGGCCGGCAATGGCGCGGGTGAACCGGCGGAACCGAAGCCGAAGGCCCCGCGCAAGAAGGCCGTGAAGAAGGCCCGGGCCCGCAAGGTGGCGCCGAAGCCGGCGGGCGCCCCCGGCACCGACGCCGGCTAGCCGATGGCGGCGGGCGGCTACCTGGCCCCGCGACTCCGGCAGGCCGGCGCGGTCCTCCGGGCGGGCGGCGTCATCGCCTATCCGACCGAAGGCGTCTATGGGCTGGGTTGCCGGCCCGACGATGCAGCGGCGGTGGCCCACCTGCTCCGCCTCAAGCAACGTCCCGTCGCTGCGGGCCTCATCCTGATTGCCGCCAGCCTGGACCAGCTCGTGGGCTGGATCGACCCGACACCCGCCGAGGAGCGCCGGCTCCGGGACCGGTCGGACGCACCGGCCCTCACCTGGCTGACCACGGCGGGGGCGCTCACGCCCGACTGGATCACGGGGGGCCGGGACACGGTCGCCGTGCGTGTGACCCGGCACCCGGTGGCGGCCGGGCTGTGCCGGGCCGCCGGCCTGCCCCTCGTCTCCACCAGCGCCAACCGGCGGGGAAAGCCGCCGGCCCGGTCGGCGCTCGCGGTGCGGGCCGTCTTCGGCCCGGCCCTGGACCGGGTGGTGGGCGGCGCCACCGGGGGTGCCCGGGGCCCCAGCGAGATCCGGGTCGCGGCCACGGGCGCCCTGGTCCGGGCAGGTTGAGTCGGAACTGACAATACGGTGTCGTAATACTGTAGATAAGCAGTCTACTTCTGCCGACGCCCCGTGCTGTGCTAGGCTCCCGACTTAACAGAATCGGCTAACTCCCTGCCGGACAATAAGAATCCACGGACCCCACGTGCGACGCCTGTTCTCCCTGCTGCTGACTCTGGCCCTGTCCTCGCCCGGCCTCGCGGCCACCGACCGCGTGACCGCCGGCTCGCCCCTGCGCCCGTTGTCGACCGGCGGGGAGGGCGAAGGGCGGCGCGTCTACATCGTCCAGCTGCAGGCGCCCGCGGCGGCCAGCGATCCTGCCCTCGACCCGGGCACGGTCCGGCGCGAGGCCAGGGCCGCCGGCCGGACGGCCGGCCAGCCGCGCCGGCGCCGCTTCGATGCCGACGCCCCCGCCGTGCGGCGGCACGCCGAGCGCCTTGCCGCCAGCCACGACGACGCGCTACGGATGGTGGGAGCCGAGGGCGAGAAGCTCTACAGCTACCGCTATGCCCTGAACGGCTTTGCGGCGCGGCTCACGCCGGCCCAGGCCCGCAAGCTCCGGTCCCGCAAGGACGTGCGCAATGTCTGGGAAGACCGTCCGAAGTCCGTCTCGACCAACGCCAGCGCGAGCTTCCTCGGTCTGAACAACGCCACCACCGGACTGCGCCGGGCACTCGGCCTGCGGGGCGAGGACATCGTGATCGGCGTGATCGACAGCGGCATCGCCCCCCGGCACCCCGGGCTGCTCGACAAGGAGCCGGCCAGGCGGCCCCGGTTGTGCCGTACGGGCTGGGGCCAGAATTCCCTGCTCGGCCTCTGGCTCTGCCAGCGCTACAAGAACCGTCCGGACCGCCTGATGTACAACCCCCTGCCCGGCTGGCGCGGCCAGTGCGAGACCGGCGAGCGCTTCCTCACGACCTATTGCGACAACAAGGTGATCGGCGCCCGCTTCTACGTCGACGGCTTCCTCGACCCGGAGAGCAGGTTCGAGCTGGACGACAACGAGTTCATCTCGCCCCGGGACGCGGACGGCCACGGCACCCACATCGCCACCACGGCAGCCGGCAATTCCGTGGCGGCGACCCTGGCGGGCACGGAGGTCGCGCGCATCGCCGGCATCGCGCCGCGGGCCCGGATCGCCGTCTACAAGGCCTGCTGGCTCGAGCCCGGCGCACTCCGTGGCACCTGCAGCACCGCCGACCTGGCGCGGGCCATCGACGACGCGGTGGCGGACGGCGTGGACATCATCAACTACTCGGTGGGCAGCAACGACGGCATCACCGATGCGGACGACCTGGCCCTGCTCGCGGCCGCCGACGCGGGCGTGCTCACCGTGGCCGCGGCCGGTAACGAAGGCCCGCTGCCCGGCACCGTGAATTCACCGGCGGCGGCGCCCTGGGTGGTGGCCGTGGGGGCCTCCAGCCGGCGGGGTGACCGCTACCGGGAGGCGATCCGGGTGAACAGCCCCGCGAGCGTGAAGAAGGACTACCCGGCGGTCGAGGCCATGTTCACGCCCCGCCTCCGGGACGAAGGGCCGCTGACGCTCCGCCTGATCCTCGCCGACGACGGCACCGTCGGGACCTTCGACGGCCTTGCCGGCAGCACTTTCGACGGCTGCGAGACCCTGCGGAACGAGGCGGAGATCAAGGACCAGGTCGCCTTCATCCAGCGCGGGGGCTGCGATTTCGAGGTGAAGATCCGCAATGCCCAGGTGGCGGGCGCCCAGGCGGTCCTCGTCTTCAACAACCAGGGCGAGCCCATCGTGATGACGGGAACCCGGAACTCGGTCCGGATCCCGGCGCTCATGATCGGCCAGGCCGACGGCCAGCTGCTGCTGGAGCGGCTGGTGGACGAGGACCCGGTGGAGGTGACCCTGGACAGCCGGGTGTTCCTCACCGTGCGGGACCAGGGCAACCAGATGCAGGGCTTCTCATCCCGGGGCCCGAGCGCCTGGCTGCCGGACGTGCTGAAGCCGGACGTCACGGCCCCCGGCGTGGACATCCTGGCCGGCCATACCCCGGACGTGGCCAACAACGTGCGGGGCGAGCGCTTCCAGTACCTGTCCGGCACCTCCATGGCGGTGCCCCACGTGGCGGGCGTCGCGGCCCTGCTCAAGGAGGCCCATCCGGACTGGAGCCCCGCGGCGCTGCGCTCGGCCCTCGTGACCACGGCGCGCCAGGATATCCGCAAGGAAGACAACCGCACGGCCGCCGACCCCTTCGACTTCGGCGGCGGCCACATCGTGCCGAACGCGGCCGTGGCGCCGGGCCTCGTATACGACGCCACCACCGCCGACTTCGACGCCTTCCTCTGCGGCCAGGACGCCCCCCGGGACGGCGTGGACTGCGCCGCGCTGGCCGGCGCCGGGCTGCCCACCGGCGCCACCGACCTGAACCAGCCGTCCATCGCCGTCAACGAGCTGGTGAGCGCCCAGGTGGTGCGCCGCCGGGTGACGAATGTCGGCGAGGCCGGCCTGTTCACGGCCAGCGTGTCGGCGCCCTCCACCATCGACGTGACCGTGGAACCCGCCGTGCTGTCCCTCGGGGCGGGGGAGAGCGCCGACTTCGAGGTCCGGCTCGCCACCTCGGGAACCGATTTCGACGCGTGGCAGTTCGGGGCACTGACCTGGACCGGCAGCGACAGCGTGGTCCGGTCACCGCTCGCGATCCGCGCCCTGCCGTTCGCAGCGCCGGTGGTGGTCCGCGGGAGCGGGGCGGCAGGTTCGGTCGACGTGCCGGTGCGGGTCGGCTATTCCGGCAGCTTCGAGCCGGTCATCAGTGGCCTCGAGGCGAGCGGTGAGGGCCAGCCGGAGGAGTACCTGCCGCTCTTCACGGCCAGCGTGGCGGGCGACCCGGAATACGCGTTCGTGCAGCCCTCGGCGGGCGAGCCGGCACCGAACGTGCGCCGGATCCCGATCATCGTGCCGGCCGGCACCCGGTACCTTCGCGTCGCCCTTACGAACCTGAACAGCAGCCCTGGCGCCGACCTGGACCTCTACCTGTACCGCTGCCCGGGCTTCACCACCTGCGACGCCGATGGCGAGGCGAGCGTGGGGCTCGCGTCCGACGAGATGATCAATGTGGTCCCGGCCCCGGGCGAGGCGTTCGTGCCCGCGGGCGAGTACTACGTGGACGTGCACGGTTACGAGGCGCCGGCGGGCATGGCCACCTTCCGGCTGTTCGTCTGGACGGTGGGCGCTGACCGGGGCAATGCCAGCGCGGAGGCGCCCAACAGCGTCTCGGCCGGCATTGACGCCACCCTCACCGTGAACTGGCAGGACCTGGAGCCGGGCCTGTACCTCGGTCTCGTCAGCCATGGCGACGGCGCGACGATCCTGGACCAGACCGTGATCGAGATCACCGCACCCTGACGGCCGGCACCCCGATACTTGCCGGGGGCAACTGACGTTCTCTCGGGGCGCGAACCATGACGACGGATTCCCGGACTTTCCAGTTCGTGCAGCAGCTTGCGGCCAACCTGAAGCCGGAGCTGGACCTGCCGGCGTTCCCGCAGGTCGTGCGCCAGCTGCAGATCGCCCTGCTTTCCGACAAGACCACCATCCGGGACATCGTCGGCATCGTCCAGTCGGAGCCGGTGCTCGCCGCCCGCTTCATGCAGATGGCGAACTCCGCGGCCATGAACCCGGGGGGCACGCCGGTCGCGAGCCTGAACAACGCCGTCAACCGGCTGGGCTTCAACCTGGTACGGACGGTCTCGACGGCGTTCGCCCTGCGCCAGCTGAGCCGGGACAACTCGCTCGGGGCGATCCGCCCGGACCTGGAGCAGGTCTGGAAGACCAGCAACGAGGTGGCCTCCATCTGCTACGCGGTGGCGAAGCAGGCCTTCGGGCGCCAGCCCGACGAGGCGATGATGGCAGGCCTGTTGCACTCCATCGGCCGGCTCTACATCCTGATGCACGCCCACCGGATCGACCCCACGATCCGCCAGGACCCGGGCTTCGCTTACACGCTGGAGACCTGGCAGCCCGTCATCGGCAAGGCGATCCTGGAAGCCTGGGGCCTGCCCCAGCGCATCTGCGAGGCCGTCGAGAACCAGGACTATCTGCTGGATGGCGGGTCCGCCGACCTCGAACCGCTCACCCGGCTGCTCTCCGCCGCCAAGCTCAGCCGCCGCCTCGAGGCGGAGCCGGCCCTGCGCGTCCAGCACCCGGACGCGGAGTTCCTGCTCCAGCGGGTGAACCTGGGCAAGGGCAGCTTCATGGACCTGATGGCCGCCAGCCAGCCCGACATCGCGAGCATGCAGCAGGCCCTGGCGGCCTAGCCGTTGACGGCAAATCTCCACCAAACAGCCTGATATATATCTTGATATATACCCAGCGGCGGGGGAATATGGGGCGCCTGACAGGAGCAACCCCGTGAAACCCGTCGACACCGCCAAGCTGTTCATGAATGGCCGCAGCCAGGCCGTACGCCTCCCGGCGAAGTACCGGTTCGAGGGTACCGAGGTGCTGGTCGCGCGGGACGGCGACAAGGTGATCCTGACGCCCAAGACCGCGGGCTGGGACGACTTCTTCGCGGCAACCCCGCGGGTTTCCGCTGACTTCCTCGTCGAGCGCGCCGACAGCCCGCCCCAGCGTCGGCGCGGCCGGCCGTGACCGGTTACCTGCTCGATACCGACATCTCGAGCTACATCATCCGACGTCGGCCCACGAAGGTCCGCGACCGCTTCCGCTCCTTGGGCGGCGACGGGCTTGCGATCTCCGCGGTCACCGAGGCCGAGCTGCGGTACGGCGCCGCGCGGCACCCGGCCCGCCCGGAGATCCTCATGGATGTCGAGGACTTCCTGGACCGTCTTGTCGTGCGGGAATCGGACCGGGCCGCGGCGCTGCACTACGCCGAGATCCGCGCGCACGTCGAACGCGCTGGCAAACCCGTTGGCAACATGGATCTCATGATCGCGGCCCACGCCCGCTCTCTGGGCGCCGTGCTCGTGACCAACAACCAGCGCCACTTCCGGCACCTGCCGGGGCTGGCAGTTGAGAATTGGACCTAGGGTGACAGGCGCTGGCGGCCGGTTCGCCAATGCGGTTGAATAGCCGCGGCGGTCAAGCGCGCTTTTGCAACGGCCAGACGGGATAACAGACATGTCCAGACGTGGCGCAGCAGGTTTCATCCTTCTTTCGGGGCTGGCCCTCGCGGGCTGCGACGACGACGACCCGGTCTTCCCGTCCTACGACGTGCCGAACTCGGTGGCCATCGCCGACATGGACGCCGACGGGGAGCCGGACCTGGTGGTGGCCTCCACGCGGGTGGTGTACGGGGCGGCGGATCCGGGGCTCGTGTCCGTCCTGCTGCATGACGCGACCGCTGCGGATGGCTTCGTGCCCGGCGACCAGGTCACCGCGGGCTTCAGCCCGGCCACCCTGGCGCTCGCGAGCCTCGACGGCGCGCCGGACCCGGACGTGCTCGTGGCCAACGTCGGCTCGGCCGACGTGACCGTGCTCCGGCAGGACGTGGCGGCGCCGGGCAGCTTCCTGGCGCCGGAGTCGGTCGACGCCGGCGGCGCCTCCCTGGACCTCGCGACCGGCGACCTGGACGACGACGGGGCCACGGACCTCGTCATCGCCAGCTTCGAGACCGATGGCAGCGCCTACGTCGCCTGGGGGGACCCGGGCAACCCGGGCACCTTCGACCCGCCGGTCGCCCTGGCCACCGACCGCCCGGTCACGTCCGTCGCCGTGGGGGACCTCAACGCCGACGGTCGGGCCGACATCGCCGTGGCCGTGCAGGATTCCTCGGGCAGCAACGGCGCCATCGCCGTGCTGCTGCAGGATCCGGTCGTCGACCGGCAGTTCCTGGCGCCGGTGAGCTACCCGGCCGGCACGGAACCCCTGTCCGTCCGGATAGCGGACCTGAATGCCGACACCCGCCCCGACCTGGTGCTGGTGAACGAAGGCCCGGGACTCCAGGGCCTGGGCACGGCCGGGCTGTCGGTCCTCCTGCAGGATGGCGTGCAGCCCGCCGTGTTCCTGGCGCCGGTGACCTACGCCGCCGGCAGCCGGCCGGTGCACCTAGCCGTGGGTGACCTGAACGCGGACAGCCGTCCCGACCTGGTGGTGGCCGACGCCGGAGGTCACCGGGGCGCGGTGAAGGTCCTGCTGCAGGACCCGGTCACCGCCGGGCAGTTCCTGACGGCCACCAGCTACCCGGGCTTCTACGGCCCGCTCGGCGTCGCCATCGGCGACCTCGACGATGACGGCCTGCCCGACATCGCGGCGGCGGACGGCGTGCGCGCGACCGTGCTGTACCAGGAAGCCGGCAGCCCCGGGGTGTTCGCAGACGCGGTGCCGGTGGGCCACTAGCGGGCGAGCCGGCGACGCCGTTCCCGCAATACGTCTGTCATGTCGCGCGACCAGACTCTGCCCGCGACGGACAACGAAAAGAAGAACCCCCCCCGCGGAGCCCCCCCCCAGCCCCCGCGGGGCCCCGGCCCCGCCCCCCCCCGCGCCTGATCAGGCCGCCACGCCCCTAACGCGGCGGCGCCGCCAGGAAATCCAGCTTGCCGATCTCGACCCCCATGTGCCGGAGGATCAGGTACGTGGCGGTGGTGTGGAAATAGAGGTTCGGCAGCACGAAGCGCTGCAGGTAGTTGATGCGGGTGAAGGTGCGCTGTTCCTTGCCCATGGGCACGGTGAGCTCCCGGTCGGGGTCCGCGTCGATGGCCGCGTCGGGCAGTGCCGCGATGTGGACCCGGGCACGCTCGATCCGGGCCCGCAGCTCCGCGAAGGTCTGCTCCGTGTCCGGGAAGCTCGGGATCTCCGTGCCGGCGAGCCGGGACAGGC
This sequence comes from uncultured Gammaproteobacteria bacterium, assembly GCA_937958785.1. Lineage (GTDB taxonomy): Bacteria > Pseudomonadota > Gammaproteobacteria > Steroidobacterales > SHZI01. The sequence continues at coordinate 18 of CALGMY010000269.1, read as the reverse complement.
CCCGGGCCGGAATCTCGG
>CALGMY010000268.1 GCA_937958785.1 uncultured Gammaproteobacteria bacterium | reverse complement strand
CTCCCGTGATCGGGATCACGGCATCCGGCTCCGTGGGCTCGGCCGCAGTAGTTCTTCCGGGCTTTGCGCCGGTAGCACTCGCGGGCCGCAGGATTGACTTGGGCGCGGAGCGATCCTATGAGTGGCAACGGGGACACCTGCCCGCCTCGATTCGGTCTTTGGGTACCGAGATCGCGGGCCCGTTTTCCATTGTGGTTCAAGTAAATGGGACTGCCGCCGTCGTGCAGGCCGCCACGTTCTCTGCCACCGGCGCCACTGGACACGGCGTCGAGCTGGTCACGGAGGGCCGGGTCCACGAAAGTCTTGACGTTACCACCCGCACCAACGTGGAGTACGACGGCCTGGCCACGGTGACGCTCACGCTGAGCCCCAGGTCACCGGTCCCCATAGATCGGGTCACGGTTGTTGGCTCTTTGACCCGAAACCGGGACCTCCGCCTGCTGGCCTACGAACCAAAGACGATCTACAACTACAACAAGCAGGAACTCTTCCCGCTCTGTGGCGACCTCCCTTACAAGAGCGCACTCGGCTTCGTAGATACCCGGAGGAGCTTCTGGCTGTTGACTGACCAACCCGCCTTTCCGGGGCCCGCAGACACGCGCCCACCCACCAGCATGTTCTGTACTGACACGGAAGTCAGGCTGGTGCAGCCTCTGCTCGGTTCCCAGATGCTGACCGAGGCCATAGAGATCCAGTTCGCGTTTCTGGCAACGCCGGTTCGGGACATGCCCCCCTCTGTCCGCAGCGATCGGATCGTACCGCGAGCCACCATGGACGAGGTCGGCCTCGGGACCCGGCACCTCTGGTGGGTCGAGGCGGTCCCCCACTATGCCCTGCCCTACGTCGACTACCCGGCGGGAGCCGCAGCCCGCCTGACGGCCAACGACAGGTCTGCGTATCCAGGAATCGCAAAGAACCGTTCCGAGGTGCTGGCGTGGCGATCGGTTGGCATAGAGCGCATCCCTTATATGTCTCTCCGGGCGCCGTCCGTCCTGGATCCACTGATCGCAGCCAACGAGGATGCTTGGGGCATTGAGCCCGCAAGGAGAACCCCGGCCGCGGGCGACGGCGCCTACAAGCAGGGTTTTGAACGGCCCTACTTCTCGCACCGCGCCACAGGGTTCTCGGAGTACCTCGTAGAGCGACTCGACCAGGTTGCAGCCCGACTCCCCGTGCGGGGCTTCTATTTCGACCAGGCTGAACCCATCGGGTCTGCCAACCCAGGGCACCTGAGCCCGGACAAACGGATCCGGCCCACGGAGGCTTCGGACATCCTGGCCATGCGCCAGTTCTTCAAGCGACTGGCCACGGCCCTGCACCTGCGCGGCCGCGACCCGCTGATCTACGTGCACAACTCGATGGCGACGGTTGCGCCGGCATACACCTTCGTAGCGGGCATGGTGCAGGGCGAGGAGTTCAATCACCGCCTGACTGACCTTAACTATCTCTCGTCGACCGACTTCGACACCGTCCAGGCGACCTTCGTGGCCCGGCAGTACGGGATCCCCATCATCTGGCTGGAAGAGGTCTGGTCCGACTACCTCGCCAACCAGCGCCCGCCGGCATACAGAAAGGATTCGGCTGCATGGCTCCGCTCTGCGGAGTACGAGGCACTTTGGCGAAACTTCATGGCCGTAGCCCTTCTGCACGACGTCCAGGTGTGGACTCTTGCGCCTCCTGAACTAAGACGGCCCCTGTACCGTCAGCTCGATGACTTTGGCCTGCAGCAGGCCGAGTTCACGGGCTATTGGGAACTTGACGGGGAATGGCGCGAGCGGGAGGTGCTCATCAGCATGTACAACAGCGCACGGGGCAAGCAGCTAGCCGTCGTAGTGAACAGAACCAATGCTGGCCGAAACGTAACCGAGGCCGACCTCAAGCCGTACCTTGCCACAGGCCCTGCCGGGCTCCGTCGGGCCCTTGGCGTCCGGATACCGGCACAGGGCTTTACCCTGGTAAGTCTCTAGGTCGGAGCAGATCGGTGGCAGACCAGGAAGCCTCGCTCGCTGGAAATGGCCCTTGAGCCAAAGTGGTATATCGGGATCATCCAACCAACTGCCACCGTCGCCTGCAACAGCTTCGAGAGAAGCCAGGAAGCTAGCCGACCCAATCGTCCCGGATTCTCCCACCTCGCGATGTTGATGAGTGGATAGCCGAAATGAAACGCCTGCCGGACCTCCAGTCCAGCGGCAAGGCACGACGCCCGGATGAAGTCGTCCGAATGATAGATATGGCGGCTCCAGTTTTCCGGACAAAACCGACGCCAGATAGCCGCACCCCAGGCATCCATGTTCGGCATGCTAAATACCAAAGCCCCCCCTGGCTCGAGGAGTTCAGCGCACTTCGCCAGGACGGGAACAGGGTCCGCGAAGTGCTCCACCAGCCCCCAATGGACAATCAGGTCGAACTTTCGGCCGTGGGTATCCCACTTGAGAATGTCTGCCAATACGGCTTCCACGCGGCAGCCGTTGGCAGCGAAGATTCCCTCGATGGTTCTTATGCCTTCGGGCGAGTAATCCACGGCGACGGCCTGGGCGCCCGACCACTTCGAGAGGGCCAGCAACCGGTACGAGGACCCGCCACCCAGCTCGAGGACCTGGCCATAGTGGAGTCCCGGAGCGTGACGGCGAAGTGTGCGCAGGAGGAACCCATCGCGACCGTATTCCCCGTGCCCGGGTCCGATGATGCGGGGTGACGGGCGATCCCGCCAGTGCCCGTCCCAGTAGTCCGCATCCGTCAGTTCGTTCGATTTCGACCCGTGTCTGACGGCGTCTTGCCGCCCCGGAGATGACGACCCTCCGCTCCCCTCATGCGAACTCATGCAGCGACACGCCCCGAAACGACGTCACGGACGTTTCTCCACCACTCATGGAATGCGAGAACCGCCCACTGTTGGTACCACGTCTGCAAGAGCACAGGCGACTCACCCGTCGCCGCCCGGAAGCGGTCAGCCCAGGCTCCACGCACCCACTCGGGGAACGGGAACTGAAAGCCCGCCTTCGGCCGTGAGAGGATCCAGTCGGGGATCTCTGGCACTGCGTCCACGAGCAGGCGCTTTCCGACATGCAGCCGCTCCGCTGGAGGAAACTGGCAAACCAGCTCAGCGAGATGGCTGTCCACCAGGGGCACGCGCAACTCGAGCCCCCAGGCCATGCTCATGACATCGCTGTCCCTGAGGAGCTGGTTGCGCATGTATTGGGTCACCTCCAGCGCGCTAATGTGCGACAGAGGGTGTTCCCTTCGAACTAATTGAGTTGAGGCTGTTGCTGCGGCAAGCAGGCGGGGCGCGGGCACGCCAGTCAACCACTCCCCGAGCACTGCAGCCTTGTCCCAGGTGAAGATTGCATGGACCGCCCCCCAGGCTTCGTTCAGGCCTGCGGCGCCCTGAAGAAATTCGCCAATCTTGCGACGCGGTGGCCGCGTGGAGTACCGCTGCAGCACCGCGCCGATGGGAGCACGCAATGCGCGGGGGACATACCCGGCCTTGGCCAGGAGCGGCGCACTGGTGAAGGACGGGTAGCCACCAAAGAACTCGTCCCCGCCCAGCCCGGAAAGGACGACCTTCATTCCATGGGACCGGGCGGCACGGGACACGCACCAGGTGTTGAATCCGTCCACGGTCGGCTGGTCCAGGCTTGGCCAGTAGGCATCTAGCAGGACCCCCGCCTCGGCGGCTGACGGACTCCATTCGTAGTGGTCCGTCCCGAAGGCCTCGGCCGTCCGGCGTGCGGCGGGGCCTTCCTGATAGGACGTCTCCGCGAAGGAAATCGAAAACGTGCGGATATCCCGTTGGCCAATCGCCCGGGAAAGGGCGAGCAGCGCGGTGGAGTCGATCCCGCCACTCAGGAAGATCCCAACCGGGACATCGCTGACGTGATGCGCACGCACCGAGTCCAGCAGGCCCTCACGCAGATGGCTTACCAGGTCAGCGCGCCCGCCTCGCTGGAGGGGATCCGGCGGGCTCTGGTCGAGCGGCAACTCCCAGTAGGTCAGCCGCTGGACGCGTCCGGCCCGCCATACCAGGATGGTACCGGCCGAAAGGCACTCGACCCCACGCAGGATCGTCAGGGGCTCGGGAACCGAGCCGGTGCGCAGGTAACCCATCAGCGCCTCGGGATCCACCTCCGCCTCGGCCACGCCCCCGGCAACCAGCGCCCGGACTTCCGAGGCAAAGGCCAGCTCGCATCCGGCACCTCTGCCCTGCACGCGCAGATACAGCGGCTTGATCCCGAGAGGATCACGAGCCAGCAGGCACTGACCTTCGCGTTCATCCCATATCGCGAGGGCGAACATTCCGCGCAATTGCTCGACAAAGCGGATACCGAAGCGCTCGTACATCCGGAGGAGGACCTCGGTATCAGAACTCGATCGGAATGCCACACCCCCTGCCATCAGCTCCCGCCGGAGCTCCCTGAAGTTGTAGATCTCCCCGTTGAACACGATCGTGAACCGCCCGTCCGGCGTCGACATCGGCTGGTGCCCGGCCGGACTGAGGTCGATGATGGAGAGCCGGGTGTGGGCGAACCCGGCATTGCGCCCGGGCGCAATGAAAATACCGGCATCGTCCGGACCCCGATGACGGAGCGCCGCCTGCATCCGCCTCAGGGGAACCTCGAGGTCAGGGAGCGGTGCCTGGCCGACGATGCCGGCGATTCCGCACATGGGGTTGGCTGCTGGCGTCGTCCCGCGGGCAGTTCAGGTGGCGGCCTGGACGGGCGGCACGGTCTCGGCCCCCCCACCCCCCGCCGGCAACCCCATCCGCCGCCGGTCCTCCAGCACCGCCCGCACCTCCGGCGCGCCGACGGTCGGCTTCTCCTCGGAGAAGGCGTAGACCAGGGCCAGGTCGCAGAAGGTGTTGATGAGGCGCGGGATGCCGTCGCTGGCGGCGGCGATGAGCCGGACCGCGTCGGGATCGAACAGGGTCGGCGAGCCGCCCACCAGGGTCACCCGGTGCACGATGTACTGGAACACCTCTTCCTCGGTCAGGCGGCGCAGGTGGTAGGCCACGGACACCCGCTGGGTCAGCTGGCGCAGCTGGGGACTCTGCAGCAGCGAGCGCAGCTCCGGCTGGCCCACCAGGATGACGTGCAGCAGGTAGTCCTTCTGGGCGTTCACGTTGGACAGCATCCGGATCTCCTCGAGACCCCGGATGCCCAGGTTCTGGGCCTCGTCCACGATCAGCACCACGGGCCGGCCGGCCGCGTACTCCCGGATCATGAACTGGGTGAAGTCGTCGTAGAGCTCCACCTTGCCCTTGCCTTTGTAGGGCAGCCCGTAGGCCATCATGATCCACTCGGCCATGTCGCCGAAGGACCGGGTGGTGAAGTTGATGAGGCCCACGGTCACGCCGGACTTCATCTCGTCCAGCAGCCGGTTGATGAGGGTGGTCTTGCCGCTGCCCACCTCCCCGCTCACCACCGTGAACCCCTGGCGGTTCATGACGCTGTAGCGGAGCAGGGTCAGCGCCGTGCCGTGGCCCTTCGAGAGGTAGAGGAAGGACGCGTCGGGCAGCAGGGCGAAGGGACGCTCCGAGAGGCCATAGAAGCCTTCGTACATCGGACGTCAGCCGCGCCCGAACCAGCGCTTCTTCTTCGTTTCCCCGGCATACCCGTAGCCGGTGGACGGGGCGTCGGACTTGTTCAGCACCGTGCCCACCAGCGGGGTGTTCTTCAGGATCTCGAAGGCCTTCTGCAGGTCGTCCTTCTTCGTGCCACCGCTCTCGGCCACCATCAGGAAGCAGTCGGTGTAGGGCGAGAAGGCCAGCGCGTCGTCCGCCGCCAGGATCGGCGGGAGGTCGAACACGATCAGACGGTCCGGGTAGCGCGTCTTCAGTTCATTGACGAGCGCCACCATGCGCGGCGAGCGCAGCATCTCGGCGGAGTTCGGCAGGGCGCTGCGGCCCGGGAGCACCACCAGCCGGTCGATGGACGGGGTGAACAGCAGCTTGTGCAGCGGCAGGTCGGGCGTAGTGAGGTAGTCGGACAGGCCGAGTTCCGGCTCGTAGCCGAAGTACTTGTGCACGGACGGGCGGCGCAGGTCCAGGTCCACCAGCAGCACCGTGTGGGTCACTTCCATGGCCAGGCTCACGGCCAGGTTGATGGCCGTCAGGGTCTTGCCGCAGCCGGAGGCCGGCCCGGTCACCGCCACGGCCGTCCAGCCGTTGTTGCGCATGGTCTGCAGCACCCGGGTGCGCATCATGCGGTAGGCGTCCTTGAACTTGTGCTCGGGCAGCGCGGCGATGATGCGGTTGTCGAGCAGGGTCTTCGGCGCAACCTCCACCATCTTCGTCATGGTGTAGCGCACGCCCGTCGACAGATCGGTCTGCGTGGCGAAAGTGCCCGTCTGGCGCATCACGTCGGTGGCCGCCATGCGGTCCTGGCCGGCGCGCTCGAGTGCCTTGCGAATTCGTTCCATGGCTCGTTACATCCCTAGGCGACGGAGACCCACGTACCAGAGCACGTCCAGCGGGATCCAGAGGAAGTGGATGAGGGCGAGGACGATCGCGACGGCGATCGGCGCGATGAGCAGCACACCCAGCTTGGTGTTGCGTTCCTTCTTGCGGTCCTCGGCGTTCTCGATGAGCGGGATCTCGGCGATGGGCGGCGCACCTTGCACCCGCTCGATGGCCCGGGGGCTGTGGATGGCCTCGTCCATGGACTCGGCCACCTGGGGCCAGCCGAGGCCGGCGGCCAGCACCAGCACGATCAGCAGGGCGAGCAGCACGGGGCGGTTGGGGCTGGAGGGCAGCAGCGGCAGGTCCGGCGGCTCCACCAGGTTGAAGCGCTCGCCCTTGCTCTGGGTCTCGAGCTGCTGGCCCATCTTGGCCATGGTGAGCCGTTCTCGCGCGTTCTGGTAGCTGAAGGAGGCCGTCTGCAGCCGGCGGATGAGGCCGGACAGCTCCCGCTCCACGTCGGAGCTCTTCAGGGTCTTGCCCTCCGCCTCGGCCCGGCGGGCCCGGAGCTCGGCCTGCTTGGCCACCAGGGACCGTTCCTGGGAATCGAGCATCTCCTTCTGGGCCCGGATCTGGATGTAGACCGGGTTGTCGGGCTCCAGGCTGCCCATGTTCTGGCGGCGGGGTTCGGCGACCCGCTGCTCCAGGCTGCGCACCAGGCGCTCGGCCTGCTGCACCTGGGGGGAATCGTCGGAGTAACTGGCCCTGGCCCGGGCGAGGTCCAGGCGGGCCTGCTCCAGGTTGGCGTTGCTCTGGTCCAGGCTGATGTCGGCGCCGAGCTGGGTGCGGACGGCCTCCAGGTCCCGCCGGACCCGGACCACGTCCGGGTGCTCGGGGCTGTAGCGGCCCTCGAGGCGGGCGAGCTCGGTCTGCAGGGCCTTCAGCTGGTCCTGGGGCGAGGAGATGGGCTTGCCTTCCGGCGTGACGGTGGTGGAGATGGGGCTCAGTTTGGCGAGCTCCGCATCCAGCATGATCTTGTTTTCGCGCAGCGACTGGATTTGCCGGTCGATCTCGAGGATGTCGTTGTCGATGGAATTCATGAGCTGCATGTTGAAGGTCATGAGCTCGGGCAGGCTGCCCTCGTTGTCGCGCTTGATGTTGGCGATCTGGGCCTCCAGGTCCTTCACCTCGGCGTCGAGGCGGTCGACCTCCGCCTGCATGAACTGGCTGGTCTCGGCAGTCTTCTCGGTCCGGGCCCGGACGTTCTCGGCGAGGTAGAGGGACACGAGCTCGTTGGCGACCTGCCGGGCGGTCTGCGGGTCCTCGTGCTCGAAGCCGAGGCGGAAGGCGATGGTGCTCATCACCTGCTGGCCGCTGGCGCTGGGCTGCTGGACGTCGATGACGTCGATGCTCATGTTCTCCTCGACGTCCGGCACGAGCAGCAGGGTGGGCAGGTACTTGCGCTCCTCGGGGTAGAGGTCGAACTTCTCGATGATCTGGGCGAGGTTCGTGCGGGTCATGACCCGCTGGTTGATGTACTGGATCTGCCGGGAGGCGAAGGTCGTCACGGTGCTCGGCACCAGCCCCGGCGGGATGTCCGGGTCCTCGATCAGGATGACGGCCGTCGAGGTGTAGGCGTTCGGCCAGACGAAGATGGTGATGCCGCCGAGGAGGAGCAGCACCAGGGCCAGGATGATGGCGGGCTTGCGCCGGCGCTTCAGGGCGTCCAGGTAGTCGCTGAACGTCCGGTTGTCATCCTCGGGGATTGCGATCTCAAAGGCCATGACTGGATTTCTGCCGTCTTTCCGGCCGGCGCGGGGCGCCCGCCCTCAATGGGTGGAGACGTGTTTTCTTCGGGAAGATCCTAGCCCCGGCGCGGTGCAGGGACTGTGACCGGCGCTGGATTTTGCCGAGAAAAACCACCTAGCTCGTTGAATGTTCAGTCTATCACCCACCCCCGGGGGGCGTTGAACATTAACAAGGTTTCATTGCCCCAAAAGACAACGGGCCCCGCAGGGCCCGTTGTCGGGACGACTGTGACGGGGGCTCAGGCGGCGTTGGCCTTCCGGAAGCGGCGGACCGCCACGGCCGCGACGGCCGTGCCGAGCAGCCAGACCGCCGGCGGGGCCGGGACGGCGCTGGTGCCGCCGAAGTAGGCGCTGGTCACGCACTTGTGGTGACCGCCGTGGCCACCACCGCCGTAGGTGGACGGCGTCACGTTGCCGCCGCAGTTGCCGAGGTCGAGGCCGACCACCTGGGCGGAGAACAGGGAGAAGCCCTGGGGCGAGCGGCCCGAGGAGAGGTCCACGTAGCTCAGCACCGTGTCGAGGTCCACGCCCTCGATGGAGAAGGTCAGCGGGTCCTGGGGCGTGCCGCGACCCTTGTGCTTGCCGTAGCCGCCATGGCCGAAGAAGTGGCGGCCGTTGCCGCTGCCCTGGACCGTGATGTCGAAGAGGCCGAAGCCGTCCATGCGGCCGCCGTTGCGGGCCCGCCAGCCGGAGGGCAGGCCCTCCACGTCCCGGGCCTCCATGCCGACGCCGCCGAGCACGTTGAAGGCGAATTTCTGGATGCCGAACTTGTCGCCGGCCAGGTCGAGCAGGGGCTGCAGCGCCTGCACCGTGAAGTCGATGACGCCGGACTCGCGCTCGTCGGAGATCGTGACCTGCAGGTAGTTGATGCCGTCGTCGAGTTCGTTGGACTGGTCCAGGAAGTAGGAGATCACCGCGGCCTGGCCGGGGGTCGTCACGAGGACCGCGGCGGCGAGCGTGGCCAGAAGCCCGTGCTTGAGCTGGTTGATGCGCATGGCGATCCCTCTGTAACCGTTTGTTCGTTGTTCGCTGGTCGGGACAGAGTCCCGCCAACTTTGGTTGTGATGGTCACTCTAGTGAGTGACAGCGGCCTTCGCAATGGCGATTTGCCATAACCCGGCGGGAAAATAAGTCTCCTTCTTCACAATCGCCGGACGGGGTCAGCATGCCAGTTTCCGGCCCCGGGGCCAACCCGGAGAACGGGTCATGGAAAGATGCCTAAGGCCCTGATTCCCCTGCCACGAGGCTCGCCACGGCGGCCGTCCAGAGGGCCGTGAGTTCGACCGCGAAGGCCGTCCAGGCCGCCAGCCTCTCCCGCTCGGCGGGGCGCGGCACCCGGCCCAGATAAGCGGTCAGCAGGTGGTCGCCGGGGCCGGTCGCGAGGCCGACGAGGCCCGCCAGGTCGAAATACGGGTCGGCGAGACCCCCATATTCCCAGTCGATGAGGGTCAGGCGGCCCCCCGGCCCGGCGATGAAGTTCCCCGGGGTCGGATCCCCGTGGCAGAACACCGGGATGCCGTCCCCGAGGGCCAAGGCCGCGGCGAGACGGGACCGGGCGGTGCGCACCCGCTCCGGGGCCCCGGGCCCGGCCAGGTCGCCGTAGCGGGTGATCGCCGCCTCGAGGGGGATGGGGGGCCCGGCGGCGCCCGTCCCGTGCAGCTGCCGGAGCAGCCGGGCGGCCCGGGCCAGCGCCTCCGGCGCCGCCAGTTGGGCCGCCTCGAGGGCCTGGCCGGGCACCCAGCCCGTGAGCAGCCGCCCCGCCGCCGGATCGGCCCCGAGGAGCGGCGGCCCGAGGCCTGCGGCGGCCGCGCGGGCGATCAGGGGGGGCTCCCGCGCCCGGTCGAGGCCGAGGGCCCGGGCCCCGGGGCCGTCGACGCGCAGGACGGCGGGCGTACCGTCCGGGCCCGTCACCCGGCAGGTCGTGCTGATCGGGGTGCGGGCGAGGATCGCGGCCACCGGCCAGTCCGCGCCGAGGGCCGGCGTGGCTGCGGTCACGAGGCAACGGCCGGCGCCTGCCGGCGCCACACGGCCAGCCAGCGCAGGGCGCCGGCCACCACCAGCACCAGGTACAGGGCGAAGAGCCCCGCGGTGAGCTTGAGCCCCTGCCCGTAGGCGACCACCAGGGTCACCGCGTCCACGACGAACCAGTACAGCCAGTTCTCGAGCAGCTTGCGGGCGGTGAGCCCCGTCGCGAGCACCGCGCCGAAGGTAGCGAAGGCATCCAGGTACGGGGCCGGGGCCTCCGTGTGGCGCGCGAGCAGCAGGCCGGCGACGCCGGTCGCCACGGCGACCGCCGCGACCGCGACGGCATGGTGGCGCAGGGGCCAGCGCCGGATCGGCAGGGTGCTGTCCGCCCCGCCCGCCCGCCAGGCCCGCCAGCCGTACACTCCCATGCCCACGTAGACCAGCTGCAGCGCGGACTGCAGGTACAGGCCCGCGTCGCGGAACACGGCGAGGTACAGCAGCGAACTCGCGATGCCCGCGGGCCAGCACCAGGGATTCTCCCGGATGGCGAGCACCAGGTAGGCGATGGCGAGGGCCACCGCGATGGCCTCGGCGGGGCTCACAGTCGGGGCGGCGTGGCGATGTCGAGGTCGGCGCCGACGAACTTGGCCACGAGCACCACCGGGTGCACGCGGGCCATGGCGAGCCGCGTGCAGTGGTTGATGGCGGCAGTCACCGCGTCGAACTCGCCCCGCACCTGGGTGCTGAGCGGGTTGGTGACGACCTCGAGGCCGGGCTGCCGGCGCAGCTCGAGGATGAAGTCCGTGATGGGCCCGACGAAGTCGCCGGCCAGGGGATAGAGGCTGAGTTCCGCGGTGATGCGCATGTCATGGCTCCTGCCAGGCGTAGGCAACCGTCACGCCCAGCTGGCGGGGATCGCCGGGGCGCGTGTAGAGGGTGGGCACGAAGTCCGGCGGCTCGTTGCCGAAGAAGAAACCGCGCACGGCGTAGGTCTCGTCGAGCAGGTTGCGGACCCAGGCGGTGACGGACCAGGGACCCCACTCCCGGCCCGCGGCGAGATCGAGCACCTGGTACGGGTCGGTCTCCGGGTCCGGCGACGAGCAGCTGTCGACCTGGCAGTAGTCGATCACGAAGCCTTCCCGGGCCCCCAGCTCGGCCCGGCCGAACCAGCCCGCGGGGGTGCGCCACTCGCCGGTGAGCGCGAGCGTGTAGCCGGGCGCGTGGGCCTGCTCGCGCCCCTCGAGGGCGGGGCGGGCGGTGAACTCGCGGATCTCAGTGTCGAGCAGACCCAGCGCCGCGCCGATGGTCAGCCGGCCGGCGAAGGCCGCCGCGGCGGGCCGCCACCGGGCCTCGAGCTCCAGGCCCTCGATGCGGGCGCGCTCCGCGTTTTCCGTCAGGAACACGAAGGTGTTCGGGTCGCTCGCGAGCTGGCCCGGGATCTTCACCTGGGGATCCACCCGGTCCTGCAGGAAGACGCTGGCGGCGGCCCACCAGTGGCCGTCCCGGTCCCCGCCGCGCACACCGACCTCGTAGTTCCACAGGGACTCGGGACCGAACTCGAGCCCGCGCTCCTCGCCGGGGAAGGCGAGCACGCTTGGGTTGAAGCCGCCGGCCCGGTAGCCCCGGGCGATGCGGCCCCAGACCGTCGCCGGCGCGGCCCCGCCGGTGCCGAGTTCGCGGGTGAGGGTGAGGTCGCCACCCCACATCCGGTCCACCGGATCGACGCGGTTGCCGGCGCTGTCGGTGTACTCCGCGTCCCGCACCTCCCGGCGCAGGCCGGCCGTGAGCCGGGTGGCGGGCCCGGGCGCCCAGCCGAGTTCCGCGTAGGCCGCGAGGTTCGTCGCGTCGTAGCGGCTGCGGGTGGCGGTGTCGTCGGCGTCGTAGATGAGGTCCACGCCGCAGGTCGCGGCCGGGCAATTGGCGGTGTAGGCCTCGGCCACGTCCTCCCGGAGGTCCTGCAGGTAGACGCCGGCCACGCCGTCGGCGCCGAGCCAGGCGTGGCCGGGGCGGGAGGCGAGGCGCAGCTCCTGGGTCAGGGTGTCCCGGCCCCGGGCGATGCGGGTGGTGAAGTCGTAGGTGAAGGGGGCCCAGAAGCCCGGGTTGCCCCAGTCCGCGTCGAAGGCGTAGACGCTGTCGGAGCTCGCGACCGTGCTGATGCTGGTGAGTTCGGCCGCGGCGCCGAGCGGGAGCGTGGCCTTCAGGGCCGCCGCGTCGGTCTCCTGGGAATCCTCGCCGGGCACGTCGGACCGGGTGGTGAAGCCGCTGTCGAGGGCGAAGTCGTCGTAGCCGTTGTCGAGGTCCACATGCAGCGCGGTGAGGTGCAGGTCGATGCCGGCCGACGGCTGCCAGTGGAGCCGGGCGCGCGCGGTGAGTTCGTCCCGGTCCGAGGTGTCGTCCCGGCCCAGGTAGACGTTGTTGCGGAAGCCATCCGACCGGTACTGCTGGACGGCGATGCGGCCGGCGAGCGCGGCGCCGGGCCCGCCGAGCGGGCCGCTCACGACCGCGCCGGCGGCAAGGGTGTCCTCGCTGCCGGCGGTGACCGTGACCCGGGCCTCCGGCGTCGCCGTCGGGGCCGCGGATTCCACGTACACGAGCCCGGCGAGGGCGTTGGCGCCGTAGCGGGTGCCCTGGGGCCCCCGCAGCACCTCGACCCGGTCCACGTCGAAGCTCGTGGCGACGCCGCCGAGCCCGGAGAGGTCGATGTCGTCCACCAGGAAACCCACCGACGGGTTCGGCGCGCCCTGGTACTGCTCCAGCTCGCCGGTGCCCCGGACCTGGAAATAGCGCGCCCGGGACCCCTCCCCGCTCCAGTTGAGGTTGGGGACGAGCGGAATCAGTTCCTCGAAGTGCTGGACGGCGGCGGCCTCCACAGTGGCCCGGTCCAGCACCGTGAGGCTCGCCGGCACCGAGGCGAGTTCGGCCGCCCGCAGCTGGGACGCCACGACGACCACCTCGGGCACGGGCTGCGCCGCCAGCGGCGCACAAAGCAGGGGTAGGAGCGCCTTCAGGCGCGAGGCAAATCTGGGATCGCGCCTGAAGGCGCTCCTACCGCCACTCCAACAGCTCATGGGCACGGATCTCCATCACGGGCGATCCGGCGGGCCAAGGGCGGCAGGGGGGTTAGACAGCGCGTCTTGTCCCTACGCCGGTACGAGCCGGATCAGGTTCGAAGGGTTCCCTCGCGGGTCTCAGGCCGGGCATCCCGCCGGGCCACCCCTAAGACAGGGGGCCAGCATAGCACTACAATGCGGGCCCCTATACCTCTCCGCGGAAGCCGGGCATGAGCAAGCATGACTACCAGGCCATCGATGCCGTCGTGAACATCTGGACCGACGAGGCGCTGGACATCCGTCCCAAGTGGGGCACGGATTTCTTCTCCGGCAAGATGAACGCGGACAAGGGCGTGATCTCGAAGGGCATGAGCCTCGAGCAGATGATCGACCAGCTCGACGAGGCCAACATCGAGCGGGCCTTCCTCATCGCGGCCCGGTCGGGCCGGCCGGGGCTGCCGGGCTGCTATCACATGCCCTACGAGGTGGTGGCGCGGGCCGTGGCGAAGTACCCGAAGCGTTTCCACGGCCTCGCCGGCATCGACCCCTTCACCGGCATGAAGGGCGTGCGGGAGCTGGAGCACGCCGTGAAGAACCTCGGCTTCATCGGCGCCCACTTCTACCCCCACTGGTTCGAGATCCCGCCCGACCACGCGAAGGTGTATCCGTTCTACACCAAGTGCTGCGAGCTCGGCGTGCCGATCCAGATGCAGGTCGGGCAGTCGATGGTCTACGCCCAGGACTTCCCCTGCCGGAGCGTCGGCCGGCCCATCACCCTGGACGCGGTGGCCTGCGACTTCCCCGAGCTCAAGCTGCTGGGCATCCACGTGGGCATCCCGTGGACCGACGAGATGATCGCCATGGCCTGGAAGCATGCCAACGTCTTCATCGGCACCGACGCCCACCGCCCGAAGTACTGGCCGGACAGCTTCAAGAAGTGGATCAACTCCCAGGGCCAGGACAAGGTGTTCTTCGGCACCGACTTCCCGGTGCTGCCCTTCAAGCGCACCATCGAGGACATCGACGCCATCGGCTTCAAGCCGGAAGTGCGCCGCAAGGTCCTGCGCGACAACGTGCTGAAGATCTACAACCTGGCCTGATGCCGGTGCGCCCGTAGGAGCGCCTTCAGGCGCGATCGCGGCTGAAGCCGCTCCTACAACCTCATCGCGGGCTGAAGCCGCTCCTCCCCGCGCTCCTACAGCCACACGCAATCCCACAGTGGCCAGTCGCCGATGCGCGTCACCAGCCCGGCGCGGAGCGGGTTGGCGATGATGTAGCGGGCAACCTGGACCAGGTCCTCCTCCGCCCGGATCGCGTGCTCGTAGTAGCCCCGCTGCCACAGCGGGCCCGCGGACATCGCCCGGCGGGACGACCGCCCCTTCATGCGGCCGACCACGGTCGCCAGCGGGTCGGTGCCCAGCTGCACCAGCCAGTGCAGGTGGTCCGGCATCAGGCACCAGGCGAGCGTGCGGGTGCCTGCCACGCCCTCCCCCGCCCGCAGCGCCTCCACCACGCAACGGCCCGCTGCCCAGTCAGCGAAAACGGGCCGGCGGCCGGGTGTCGCCGTGTTGACGTGGTAGATCTGACCGCCGATGGATACGCGGCCCCGGCGCAGGGCACGGGTACCCGGAGGAACCACTTGCATGGTGCCAGCGTGGCCGCCGGGGCCCGCGGGCGGAAGGCGGGAATCTGCCGAGTTCGGCCGGAAACGCCGTAGGAGCGCCGTCAGGCGCGATCGCGGCTGAAGCCGCTCCTACAACCTCATCGCGGCTGAAGCCGCTCCTACAGGGCGGCCTTGGACGCGACCAGCGCGGCGATCTCGGCCGCGTCCAGGCCGGCTTCCTTCAGGATCTCGGCGGTGTGTTCACCGAGCCGGGGCGCCATGCGGCGCACCTCGGCGGGCGACTTCGAGAAGGTCACGGGGAAGCGGGTCATGCGCAGCCGCCCTTCGCTGGGATGGTCGACCTCCTGCCAGAAGCCGACGGCCTTGAGGTGCGGGTCGTCCTTGAGTCCCTCCAGGGTGTTCACCATGTTGGTGGGCACGCTGGTGGCGCCGAAGAGCTCCAGCCACTCGCCCGTGGTCCGGGTGAGCATGATCCGCGCAGTTTCCTGGTAGGTGTCGTCGATGTTGGTGACCCGGTTCGACAGCGTCCTGAAGCGCGGGTCGGCCAGCAGGTGCTCGTTGCCGGAAACCTTGCAGAAGGTCTCCCAGTGGGCATCCAGGTACGGCAGGATCGCGATGTAGCCGTCCTTCGTCTTGTAGGGCTTGCGG
>CALGMY010000267.1 GCA_937958785.1 uncultured Gammaproteobacteria bacterium | reverse complement strand
GAGTTCGCGGCCATCGGCGTCGTGCCGGAGCGGCGCCTGATGCTGGAGTCGGTGTACGGCTTCCTGACGCTGAAGAACGGCGTGCCCATCGGCTACGTGCTCACGAGCGCGCTCTACGGCAGCTCGGAGATCGCCTACAACGTGTTCGACACCTGGCGGGGCGGGGAGGCGGGTCACGTCTACGGGCACGTGCTCGCGACGGCCCGGGCGGTGTTCGGCTCGACGGCCTTCACCATCTACCCCTACCAGCTGGGCGGCGACGGCAACGCGGAGGGCATCGCGTCCGGCGCCTGGTGGTTCTACCAGAAGCTGGGGTTCCGGCCGCGGGAGCCGGCAGTGATCGCGCTGATGGAGGCGGAGCTCAAGCGGTTGCGGCGCCAGCCGTCGCGGCGGTCGACGCCGGCGACGCTGCGGAAGCTCGCCGCCGCCAACATGTACTGGTTTGTCGGCAAATCCCGGGACGACGTGATGGGCCTCCTGCCCCTGGAGCGCGTCGGCCTCGCCATCACTGATTACCTGGCCGCGCGCTTCGGCGCCGACCGGGAGCGGGGCGAACGGGTGTGCGCCGATGAGGCCGCGAGGCTGCTTGGCGCCACGGGCTGGCGCCGCTGGCCCGCCGCCGAGCGGCTGTGGTGGAGCCGCTGGAGCCCGCTCGTGCTGAACTTGCCGGGACTGGAGCGCTGGACAGGCGACGAGCGGGCCGCGCTCGTCGCGGTCATTCGCGCGAAGGGTGGCCGCCGGGAGAGCGACTTCGTGCACCGCTTCGACGCCCACCGCAAACTCCGGTCCGCCCTGCTGAAGCTCGGGAGATCGATACCATGAACCTGCACCACCGGTTCCTTGCGACCCTCGTCCTGGTCCTTGCGTTCGTCGTGGCCCGCGCCGGCGACTACCCCGCGCCGGTGGAGGGCGACCACGTGCTGCGCGACTTCCGCTTCGCGTCGGGCGAGGTGCTGCCTGAACTCCGCATCCACTACCGCACGATCGGCGCGCTCGAGCGCGGGCCCGACGGCCGGGCCCGCAACGCGGTGCTGATCCTGCACGGCACGGGCGGGGAGGGTGGCAACTTCCTCCGCCAGCGCGATGGCAGCGACAGCTTCGGTGGCGAGCTGTTCGGGCCCGGCCAGCTGCTGGACGCCACCCGCCACTTCATCGTCCTGCCGGATGGCATCGGCCATGGCCGCTCCAGCCGGCCCAGCGACGGGCTGAAGGGGAAATTCCCCCGCTACGGCTACCGGGACATGGTGGCGGCCCAGCACCGGCTGCTCACCGAGCACCTGGGTGTCGATCACCTGCGCCTCGTCATCGGTACGTCCATGGGCGGCATGCACGCCTGGCTCTGGGGCGAGACGTACCCGGACTTCATGGACGGCCTGGTGCCGCTCGCGAGCCTGCCCACCCAAATCGCCGGCCGGAACCGGATCTGGCGCCGGGTGGTGATGGACGCCATCCGCAACGACCCGGGCTGGAACGACGGCAACTACACCACCCAGCCTGCGGGCCTGAAGACCGGCGTGCAGATGCTGATCTTCATGG
Source organism: uncultured Gammaproteobacteria bacterium (assembly GCA_937958785.1). GTDB lineage: Bacteria > Pseudomonadota > Gammaproteobacteria > Steroidobacterales > SHZI01. The sequence continues at coordinate 3,603 of CALGMY010000267.1, read as the reverse complement.
GCGGCAACTCCAGCATGCGCCAGGCCTCGGCGCCGACGCTGAAAGCCGCCGACGAGTACCTGGACCGGGGCGCCGGCGGCATGCTCCGGGGCACCGACGCCAACGACCTGCTCTGGGCCCTCGATGCCTCCCGGGACTACGACCCGGGCCCGGCGCTGGAGAAGATCCGCGCGCCGCTCCTCGCCATCAACTTCGCCGACGACCTCATCAATCCGCCGGAACTCGGCGTGCTGGAACGGGAAATCACCCGGGTGCCCAAGGGTCGGGCGATCCTCATCCCCGAGAGCGAGGCGACCGTGGGGCATGGCACCCACACCCGGGCGGCGGTGTGGCAGGGATACCTCGCGGAGTTTCTGAAGACGCTGGACTGAAAGGTCTGTATTTCAGCCGCTTACGCGAGATTCATTAGCGATCGTGCCGCCACTCCTCAAGAGAGGCGCGGCTTTCACCCGATGGCTTGCCTGCCAGCAGCGCCTCGACACTGATGTCCTCGTCCAGTTCGGGCCAGTGGATGCCGAGCCCGTTGGCGATGAGCCGCCAGTTGCCGCGGGCCGAGGCCGAGCCCTCCCGCAGGCGGGGGTACCAGTCGAGGGGCACGGAGATGGTGCGGCCGTCCTCCAGGTCGACATCGAAGGCGGTGCCGGAGAACCTGACTCGAACGGCGCCGGGCGGCGCGACCTTATCCGCGGAAGTGCCCATGCCACTTCTCCAGGAGCGTGGTTCGGTTGCGCAGGATGATACTGCGGATGCGGCGCAACTCCGCGGGCGGGAAACCCCGGCTCCAGGCAGTCTCTGCCCCCGCAAGCCAGAACTTGGCCACCGCGGCGTCACGTTCCACGTGCACGTGGGCCGGCTCGTCCCGATCCGACGAATAGAAGAACAGGCGGTAGGGTCCGTAACGCGCGGCGGTCGGCATGGCGACATTGGGAGGTAAGAACCGCCATCCGGCGAGTCTGAAATCTCACGTCTTTGCCTGGAAAATCCGATAAATCAGCTGTTTGTGCAGCAAACCGCACGTCCCCTGCCATCAACGCTGCAGCGCCGCGCCCCGGCCTATACTGGGACCCAGAACAACAGACGTGGGGGAATCACGATGTCACGCCATGCGCCTGCGGCCATCCTGGCCGCGCTTTCGCTCGGTTTCATGACCAACGCCGGGGCCGTCACGGTCATCGGCAGCGCCGGTACGCTCGGGCCTAACGGGGTGGTCACGGCGCCGCCCGTGGGCGGGCCGACCTACACCTGGGTATCCACCTTCGGCGGTGTGCTGGGCGGCGGGCTGCCCTACATCGTGCCCGGCATCAATGGTGGCATCGGCAACACCAACGGCTCGATCCTGCGCACCGACGCGTTCTCGGCGAGCGCCGGCGACAACCTGCAGTTCTTCTTCAACTACGTGACGTCCGACGGCGCCGGCTTTGCCGACTACGCCTGGGCGCGGCTGCTGGACCCGGGGCTGAACGAGGTGGCGCTGCTGTTCACCGCCCGCACCAAGGGCAGCGGCTCGATCATCCCGGGCTTCGGCATGCCGGCGCCCGCCGCCACGCTGACACCGGGCAGCGTGCCCATCATCGGCGGCGCGCCCCTGTGGGGGCCGCTGGGAGCCGGCAGCAGCGGCAACTGCTTCAGCGCCGGCTGCGGCTACACGGGGTGGGTGCAGGCGGACTACTCGGTGGTGGCCTCCGGCACCTACCTGGTCGAGTTCGGCGTCACCAACTGGAGTGACATGCACTACGACTCGGGTCTCGCCTTCAACGCCGTGACCATTGCCAGTGCGCCCATCAGCACGGTGATACCCGTGCCGGCGGCGGCCTGGCTGTTCGGGTCGGCGCTGGCGGGTATCGCCTTGCTGCGACGGCGGGTGTCCAGCTGAGAGGATCCTGGGCCGTCAACCGGAGAAAGTCCCTGAACTGAGCGGGTTCCGGGGTCGCCAGGCTGGAGTGTCCGGCTTAGGGTCGCCTCGTGAAGACGACCCGCTACTTCGACGCGATCCGGCGCCGACCCGACCGGGGTATGATCCGGGATGAATGGCTCATGAGGGCCATGGAGGCACCGATTCGCGAGAGCCTCCAAGCCGATGGGCGCATCCGCTTGTGGACGCGAGTCCCCGAGGCGGGTGGCAGGGTTCTCCGCGTGGTCCTGCTGCCGGACCGGGAGACAGTGCACAACGCATTCTTCGATCGAAGGTTCGTCCCATGAAGATCCGCTACTTCAAGGATACCGACACACTGCACATCGAGTTCAGGAGTGCGGCGGTCGCAGAGACCCGGGATCTCGACGAGGACACCATCCTGGATGTCGATGAGCATGGCGAAATCTGCGCCATGACCATCGAGCACGCGTCGCGCCGGGCGGGTGCCCCCCAGGTGACCTTTGAACAGGTAGCGGCCTGATGGCCGCCCAGTCCTACCGGCCGGCCCGGTAGTCCCGCGCCGACTGGAACTGCAGCGCCTCCAGCGGCACGGCCTGGTAGCTCTGCTCGATGCGGGCCTCCGGCGGCGTGCCGTAGAGCGTGGTGCGCTGCTCGGGGCGGCGGCCGATGCCCTCGATGAGGGCGTCCATCTTCTCCGGCTCCAGCTCCTGGCCGAAGCTCGCGCCGGCGGCCCGGGAGATGCTTTCGTTCATCAGCGTGCCGCCCAGGTCGTTGGCGCCGGCGTTCAGGATGCGCGCCGCGCCCTCGGTGCCGAGCTTCACCCAGCTCACCTGGATGTTCTTCAGCACGGGGCCGAGCACGATCCGGGCGATCGCGTGCATCAGCACCACCTCGCGCCAGGTCGGGCCGGGCCGGGCGAGGCCCCGCCGGTACATGGGGGCCTCCATGTGCACGAAGGGCAGGGGCACGAATTCGGTGAAGCCGCCGGTTTCCTGCTGCAGGCTGCGGATGGCGAGCAGGTGCCGGGCCCAGTGCCGGGGCGTCTCCAGGTGGCCGAACATGATGGTGGAGGTGCTGCGCAGCCCGAGCCGGTGGGCGGTGCGCATCACGTCGAGCCACTCCGCCGTGGTCACCTTGTCCGGGCAGATGAGTCGGCGGATGTCGTCGTCCAGGATCTCGGCGGCGGTGCCGGGCAGGGTGCCGAGGCCCGCGGCCTTGAGGCGCTTCAGGAAGCTCTCGAGGCTGATCCCGAGCGTCTTCGCCCCCTGCGTCACCTCCAGCGGCGAGAAGGCGTGCACGTGGATGTCCGGCGCCGCCTCCTTCACCGCGTGGAGCACGTCCAGGTAGGTCTGGCCCGTGAAGGCCGGGTGTATTCCGCCCTGCAGGCAGACCTCCGTCGCGCCGCGACGCCAGGCCTCCTCGGTGCGCCGGCCAACCTCGGCCATGTCCAGCACGTAGGGCTTGCCCCGCAGGTCCTCGTCGGTCTTGCCCTTGGAGAAGGCGCAGAAGGTGCACTGGTAGGCGCAGAGGTTCGTGTAGTTGATGTTGCGGTTGACCACGTAGGTGACCGTGTCGCCGCATTGCTCGCGCCGCAGGTCGTTCGCGTGGGCGGCCAGCCGGTGGAAGTCTGGGCCGCGCAGTTCGAACAGCGCCGCGATGTCGTCCTCGGTGTTGGCCCGTAGGAGCGCCGACCGGCGCGAGGGGAATTCCCCGCGGTCGCGAGTACGCTC
>CALGMY010000266.1 GCA_937958785.1 uncultured Gammaproteobacteria bacterium | reverse complement strand
CCGCCGGTGCATCGGCGAGTACTTCTCCTTCGTCGAGATGCAGATGCACCTGGCGCTGCTCGCCCCCCGTTTCGCGCTGCGGGGGAGGACAGGCACCGCCCCGCCGGAACTCGAGCCCGCGGTGAACCTGCGCTCCCGGGCCAGCATCCACCTGGCGCTCGAGCGCCGCCGTAGTACCCTCTGACCCCATGAGCAGCACCCTGCCCGCGACCCTGGTCGCCCTGCTTGCGGCCCGGCGCAACGACGACCGCCGCATCCACTACCTGGACGGCCAGGATGACCGGCGGTCCGTGAGCTTCGGCGAACTCGAGGCCAACGCGCTCGGCGTGCTCCACCACCTGCAGGCCTTCGGCGCCCGGCCGGGCGACCGGGTGATCCTGCACACCTCGAGCAACGAGCAGTTCCTGGACGGCTTCTGGGCCTGCCTGCTGGGCGGCCTCGTGCCCGTGCCGGTCGCCGTAGGCATCAGTGATGACCACCGGCAGAAGCTGCTCAGGGTCTTCGGCCAGCTGGGGACGCCGCTCGTCTACACGGAGGATGCACAGCTGGCCCGCCTGCGCGACTACGCCGCGCAGGCGGGCCTCGCCGGCCCGGTGGAGGCCCTGGCGCGGCGTTCGCTGGTGGTCGAGCGGGTCACCGACGTCTCCCGGCCCGGGCAGTTGCAGGCTGTAACCGCCAGCGACGTGGCCTTCATCCAGTTCTCGTCCGGCTCCACGAGCACGCCGAAGGGCGTGGTCCTCACCCACGGCAACCTGCTGACCAACATTGGGGCGATCATCGAGCGCGGCCGGTTCACCGACCGGGACGTCTCCCTGAGCTGGATGCCCCTCACCCACGACATGGGGCTCATCGGCTTCCACCTGTGCATGCTGGCCGCCGGCATCGAGCACACCATCATGGACACCCGGCTGTTCAGCCGCCGTCCCCTGCTGTGGCTCGAGGAGGCGAGCCGCATCGGTGCCACGCTGCTCAGCTCGCCGAACTTCGGCTACAAGCACTTCCTCAAGATGTTCGAGTCGAAAGGCCTGGACGGCCTCGACCTGTCCCGGGTGCGCCTGCTCTTCAATGGCGCAGAGCCCATCTCGGTAGCCCTGTGCCGGCGCTTCCAGCAGACCATGGCGCCCTTCGGACTGCCCGCCACGGCCATGTACCCGGTCTATGGCCTCGCTGAAGCGAGCCTCGCGGTGACACTGCCCGAGCCGGGTTGCGAATTCCGGACCGTGGCCGTGGAGCGCGGGTCACTCGGCGTGGGCCAGGTGCCGGTGGCCCGTGACCCGGGTCGGCCCGGGGTCCTGGAGCTCATGGTGGAGGGGCCGCCCATCCGCGACTGCGCCCTGCGGATCACCGACGACGCGGACCAGCCGCTGCCGCCCGGGAGCGTGGGCCACGTGCAGATCCGCGGCGGCAACGTCACCGCTGGCTATGCCGGGCTGCCGCCGGACCAGCAGCCGTTCACGGCCGACGGCTGGCTGCGCACGGGTGACCTCGGCTTCCTCACCGCGCCGGGGGGCGAGCTGGTCGTCACCGGCCGGCAGAAGGAGATCATCTTCGTCAACGGCCAGAACTACTACCCGCACGACCTGGAGACGATCGCCGAGCAACACGCCGGGGTCGAGCTCGGCAAGATCGCGGTCGCTGGCGCGCGCCCGGCCGGCGGCGACGAGGAGGAACTGCTGGTCTTCCTGCTGCACCGGGGCGCGGTCGCCGATTTCCTGCCCCTCGCCAGCCAGGTACGCCGGCAACTCACCGAGCACACGGGCCTCAACGTGGCCCACGTGGTCCCCGTGCGCAACCTGCCGAAGACCACCAGCGGCAAGCTGCAGCGGGGCCAGCTCGCCCAGGCCTACGTGGCCGGTGAATTCGACGGGGTTCTCGGCGAGATCGCCGCGCTGTCGGCACGGCCGGCCGGCGGGGGATCCGCCGACGCCTCGGAGCTGGAGGCGGCTATCCGGCGCATCTGTGCCTCGGTGATCACCGACCGGATGGTCGGCCTGGACGACGATTTCTTCGAGCTCGGCGTGAGTTCGCTTGCCCTGGCCCAGATCCACGAGCGTATCGACGAGCAGTTCCCGGGCCAGCTCGACGTGGAGGACCTCTTCGCCAAGTCCACGATCCGGGCGGTGGCGGCCCACCTGGCGGAGCGGCAGCAGGCTGCCGCCTGAGCACCATGACGCTGAACATCCCGGGGCACCCGGAGCTGCGCAAGATCCTGATCCTGAATCCCAAGGGGGGATCCGGGAAGACGACGCTGGCGATGAACCTGGCGGGCTACTTTGCCTCGCTCGGCCGGCCGACCGCCCTGATGGACTTCGACCCCCAGGGGTCCAGCATCCGCTGGCTGAAGAAGCGCCAGCCGACCCTGCACCCGATCTACGGTGTGGCAGCCTACGAGAAGAAGATGAACGTCACGCGCAGCTTCCAGCTGCGCATCCCCCAGGAGATCCGTTACCTCGTCGTGGACACACCGGCGGCCATGACCACGGCCCAGCTGACGGAGTTCACCCCCGGCGCCCATGCCATCCTGGTCCCGGTGCTGCCCTCGGCCATCGACATCCACGCGGCCTCGCGTCTCGTCGCGGACCTGCTGCTGGTCGCCAAGGTGAGCCGGCGCATGGGGCGGCTCGGCGTCGTCGCGAACCGGGTCCGGGAGAACACCCTGGGTTTCCGCAAGCTCATGGCGTTCCTGGACCGCCTCCAGATCCCCATCGTGGGTGCCCTGCGCGACAGCCAGAACTACGTGCACGCGGCCGACGAGGGCTCGAGCATCCACGAGATGCACCCGTCCCGGACGAAGAAGGACCTGGTGAGCTGGCTGCCGCTCACCAGCTGGCTCGAGATGCGGGTGAACACGCCGCTCACGGACCGGGACATCCTGCGGCTCGGCGACGCGGGACTCGCGGCGGAGCCTTCCGCGGAGATCGTGGACTTCCACGCCCGGCTCTCCCGCCGCGACGTGGAGGACGGCCTCCCCTAGGCGTCAGGGTCCGCGATGGGTCGACCAGACCCGCGTGGCGCCATCCCGGCCCACGGCGAGCACGTCGAAGGGGGGCGAATCCGGGATGTCCATGCCCGGCGAGCCGGCTGGCATGCCCGGGGCGGCCAGCCCGAGGATTCCCGGCCGCTCCTTCAGCAGCCGACGCACCTCGCTGGCGGGCACGTGGCCCTCGATCACGTAGCCGTCGACCAGCGCCGTGTGGCAGGACGCAAGGCGCAGTGGCAGGCCGTTGGCGGCCTTCACCGGATCCACGTCCGGCACGTCGGCAACCTCGAGCCGGAATCCTGCCCGCTGCATGTGGGTGACCCACTTGCCGCAGCAGCCGCAGCTCGGCGTCTTCCAGACCTTGATGACCGGGGCCGCCGCCGGCGCCTCCCCCCGGGCGACGCCCAGCGAGAGCACGAGGACCAGGAGAGCCATTGATTTCCAGACGTTGCGCATGCCGTGCTCCTAGCGGGAATGCTCAGGCGGGCCTGCCCGCCGGGCCCGCAGGAACTCGACGACGGCGGGCATGATCGACAGCAGGATAATCGCGACGACCACCGCCGAGAAATTGTCCCGGACCAGCGGCACGTTGGCAAAGAAGTAGCCGGCAGGCACGAGGAGCAGCACCCAGAGCATGCTGCCGGCCACGTTGTAGCCCTGGTAGCGCAGGTGCGACATCCGGCCGATGCCCGCGGCGAAGGGCGCCACGGTGCGGACGATCGGCACGAACCGGGCGATGACGATCGTCTTGCCCCCGTAGCGCTCGAAGTAGGCGTGGGTCTTGTCCAGGTACTGCTGGCGGATCAGGCCCGGGAAGCGGCGCTGCAGTTCCGTGCCCGCCAGGCGCCCGACCCAGTAGTTGACGGCGTTGCCGAGGATGGCGGCAATGATGAGCAGGACGCAGAGGAGGACCGGATCGAGCCGCCCCGCGGCCGCCAGGGCCCCGGCCGCGAACAGCAGCGAGTCGCCTGGCAGGAGCGGCATCACCACGAGGCCCGTCTCGCAGAAGACGATGAGGAACAGGATCACGTAGATCCAGGTGCCGTAGTTCGTGACCAGCTCGTCCAGGTGCACGGGCAGGTGCAGGACGAAATCCACCAGCTGGAGAAGGATATCCATGGACCGGCAGTCTAGCCGGTGAAGGTGGCGGCCGCTGCGCGCAGGGTCTCGCTGTTGATGGCCGCCACGTGGCGGGCCTCGACGCCGGTCACCTTCACGGTCTTGCGGATGATCCCCTCCAGGTTTGGCCGCTTTGCGGAAGGCCCCTCCTCCGCCCCGAGGCCGCCGCCGAACTCGACGAAGGTGGTGACCCCCGCAGCGATCGCCGTATTGAGGCAGGCGACCCAGTTGACCGGATTGAACAGCTGGAAGAACAGCCGGGTCCGGATCGAGGCGGGATCGGCCTCGTGCACGCCACCCGTGTAGTTGGACAGCACGCCGACACCGGGGACGGTGAACGCCGCCCCGTCCAGGTCCGCGCGGAAGAGCCGGGCCGCGGTCACCATGAAATAGGTGTGGAAGGCCCCTTCCGTGGCGAGGCGGATGGCCCTCTTCCGGGGCATCTTCACGGCGAGGTCGGCGGCCAGCGCGTCCAGGTCCGCGTCGCTGCCGCCCACCACCGTCTGGTCAGGCAGGTTCATGCTCGCGATCTGGCAGAAGTGGCGGTCGGCGATCGGGCGGGCGGTGTCCGCGTCGAGCGTGAGCGCGAGCATGCCGCCCTCGCCATGCTCGCCCATCAGCTCGCCGCGCCGGCGGACGAGTTTCAGCGCGACGTGGAAATCCAGTGCGCCCGCCGCG
>CALGMY010000265.1 GCA_937958785.1 uncultured Gammaproteobacteria bacterium | reverse complement strand
GCCCATGGTTCGATGCGTCGCGCCTGAAGGCGCTCCTACGAGCCGTTGCTATTGCCCGAAGCCGACCGGTTCCACCTCGTCCACCACGATGCGCGCCAGCGCGCTGTCCAGGAAGCGGTCCTCCCGGTCCACGAGGCGCAGCACCTCGAGGGTGGTCAGCTGGTCGTCCGGGACGTCCTTCAGGGCCGCCGTGAGGTCCGCGAGGCTGCCGATGGGGGCGCCGTTCACGGCGACCAGGAGGTCGTAGAGCTGCAGGCCCGCCGAGTTCGCCGGGCTGCCGTCCTCCACCGAGTGCACCATGAGCGCGGGCTGCACGTCGGTGAAATTGAGGTGGCGGATGGTGGTGGGGGCGAGCAGGGCGCCCGCCACATACAGGCCCTCGCGGCGCATGGGCGCGAGGGCCGGGGTCAGCCGGGGCTTCAGGGTCAGCGGCTGGCCGTTCCGGTCGACGGACAATGCCGTGCCCGGCCCCGCGCCGCGCAGCCGGTCGAGCAGCGCGCCCTCGGTGGACCAGTCCAGCGGCGCGCCGTCCACGGCGGTGATCCGGTCGTAGCGGGCGAGGCCGGTGCCCGCGGCCGCCGGGGTCAGCCGGGCGACGGTGAGGGTGGGCTCGTCGTTCTCCACGAAGTAGGTCACGCCCAGGTCCGGCGGGGTCGGGTCCCGGCCCGCGCGCAGGAGCTCGATGATGTGGCAGGCCTGGCGGGCCAGCACCGCGAAGTTGGCGTTCTGGGCCTTGTCGGTGGCCAGCTGGTCGGTGTTGATGCCCACCACCTTGCCCGTGACCAGGCTGATCAGCGGGCCGCCCGAGTTGCCCGGGTTGATCGGCGCGTCGGTCTGCAGCCGGTCCTCGCCGAAGCGGGCGGTGAAGCCCGAGATGATGCCCCGGGTGCCGGTGAAGCGCAGGTCTTCCGGGTGGCCGAAGGCGCCGACCGGGTGGCCCACGCCCGGGATCGGCCCGCAGTCCATGGTGGCGGCCTTCGCGGGGAGCCCGGTGCGGTTGGTCACCTCGAGCACGGCCACGTCCAGGTAGGGGTCGATGTACACCGGCCGCGCCTGGCGCGCCCGACCGTCGATGAAGGCCACTTCGATGGCCGCGGGCGAGCGGCCGGTCACGTGGGCGTTGGTGAGCAGCCAGCCCCGCTCCCGGTCCACCAGGAAGGCCGCGCCGATGGCGGCCCCCGGCTCGTCCTCGATGAAGGGCAGGGCGATGCGGGTCCGGACATAGGCCGTGTAGCTGCGGGCTGCGGCGAAGATCGGCTCCACGCCCTCCTCGGCATGGCCTGGAGCGGCCGTGGCCGAGGCCAGGGCCAGCAGGAGGGCGGGCAAGAATCGCGGCATGACGAGCTCCCGGGTTCCGGGCATTATCCACGAATGACCGGAGTCGACGACTTCCTCTACCTGCTTCTCGCCCTCTGGGCCACCGTGCTGCTGCTTCGGGCTGCTCGCGCCGGTCGCGACGCGGAGCCCTACCCGCTGCTGACGGAGCCTGCCACGCCCGCCCAGCTCGACCGGCTGCGCTGGCTGGGCGCGGACATCCCCCGGCGGCTCGGCCGGTATCAGGCCCGGCGGCTCATCATCGCCCTGGAGTCCCGGCTGCCCGCGACGCCCGCCCAGCAGCTCGCGCTCGCCCGCTACGGCAGCCCCCGGGGCGTCTTTACCCGGGCGTCCGCCGAGCGCTTCCTGAAGGAGCGGGCCGCGGAGGAGCTGTATTGCTACCAGCACGACTGGGCGGCCGACTGGTACGAGGCCGGGGTCGAGATCCGCGCGCCGGAGGAGCTGGACCCGGACCGGATGGAAGCCTTCGACCGGGCCTATGGGGCCCTCGCTGCCCGGGGTCTTGCCTACCCGCTGCCCGCCTACATCTGGTCCTGGAAGCTCGACGACCAGGTCGGACGGCTCGAGACCGCCGGCCGGTTCTTCGAGGACGCGGATCAACTGCAGCCGGCCCTGGTGCGGGACCGGGTCCTGCGCCGGGCGCTCGACGGCACCGGACTTCGCCAGCTCTTCCCCGCCTACGTGAAACTCCTGGGCCAGGTGGGCGAAGGCTACCTGGTCGGGCTCGGCGAGCGCCTCGCCGGGGTCAGGCTGCTGTTCCTCGCCGCGCTCCACGCCACCCGGCCCGCGCTGCTGCTCGACACCGCGCTCGGCTGGGCCGCCGCCGCCGAAGTGCGCCGGGAAATCGTGGCGGAATCGGCGCTGCGCGCGGCCGATGCCGCCATCGAGTGGAACGAGGAGTAGGAGCGCCGACCGGCGCGAGCGTTCGCGCCTGAAGGCGCTCCTACTGCTTCTTCTTCGCGTCGATGCGCTTCTTGAACTCGCCGAAGCTCGAGGTCATCACCGGCCCCAGCCACTCCTTCGGCGCTTCCAGGTACTTCGGGTAGTTCTTCGCCGTGTAGTCCAGGATGTAGCGGGGCAGGTCGTCCACGCCGTTCATGAGCTTCATGCTGTGGCTGTGGAACACCATCGTGCCCGGGCTCGCGCCCATCTCCATGAAGGGCAGCCAGCCGGCGACCCGGCTCCAGGACATGACGCAGGAGGCCGACGTCACGGCCGGGTCCAGGATCTCGCTCTTGCGGCCCTTGATGCCCCAGAGCTCCGCGTGCTGGTCCTTGTCCCCGCTGGAATAGAGCGGGTACTCGGAGCGGGTGAGCTCGGCGGGCTTGAAGATGAAGAAGTTCCACTGGAACACCACGTCGTCGCCGGCGGACACGTAGGGGTAGGGCGGGGCCAGCACCGGGTTGCCCTGCCGGGCAAAGACGCCGTTCACCGGGTCGTTCGCGATGTGCACCACCTCGACCTCGCGCCCGCCGAGGAACGGGTTCTTCCAGGTCTCGAGGATCGCGCCCGTGTCCGGGTCCAGGTAATAGAGGACCTCCCGGCTGTAGATACGCCAGCCCTCGGGCACCTCCTCGATGCGGGACGCGCCGATGCCGAAGGTCCTGAAGCAGCGGTAGTTGCGCTCCTGGGGCACCATCGCCCAGGCCACGCCCGGGAAGGCGAAGAGGCAGTCCTTTTCCGCCAGGTCCGCCCGGAGCTTCAGCATGGCCCGGAAGTTGGTCTCCGGGTCGTCCAGGTCGAGCCGCGGGTCCTTCGGGATCGTCATGACCGACGTGTGGGTCATGCGGAAGCGGCTTTCATCGGGGTCGAGCCGCGAGGTGGGTGCCGCGGTGGCAGGCCCTGCGGCACCCAGGGCGGCGAGGCCGGTGCCGGCAGACAGCAGGTCGCGGCGGGAGAGTGCTGGGTGCTTCTTCGCGGGCATGGAGGATCTCCGGACCAGGGGACTCGCCGAAGATTAACCCCTTGAACGGCGGGTAGGGCCTTGCCCGTGACCGCGGCGTGGAGTCCGTCGCCGAACCGGTCCGAGAGGCTGGACGGACAGCCGAAGCCCCATGGCCCGGAGCACAGCCACCAGGCTCCGCAACTCGGGATTGCCGCCAGCCGCCAAGGTGCGATAGAGCGATGTGACGTTTAGCCCCGCCGAACGGGCGACCCCGCTCACGCCACCGAAGGCCCTGGAAAGTTGCTTGAGGGCGACCAGCAGCTCCTGCTGGTCGCCGTCCTCCAGAACCGACTCCAGGTAGGCGGCGGCAAAGGCTGGATCACGCCGGAAGCTGTCCGCGGCAGCCTCCTCGAAAGTGATGTGGGGGGGTATTGCTCTTGCCCGGGGGCTCATGACCAGTGATTCCTGTAGTCTCGCCAGGCGTGAATCGCTCGCTCAATGTCGCGATTCTGGCTGGCCTTGGTACCGCCAGCCAGCAGCACGATCACCGCGTTGCCGGCTCTGCCGAAGTACACGCGGTAACCGGGTCCCTGGTCGACGCGAAGTTCCCAGATGCCGCCCCTGCATGCCTGATGATCACCAAGATTGCCCCCCGCGGCCCGCACGAGCCGCCGCTGGATCGCCGTGCGGCCGGCAAGGTCGCCCAGCCCGTCGAGCCATTCCTTGAAAGGCACTCGCCCGGAGGAGGTTCGGTAGATCAGGATGTCCATCGCCATGATTCGCTTAAGAGCGAAGAGTGTCAAGCTCCGGCCAGGGCGGGCGACGGTACGCCTTTGGCCCCGCGTGACGCCAGTCGCGAAAACAGGGATTTCCTCAAGGAAGAGTGGCTGTTGCGGCCGATGGGGCTCCAACCCGCCAGAGATGCGAGAAGATGAGCTGATGCCAGTCGCGATTCCCGCCCACCGCCCCGGCCTCGAACCCGACCCCGCCTTCGACCGTGCCCTCGGGCTCATCGCGAAGGGCGACGAGCACGTGTTCGTCACGGGCCGGGCAGGCACGGGCAAGACCACCCTGCTGCATCTCCTCCGGGACACGACCGACCGCAACGTGGCGGTGGTCGCGCCCACGGGACTCGCGGCCATCAGCGTGGGCGGGCAGACGATCCACTCGTTCTTCCGGCTGCCGCCGCGCTTCGTGGATACCCGGGAGCTCAAGGCCCTGCGCCACACCCAGGTGATGAAGGCCCTGGACCTCCTCGTCATCGACGAGGTCTCGATGGTGCGGGCCGACCTCATGGACGGCATCGACCAGGTGCTGCGCCTCAACCGGCGCCGGGACGAGCCCTTCGGCGGCGTGCAGCTCGCGATGTTCGGCGACCTGTGGCAGTTGCCCCCCGTGGTTCGCGAGGCCGAGCTCAAGGAATATTTCGACGAGACCTACGGCGGGCCCTACTTCTTCCAGGCCCTGGTCTGGCGGGAGACGGGTGGCCGGTCCGTCGAACTCGGCACCATCTACCGGCAGCGGGACGACGCCGGGTTCCGCCGCATCCTGCAGCACATCCGGGACGGGGAGCCGGGCGAGGAGGTGCTCGAGGCGCTGAACGCCCGGGTGGTGCCCCGGGGCGGGCTGCCGGACCCGGACAGCCACGTGGTGCTGACGGCCACCAATGATGCGGCCTGGCGGGAGAACTCCCGGCGGCTCGCGGCCCTGCCGGGCCCGGCGAAGCTCTATGCGGCCGAGGTCACGGGCCGCTTCGACCCGGGCGCCTTCCCGACGGAGCCGGCCCTGACCCTCAAGGTCGGCGCGCGGGTGATGTTCCTCCGGAACGACGCCGAGGGGCGCTGGATCAACGGTTCCTGGGGCACGGTCACGGGCCTCGGTGACGAGGGTCCCACGGTGCGGCTCGAGGACGGCACCGGGCAGGAATACCCGGTGAAGCGCACCGCCTGGGAGAACCTGGCCTACCAGTACGACCGGGGCACGAAGCAGATCACCCGGGAGCAGGTCGGCGCGTACCGGCAGCTGCCGCTACGGCTGGGCTGGGCCATCACGATCCACAAGAGCCAGGGCCAGACCTTCGACCGGGTGTACATCGACCTGGGCCGGGGGGCCTTCAGCCATGGCCAGGTCTACGTGGCGCTGTCCCGGTGCCGGACCCTCGCCGGCCTCGCGCTGGCGAAGCCGGTGAGGCCGGAGGACATCATCCTGGACGGGGAGATCGGCGGTTACCGGCGGGTGTTCCCGCCGGCCTAGGGGCGCACTCAGCCGATCGGCGTGCCCATGATGCGGGAGACCTCGGTCAGCACGGCGAAGGCGGTGGTCTGGTCGAGGCCCGCGGCGAGCGTCGTCGAGCGGCGCCCGGCCTCCACCCAGACCTTCCAGGCGCGGCGCGCCCGGCGGCTGATGGAGCGGTCGGTCGCCGCGACTTCCGCCGGATCGGTCTTCGTGGTCACGGGCCGCACGTGGGCCGCGCTGTTGCGGAGGACGATGCGGTGGATGTCCCTGGCGGCGATCACCGTGCCGGTGCCGGTCTCGATGCCTGCCGGGGATACCACGAACGTGCCTCCGGCCGGATCATCACTGCCCTTGACGGGCAGCACGAGGCCGACCAGCCGGTCGAGCGGGCTGGTCGCGGGGGAGACGGTGACACGGAATTTCGAAGCTTCGAGCTGCTCGAGAGCGTAGTCCGCTTTCATGGCGGGAATGCTCGCGGTTGTTGGCACGGATTCTACCGCTCCGCCCCCCGTCCGTCCTGCCCACTTGGTAATTATGTCGAGTCGGTCAAGCTGGGGACATGCCTCAATTTGCACCGCAAATATGAGGCATGTCCCCAATTACCGGGCGCGGCGGCGCCTCCAGCCCCAGAGGCCCGCGACGCCGAGCAGCGCGAGGGTCGCGGGGTCGATCGCCATGAAGCCGCTGTCGGCGCCGTCCGCCTTCGGCGTCTCCACGCCGCCCTCGCCGAGCACGATGCCCGTGCCCGTGAGGTTCACGGTGACGGACGGCTCGTCCGGGTCGTTGGAGGGGATGTCCAGGCTGTCGCTGCCGGCGCCGGTGGCGGCCGGTGAGTAGCGGACGGCGACGATGCAGCTGCCGCCGGGGGCGAGGGTCTGGTTCGAGCAGGCGTCGTCTTCCACCGTGAACGGCGCCGCCAGGGGGTTGCTGACCGCGATGGCGCCGACCAGCAGGTCCAGGCCGCCCGTGTTCCGGACCGTGATGGTCCGGTCGCGGAAGGTGCCCTCGGTGACATTGCCGAAGGGCACCAGCAGGTCGTCTTCCGGCAGGGTGTTGTCGGTGACCTGGATGTCGGGGGTGGCGAGCGAGAGGCCCGTGCCGCTCAGCGCGACCGTGACCAGGGGGTTCGCCGCGTCGTTGGACGGGATTTCCAGGCTGTCCGTCGCGGCGCCGGTCACCGTGGGCTCGAACCGGACGCCCGCGGTGCAGCTGGCCGCCGGCGCCACCGTCTGTCCGGAACAGTTGTCGCTGACCAGCTCGAAGGGCGCCACGAGCCCGCCCAGTGTCCCCACCTCCAGGTCGGCGTTGCCCTCGTTGGTGATCGTCACGGTCTGGTCCGACGCCGTGCCGATGCTGACGTTGCCGAAGGGCAGGGCCTGGTCGGAGGCCGGCGCTACCGAATCCGTCACCGTGATGGCGGGCACGGGCAGCGCGACGCCATTTCCCGTGACCGTCACCGTGACGCTGGGGTTGCCGTCCGCGTTCGACGGGATGTCGAGGGTGTCGCTGAAGTTGCCGACCACCGCCGGGCTGAACGACACGTTGAAGGTGCAGTTCTCGGCCGGCGCCAGGTCTTCTCCCGAGCAGTTGTCGGTGGCCAGGGCGAAGGGCGGGGCCAGCGGGTTGGCGAGGGCCACGCCGCCCACGGACAGGGTGGCGCCACCGGAATTGGTCACGGTCACCGTTCGGCTGGCCGACGTGAGCTCGGTCACGTCACCGAAGGGCACCAGCCGGTCATCGGCGGGGGCCACGCTGTCGGTGACGGTGATCCGTGGCACCACGGAGTTCATCGTGATGGAGAGGAGCGAGTTGTTGCCCGTCTGGCCAATGAAATCCGCCGTGAAGGTGGTGAACGTGGGGTCGTAGTCGATCACCAGCCGGTAGCGGATCATGTCCAGGGTCAGGATCGGGATGATCGCGCACAGGGGCCCCGAGCAGCTGCCGTTGGGCGGGCCCACGATGGTGCTGAAGGTGCTGAAGTCCACCGCGATGGCGGGGGACAGGTTGACCAGGAACTCGGCCCGGCCATTGGCATCCAGGGCGGCGACCTGGGGCGCGCTGCTGAAGACCACGCCCGCACCACCGGCGGCGACCACGGTGGAATTGGGGGTGCCGCCCTGGATCGTCAGGGTGATGGCCGGCACCGCGATGGTGCCGCCGCTGATCGTGACCTGGGTACGGCCGGGGTTGAGGCTGAGGTCCAGGTAGGACCCGGCCACCGGCACCGGGGTGATGCCGAGGGGCACGGCGTTGATGGCCCCGGTCGGGGTCGGCGTGATCACGATGTTGCGGGTCGCCTGGGGCTTGCCGTTGAAGAAGGCGCACCAGGCCGGGTCCGAAGGCTCGCACGGCACCAGGGCGCCGTCGAACGTGGCGCTGAACAGGTCCGTGAAGCCGTTGGCAGGACTCGTGGTATCGACCGCGACGGGCTCCGCGAAGGCAGGCAGCGCCACCGCGATCAGGGTCAGCAGGGCCGCGCTCCGCGGCAGCATTCCGGTCTTCATCTTCTGGTTTCCCCGGTTGTTCTTGCGCACGGCCTCACTCCCCGAACCGGTAGCTGGCCTGCACGGCCACGCTGCGGGAACGCTCGACGAACCCGTACCAGGTGGGAGCGCCGAACTGGCTGAAGGCCAGCGGCGTGTCGTTCGCGTAGGACACGACCTCCTCGTCGGTCAGGTTCCGGCCGAGGATGGCCACCTCCCAGCGGTCGTCGGCGTCGCCGAGGGCCACGCGGAGATTCCACATCGCGTAGCCGTCCTGCTCGATGCGCGGGTCCAGGTTCTGGGAGGGGTTGTAGTCCGTGGTGAACTGGGTATCCAGCGTGGCGCTGAAGAGCAGGTTCTCGGTCAGCGGGTGCTCGTAGTTCACGCCGATGTTGCCGGACCAGTCGGCCACGTACTGGTTGGTCTTGCCGGTGTAGTCGCAGAAGCCGTTCGGCGACGTGGGCGTCTGGCCCTGGTTGCACTGGCCGTTCTGGAAGTCGTCGAACTCGAAGTCCAGGTAGCCGATGGACCCGTTCATGGACCAGTCGTCGGTGATGGCCCAGCGGCCGTCGATCTCCACGCCCTGGGTCGTCGCCTTCGCCGCGTTGCCCACGTTGAAGCCCAGCGTGCCGTCGAAGATGCTGACCTGCAGGTCATCGAACTCGGTGTAGAACACGGCGACGTTGACCTCCGCCGTGCCGCCCAGCAGGGAGATCTTGGACCCGGCCTCGAAGGCCGTCGCCTGCTCGTCCTCGAACTCGAAGGAGCCCGGCGGTACCAGCGAGTTCACCTGGGACTCCAGGTTCGCCGGGTAGAGGGTGCCCGCCCCCGTGCTGCCCACCGGCTCCGGCTCGCTGTTCGAGCGCACGTCGAAGCCGCCGCCCTTGAAGCCCGTCTTGATCGAGCCGTACAGCAGCACGTCGTCGTTGAGGTCGAACTCGGTGGTGAGTTCCCAGGCCACGTTGTCCTCCGTGCGGGAGCCGGCGAGCTGGTGGAAGGACACGTCGAAGATGGACGCGAACAGCACGGCACCGGTGGACAGGCGGTCGAAGTCGTTGGCGTCGTTCAGGTTGAACGGATTCCGCTCGAGGTCGCCTTCCCGCAGGATGCGGGTGGCTTCCTTCTCGATGTGGCTGTACCGGACGCCGGCGCTGCCCCGCCAGCGGTCGGTGAAGTCGAAGCTCAACTGGCCGAAGACCGAGCTGTTGTAGGTGTTCTGCTCGAAGTCCCGGAAGGCTGAGGTGTTGCCGAGGGACTCGAAGGCGCCCTCGGGATTGCCGGTGGTCGCGTAGCCCACCAGCCGGACCACGCCGCTGTCGGTCGGCAGGAAGATCTGGTCGCCGAACTCCAGCTTGTCCGCCTGGTAATAGATGCCGCCCAGGTAGCGGAGGCGGCCGTCCTGGGGCGAGGTGAGCCGCAGCTCCAGGCTGTTTTGCCGGTAGTCCTCCTGGGAGTTCAGCAGGAACTGGGCGGCGCCGGTGAAGTCGCAGTCGCAGTCCTCGTTGTAGTCGTAGGTCAGGAAGCCGTAGGTGCCGGTGAGCGTGTGCT
Source organism: uncultured Gammaproteobacteria bacterium (assembly GCA_937958785.1). Lineage (GTDB taxonomy): Bacteria > Pseudomonadota > Gammaproteobacteria > Steroidobacterales > SHZI01. The sequence continues at coordinate 20,619 of CALGMY010000265.1, read as the reverse complement.
CACCCAGCGCAACGTTGACCGCGGCCACGACCGCATCGATGTCGTTGTCGCTCTTGTCCCCGTTGGACTGCCGCTCGAAGTTGAGGGTGTCCTCCGTGAGCCCGGGGTTGTCCAGCACGTAGGTGTTCGGGTCCACCGGGGGCGGCCCGTCGAAGAACTGGTCCAGGTACTCCAGGTAGGTGAAGCCCGGCTGCCAGAATCCCGAGCTGCCGGTGTTGTTGCTGAAGCCGGTCTGGCTCGTGCCGCGGGTGGTGGCGGGGTCCGCCCGGACGATCTCGATCTGCCGGCCTTTCACGTCGAACTGGTTCTTCTCGTACTTGAGGGTGCCGTCCACTACGTCGCCCTCGAAGGCGAAGGTGACGCGGGCGCTGGTCTCCTCCCGGTCCGGCTCGTCCCGGTCGAGCAGGGTGTTCTCGATGTAGCCATCCATGGTCCGGTAGCGGCCGGCGAAGCGGGCGCCCCATTCGAGCCCCAGCAGGTTGCCGAGCGGGCCGGAGATCATGCCGTTCAGTTCCTGCTCGCCGTGGTCGGGCTCGTAGAGGGCGCTCACCGAGGCCTCGAAGTAGTCCGTGGGCTTCGCGGTGGTGAAGTTGAGGGCGCCGGCGATGCTGTTGTTGCCGAGCAGGATGGCCTGGGGGCCACGCAGGGCCTCGGCCTGGGCCATGTCCATGAAGGGGGCCCGGGTGAGCTGGGCCCGGCCGTAGTAGATGCCGTCCACGTACATGCCGACGGACTGCTCGAAGCCCTGGTTGATGCCGGAGCCGATGCCCCGCACGTACAGGTTGGTGCCGATGCCCGTCTCGGACATGGCGAAGTTCGGCACGTAGGAGACCAGCTCCTCGACCCGGCTGATGCCGGAGTCCGCCATGGCCTCGCCGGTCAGCACCACCACCGACAGGGGCGAGTCCTGCAGGCTCTCCGCGACCTTGCGGGCGGTCACGGTGATCTCCTCCAGGACCTCCTGGGCGGGAACGGGCGTCACGGGCAGGACGGTCGTGGCGAGCAGGGCACCGGCGGCGGCACCCCGGGCACAGGCACGGCGAGGAGACTGGAGCAGCATTGTTTTTTTACCCCCGCAGCGAGCCTAGCACACCTGTGACGGAGTCCCGCCAGCCCCCGGATTTGTGTGCGGCGCATCTTGGCAATTGCCGGGGGACGGTCGATACTCGGGCCGTCGTCCCTGTGGGCCCAAGGCCCGATCAAAGGAGGTGATCCAATGTCTAGTGAGATTCTCGCGGTGTCCATCCACCCCTCGTGTCTCGGCCTGACGGTGGACCAGATGCTGGACCACTCCTTCCCGGGGGCTAGCCGCTAGCGACGCCTCCCACGGGCTCGAGCGCGCCCCCGAAGAAGGGCTCGCAAGACAAGGGATTGGGGACACCCGGTCTCACGAAGGGCCGCAGCGATGCGGCCCTTCTTTTTTGGGGCTTTGTAGGAGCGGGTTCTCCCGCGATAAATTGCCGGGGCGCCTGCTTCCGGGCCGGAGGTGATGACATGCGAACGATGGTGGCTTTCCTGGCGGGAATCGTTCTCACTGGCGCGGTGGAGGCCCAGGAGCCCCGGGAGGACGGCGAGCTCACCAGCTCCCCGGTGCGCGGCAGCGTCCACGTGCTCGTCATGCCCGCGGCTGGCAATGTCGGCGTGTCCGTCGGCCGTGACGGCGCCTTCATCATTGACGACCAGTTCGCCCCCATGGTGCCGAAGATCCGGGCCGCCGTCGCGAAGCTCACCGACCAGCCGGTGCGCTACGTGCTGAACACCCACTGGCACGGCGACCACTCGGGCGGAAACGCCAGCTTCGGCAGGGACGGCGTGGTGATCGTGGCCCACGACAACGTGCGCACCCGGATGAGCGTCGAGTACTTCAGCACCTTCTTCAATGCCCGGGTGCCACCCTCGCCGGCCGAGGCGCTGCCGGTGATCACCTTCAGCGACCGGATGACCTTCCACTTCAATGACGACACCATCCGGGTGATCCACGTCCCCGACGCCCATACCGACGGCGACGCGCTGTTCCATTTCGAGAAGGCCGACGTCCTGCATGCCGGCGACGTGTTCGTGCTCTACGGCTATCCCTTCATCGACCTCGGGAGCGGGGGCAGCGTCAGCGGCATGATCGCCGGCCTCGACCGGATCCTCGCCCTCATCGGCCCGGACACGCTCGTGATTCCCGGCCACGGCCCGGTGGCCCGGCGGGACCGGGTGGCGGCGTTCCGCGCGATGCTCGTCACCGCCCGCGACCGGGTGCAGGCGCTGAAGGCCGGCGGCAAGTCCCTGGAGCAGGTGATCGCCGCGAAGCCCCTCGCGGAGTTCGACGTGGAGTGGGGCAAGAGCTTCATCCGCTCCGACCAGTTCGTGACCACCCTGTTCAACAGCCGGTAAACGGGGCCATGCCTCATTCTGGCGCTGCAAGGCGAGGCATGGCCCCGGAGCCCTGGTGGGCGAAGCTGGATGACGAGGCGCTCCTGGACCTGCGCTTCAGCGACCTCGAACTCGACCTGGCCGGCAGCCGCCTCGAGCCCGCCCTGCACCGGCTCGACCAGGAGCTCGGCCGGCGCGGATTCCGGTTCCGCCCCCACGTCTGGCTGTCGGTGGAGTGGTTCTGCCCCGACGGCGTGCCGGGCTTCGCGATTCCCTTCTACCTGGCCCACCCGCGGCTCGCCGCGCTGGAGCGGCGCCAGATGCACGAGGTGGAGGGCGGCAATGCCCGCTGGCTGCAGCGGATCCTGCGCCACGAGACCGGTCATGCGCTGGACAACGCCTACCGCCTCCGGTTGCGCAAGCGCTGGCGGCAGGTCTTCGGGCCCGCGTCCCGGCCCTACCCGGTGCGCTATGCGCCCCGCACCACCAGCCGCAACTACGTCATGCACCTCGGCCACTGGTATGCCCAGAGCCATCCGTCCGAGGACTTCGCGGAGACCTTCGCCGTGTGGCTGGCGCCGAACTCCACCTGGCGCCAGGATTACCAGGACTGGCTGGCCCTGCGGAAGCTGCGGTACGTGGACGAGCTCATGGCCGGCATACGCACCACGGCGCCCCCGGTCCGGCGCCGGACCCGGGTCGAGCCCCTCGAGTCGAACCGGACCACGCTGCGCGAGCACTACGCGGCGAAACTCAGCGATGACGACCGCACGGAGACCGGGCGCTACGACGTCCGTCTGCGCCGCGTGTTCGGGCCCCAGGTGCTGAACCCGGGGCGCCCGGCCGCGGCCACCTTCCTGCGCCAGGTGCGGCCCGAGCTCACCCGGCTGCTGGTGCGCCGGTCCCGGCTGCACCCCTACCTGATCCATCACGTCATGCGCATGGTCATCCGCCGGTCGCGGGAACTGGACCTCTGCGTCACGGGCCCGCTGCGGCTGACCAAGCGCCAGGTCTTCGGCCTGCTGGAGCGCATCCTCTTCGACTTCGTCCGCCGTGGCAGGGAGCGCTACGCCCTATGAAGAAACTCCGCGTGCTGATCCTCACCCACGAGAGCCTGGTGCCGCCCGACTCGATCGCGGGCCGTTCCGAGCAGGAAATCGACGAGTGGCGCACGGAATACGACGTGATGAACTGCCTGCGCGGGGCGGGCCACGAGGTGCAGGTGCTCGGCCTGTACGACAACCTGGGCGACCTCAGGACTCGGATCACCGAATGGCAGCCCGACGTGGCCTTCAACCTGCTCCAGGAATTCCAGGGCATCGTCACCTACGACCAGCACATCGTCGCCTACCTGGAGCTCATGCGGCAGCCCTACACCGGCTGCAACCCGCGGGGCATGATGCTGTCCCGGGACAAGGTGCTGTCCAAGCAGATCCTGTCCTACCACCGCATCCCCACGCCCCAGTTCGCCCTGTTCCGGCGCGGCCGGCGCTACCGGCTGTCGAAGAAGCTCACCTACCCGCTGTTCGTGAAGTCCGCCACGGAGGACGCCTCGCTCGGCATTTCCCAGGCCTCCATCGTGGAGGACCGGGCCCGCCTCAAGGAGCGCATCGACTTCATCCACGACCACGTGAAGACGGATGCGCTCGTGGAGGAATACATCGAGGGCCGGGAGCTGTACGTGGCCGTGGACGGCAACGAGCGGCTGACCACCTACCCGGTCTGGGAAATGGACTTCGGCACCCTGCCCGAGGCCATGGCCGGCATCGCCACCCGCAAGGTGAAGTGGGACCGCAAATACCAGCAGAAGCACGGCATCCGCACCGGCAAGGCCGCGGGCCTCGCCGCGCCCGTCGAGGACCAGCTCAGCCGCTTCAGCAAGCGCATCTACCGGGCACTGCACCTGTCCGGCTATGCGCGCATGGACTTCCGGCTGCGCCCGGACGGCCGTGCCTACCTGCTGGAGGCCAACTGCAACCCGAACCTCAGCAAGGACGAGGATTTCGCGGCGGCGGCGGCCAACGGCGGCACGGACTACGAGGCGCTGCTCGAGCGGCTGATGCGGCTCGGGCTCGGCTACGAGGTGGAGTGGCGCGAGTAGTCAGGCCCGGGTGGTCAGCCGGGCGAGGTGCCCCAGCGCATCGGCCAGCGTGATCACGTCGGCGTAGCGCCGGCCCACGTCCCGCAGGTTGTCCCGGTGGGGACCTTCCTCCATGTCGCCGCAGCACGCCTCCGGGGCCAGCACCCGGAAGCCGTGGGAGAAGGCGTCCACGATCGTCGCCCGCACGCAGCCACTGGTGGCGACCCCGGTGACGAACACGGTATCGACGCGGGCCTTGGTGAGGAAAGTCATGAGTGGCGTGCCGAAGAACATGGAGGGCGCCGACTTGGTGAAGTGGAAGTCGTAGGCGGGATCGTGGATGCGCTCGTCCATCACCGTGGCCGGCTCCCCGTGGAACCACCCCTGGTACAGGGGCTCGATCTTCCAGTAGCCCATGTCCTTCACGCTGCCCCAGGCCACGTTGCAGGTGGCCACGGGCACGCCCCGGGAGCGCGCGGCACCGAGCAGGGCTGCAGTGTTGACCACGGCCCGCTGCACGTGGGCCGAGTGCCCCATCTGGAAGGCCGGGTTGGTGAACCCGTGCTGCAGGTCCACGACGAGGATCGCCGGTCGCTCGCCGCAGCCGATGGTGCGGGTGCCGTAGCCCGCGCGGGTGAAGCCGTCAGACATTGCCGGCACTCCGGGGTGGCAGGTACCGCCATGGTGCCTGCGTTGCCCCGTCACGGAAAGCCGCTCAGAACGTGGCGGTGAGCATCACCCAGTACTTGCTCGCGTCGGTCGAGAAGTCGTCGGCGTCGTAGGTGGCGCCCTTCAGCAGCACGGCGTAGTGCGTGCCGAGCGGCCAATTGGCCGAGAAGTCAAGTTCGGTGCCCCAGTCGGCGCTGCCCGCCTGGGCGCTGAAGTCGTGGGCCCGCAGCACCAGGTCGGCGCCCAGGGCCTTGCCCGTGATGGCGAGATACAGGTCCTCCACGCCCGCGTCCGGGGTGGTGAGGAACTTGTCCGCCCAGCCCTGGAAGGCGTGCAGGGTGGCGAGGGGGGTCCGGAAGGCGCTGCCCGGGGCGGTGTCGCCCTCGAGCACTTCCCAGCCGGCCTTGACGCCAACCCGCGCGGTGCTGACGCCCAGCTCGACCAGGGAATAGCCCGCGTCGTAGTCCACTGGGTTGTCCCCGTAGTCGGCCTGCCGGGCGTACTCGATGGCGTAACCGAGCTTCCAGCCGGGGCTGACCTCGGCGGCGCCGGTGGCGCGGAGGCCAAAGGTCTGGCTGGACAGGCTGGCGGCGTTGTCGAAATCCATGAGGTAGCCATAGGCCGACAGGTTCACCAGCGGGCCGGCAGACCAGCTGGCGTCGAGCAGGTGCGTGTTGCTGTCCAGGTCGGCGGGCGGCGTGCCCTCTTCCGGACCCTGGATGCGATTCACCTGGCCCACCCAGGCGTAGGACATGGTCAGGCGGTCGCTGAACCTGTGGCTGATGCCGGCGGCGTCGAAGGTCTGCTCGTTCTGCCGCCAGCCCACGCCACCGACGAAGCGCTGGTTGGCGCGCTCGATGCGTTGCCGGCCCACCACCAGCTCGGTGCCCGCGAACCCCGTGTAGCGCAGCAGGGCCTGGTTGAGGTCGGTACCCTTCGGGTCGGTGACGCCCGGCCGGTCGGTGACGCCGTTGCGCGTGTCATTGAAGTTGTCGGCCCCCACGTGCCGGACGTCGTCCACCTCGAGCACTACCCCGAAGCCACGTACCGGCTGCGGCGCGACCGTGAGGCGGGAGCGCAGGGTGCTCGCCCAGGCGTCCTTCGCGAAGGCGTCGTCGTCCACGGCCTCGAAGCGGTAGCGGAAGCCCAGGTGGACCGTGCTGCCCGCCACGGCGGCGGCGAACTCATCCGTCAGGCTCTCGGCCGCCTGGCCGGGCAGGGTCACGACGAGCGCGGCCACCAGTGCGGCGGCGCCCGGCCGGCCCTCAGTAGACATCGCCGACGGTATTGCGGACGTTGAACTTGCCGGTCGGCGTGACGATCCGCGGGCCCTTGATGACCTTCTTGAGCTTCCGGGTCCGGTCGTCCACCACGACGATGGCGGACTCTTCCTCCTGGCCACTCCACACCGAGAACCACACCTCGTCACCCGTGGCGTTGTACTCGGGGTGCACGACCCTCTTCGGGCCGGGACCCAGCTTCGCCCACTCGGCGATGGGCAGGACCTTGTAGCCCGCGTCCAGGTTGCCGATGTCGAACACCGCCACCGACTGGCTGATCGGCGCCTCCGGGTTCAGCGGCGAATCCACCCACAGGTTGCGGGACTTCGGGTGGGTCTTCACGAACAGCGACCCGCCACCCTGGCCCTTCAGGACCTTGACGACCTTCCAGGCGTGCTCGGGGTGCTTCTCCGGGTCCGTGCCGATCAGGGTCACCTTGTCGTTGCCGAGGGCGCTCGTTACCCACACCGGACCGTACTCCGGGTGGACGAAGTTGGCCCCGCGGCCCGGGTGCGGGATCTCGTCCACCGGCACCTTGGCGGCGAGCTTGCGCTCCTTCGAGTCCACGACCACGACGGTATTGGACTTGTTCGCGGCGGTCAGGAAGTACCGCAGGCTCGAGTCCCAGCCGCCATCGTGGAGGAACTCCTTCGCGTCGATGGTGGTGATCCCGAGGTTCTCGATGTCGCTGTAGTCGACCAGCAGGATCCGGCCCGTCTCCTTCACGTTGACGATGAACTCCGGGTGCTGGTGGGAGGCAACGATGGCCGCCACCCGCGGCTCGGGGTGGTACTCCTGGTCGGTCACCGTCATGCCCCGCGTGGAGACGATCTTCTGCGGCTCCAGCGTGGCCCCGTCCATGAGCACGAACTGGGGTGGCCAGTACGACCCCGCGATCGCGTACTTGTCCTCGTAGCCCTTGTACTTGGAGGTCTCCACCGAGCGTGCCTCGAGGCCCACGCGGATCTCTGCAACTGTCTTCGGCTCCTTCATCCACAGATCGATGAGATCTACCTTGCCGTCCCGGCCGATGGTGTAGACGTAGCGGCCCGAGTGGGACAGCCGCGAGATGTGGACCGCGTAGCCGGTCTTGATGATGGTCACGACCTGCTTGGTGTCGCCGTCGATGAGCGCCACCTCGCCGGAGTCGCGGAGGGTCACGGCGAAGACGTTGTCCAGGTTCACGTCGTTCTGGGGCGAGGTTGGCCGGTCAGCGACCGGGACCAGCACCTTCCAGGATGCCCGCATCTCCTTCATGCCCCACTCGGGCGGCTGGGGCGGCTCGTGCTGGAGGAAGCGGGCCATGACGTCGATGTCGGCCTCGGTCAGGTCGCCGGAGGTGCCCCAGTTGGGCATCCCGCCGGGCGAGCCGAACTTGATCAGGGCCTTGAGGTAGTCGGTACCCTTGGCCATGGTGATGTCCGGGGTGAGGGGCTTGCCCGTGGCGCCCTTGCGCAGCACGCCGTGGCAGCCGGCGCAGCGCTCGAAGTAGACCTGCTGGGCCCGGGCGAACTCCGCCTCGCTGAGGACGGGTGCACCGGGCGTCACCGCCTGCTGGCCGCCCGTGACCTGGGAAGGCTGGGACTGGTAGGCCTGCTCGGCCTCGCCCGCGCCCGGGTGCCGCTCGCCAGCCGCCTGCCTGGCCTCGACGCCTGCGCTGGCGCGGAATTCCTTCACCTGGGCGAGGCTCACCTGGCCGCCAGGATTGCCCCAGCTGTTGAGCACGAAGGTGATGATGCGGGCGAGGTCCTTGTCGCTGAGGTAGCTCATTGCCGGCATCACGTTGTTGTACTCGACGCCGTTGACCACCATCTTTCCCTGCCGGCCATTGACCGTGACATCGAGCACGGCACCCGGGTCCCTGGCGATGAAGTCCGAGTTCGCCAGTGGCGGGAAGGCGCCGGTCAGGCCCTGGCCCTCGGGCTGGTGGCAGGCGGCGCAGTGCTGCTGGTAGAGCTCCCGGCCCTTCTCCATGTCGAGCTGCCGGGCGCTGCCCTGGGCGACCTCCGCCTTGTGCTCCAGAGGTTCATCAGCCGCCGGGAGGGTGCTGGTGGCGAGCAGGGCAGCGGTGACGACGACTGCCCCGGTCTGGCGGAGGCGGGGGGTGGAAAACTGCATGGCAACTCCTCCTGGCGCGATCCTGGGTCCAAAAGGGTGCGCCGGGGCGCACCATAATGGGGCCATCTTCCGCCCGGCGTGCCGGACAGGGCATAGGGGGAATTACGCAGGCTCCGCCTAGAAGCGGTACCGCAGGGTCGCGCCGACCTGCCGGCCGCGGGGGAGGCTGATGGCGAAGCCCCGCGGGCTGGTGGACGAGCCCGTGCACACGGTGCCGGGCGGGGCAGTACCGGCGGTGACGAAGCTGGCGCAGGCGGGCAGGGCGCCGGACCGCCGGTCCAGGAAGCGCTGCACGTCCACCGGCGTGTCGTCGTCGGTCAGGTTCTCGACCCAGAGCGTCAGCTCGGTCGCGGACCAGGCGACCCCTGCCTCAAGCCCGATCAGGGTGCGGTCACCCGTCTCGATGAGGTTGTCCTCCTGGGCGAAGCGGGAGGACTCGTAGCTCAGGCTGCCGCCGGCGAACCATTCGAGCCCCGCGTCCAGGGGCTGGCGGACCTCCGCCTGCAGGGAGGCCATGTGCTCGGGCACCCGGGGCGTCCGGTTGCCGGCCACGCTGCCCAGGGTCGACAGCGCCTCCACCGTGCCATTGCCGCCCCGCAGGTCGGCCTGCTCCTCCGAGAGCTGCTCCCGGATTTCCGAATCGGTCCAGGCCCAGGTGGCCGTCAGCGCGAGGCCCGGCACCGGCTCGACGGTGCCCTCGGCCTCGATGCCGGTGACGGCCGTCCGGCCCACGTTGCCGAGAATCAGCCCGGGACCGCCGGTAGGCAACTCGATGATCCGCGTGACCTGCTGGTCGCGCACGTCCAGGTGGTAGACCGCCAGGGAATAGCGGGCGGGAAGTTCCGGCAGCCTGCCCTTGAGTCCCGCCTCGTAGCTCCACACGACTTCCTCGTCCACGTCCCGGTAGCTCTCGTCGGGCTCGCCATTGGCGTCGTCGGGCACGTCGGGATTGAAAGTGCCGGGAGACTGGCCCCGGGCGATGCTGAGGTAGGGCATCAGCGCCTCGCGCGCCTGCCAGCTCACGCTCAGGCGGGGCGAGACGCTGTCGAAGGTGCCCCGGTAGCTCTGCCGCTCGCCGCTCGCGCCCGGATTGGGCACGGTGGTCACCTGCACCTCGTCCCGGGCATAGCGCAGCTCAAGGCCGGCGACAACCGACCGGGGCAGGTCGGTCTCGATGCCGGCAAAGAGGGCCCGGTTCTCGACGTCCTGCAGGGTCCGGTCGCCGAAGTTCGGTGCGACGGCAACCGTGCCGTCCCCGGCCACGAGCACCCGGTTCTCCAGCACCTCGTCCAGGCTGCCCCGGTAGTAGTACGCCCCCGCCGTCCAGCGCCAGGCGGTGTCCCGGGGCGAGACCACCCGTACCTCCTGGGAGAAGTCCTGCTGCTCCAGTTCGTCCCGCTGCAGGAACGAGCCGGGCTGGACCGGCACCGGGTCGTAGGCCGCGTAGGAAGCGTCGAAGCCCCGGTCGAGTTCGTCGTGGACGCCGCCGGTGAGGCTCGTGAGGGTCCAGCCGGGCCGGAAGGCCCAGTTGACGGCCAGGGAGCCCAGCGTCCGGTCCAGCTCGAAGCCGCTGCCGCCGGCGGCTTCCAGGGCGTCCGTGTAGAGGGTCACGGTGTCGGAAGTCCAGGCCTTGCCCGCGTAGTACTCCCGGGCCCGGGGGGCGTCGGCTGACCGGAAGCAGCAGTTGTTCGCGGCCCGCGGCTGGAGCCAGGTGGCGAAGTGGTCGTCGTCCGTGGCCTGGATGGCCAGACGCAGCGCGATGTCCAGCGTGCCGGAGGGCGCTGCCGTGAGCTTCAGGCTGGCGTCCCGGGACGCCTCACCGCCGACCGTGCTGCCGTCCCTCGTATTCCGGTACTCGCCGCCATAGGTATCCACGCCGGCACTCACGAGCAGGCGCAGGGAATTCCCGGGCAGCGGGCCGCCGGCCCACCCGTTGACCCGCCAGGTTTCGTGCGTCGCGCCGGTCAGCTCGAGCCCGCCCGCGAACTCGGCGCCGGGGTTCCGGGTCACGTAGTTGACGGCACCCGCGTAGGTCGCCCGGCCGAACTGGGCCGACTGGGGGCCGCGCAGGATCTCGACCCGCTCGAGGTCGTAGAGCGGGGTGGACTGGACGGAGCCGCCCAGGTAGACGCCGTCGACGAAGGTGGCAGCCACGGTGGAGTTGGCGATGCCGTTCCGGATGGTGGTGAGGCCGCGGACCACCGGCCGGTTGGAGTTGGGGCCGCGACCCGCGGCCGAGTTGAACGAGAAGCCCGGCGTGAAGCGCGCCAGCTCGTCCAGGGAGGTGGCTTGAAGCCGCTCGATGGCTGACCCGTCGAAGGCGGTCACCGAAATGGGCACCTGGTCGATGGGTTCCGGCAGGCGGCGGGCCGTGACGATGATCTCGGTGAGCGCGGCAGCCAGCGCAGCGGTGGCGAGGGGCATGCGGACTCTCCAGCCGACGGCGGCAGCTTACACAGCCCTGAATGTCCCACGGGCGCCGCCTGTGCGAGTATCCGTAGTCTTCCTGTTGTCGGCAGCCGAGCCATGAGCACCCACGAGAAGCAGACTTTCTTCGCCACCTACGACTGGGCGAAGAGCTGGCAGGACCTTCCCTGGGCCCATGAGGAACCCACGCTGTTCCTGGCCGAGATCTGCCGGCGCCGGCCACCCGGCCGGGCGCTGGACATCGGCTGCGGCGCGGGCACCGATTCGGTGTTCCTGGCCCGGCAGGGCTGGGACGTGACGTCCCTGGACTTCATGCCGAAGGCCCTGGAATACACCACGGCCCGGGCCCGGGAGGCCGGCGTGACGGTGCGGCCGGTGGAGGCGGACATCACCGAGTGGCAGGTGCCCGGGGCCTTCGACCTGGTCCTGGACCACGGCCTGCTGCACAACATGGACCCGGTGCGCTACCCGGCCTACCGGACGCGGGTGCTGGCGGCACTGGCCGAGGAGGGCGACTTCGTGCTGCTGCACTGGCATCCGCGCCACCCGGGCCAGCCCAGCGGCCGGATGGGCCCCCGGCGCGTCAGCCGGGAGCAGGTGCTCGGCTTCTTCGCCCCCGAGTTGCAGGAACGGTTCTTCGCGGCCGAGGAGTTCGAGGACCTGCCCGACCTGGTGGGCGGCGGCATGACCCAGGCCTACTACTGGCTGCGCCGGAACCGGGCCAACAGTCACCCCCGGGAGGTGCTGGACCAGGTCCGGGCCACGTTCCGCCGCAACGGCATCGACTTCGCTCCGTTGCTACCCGCCACGGGGGCCGTGAAGGCGCGCCTTGCCGCCCCGGACCTGCTCGCGCGGCTGGTGGGTCCGGGCCGCCTCGGGCTGTCCCACGTGCCGGTGAGCCCCGGCGAGGCCGACGAACTGATCGCCGGCTGGGCGCGGGGGGCGGGGGAGGATCCCGTGGCGGTGGCCAACCTGCTGACCCTCTTCGTCGGCGACCTGTGCGGCGCGCTGCCCAAGTGCGGGCAGTGCGAGGTACGGGCCTGCAAGCGCCTCCGCTATCGCTAGCGGGCGGCGAGCTGCACGTCCTCGCCGGTGAGGCGGCTGGCCCGTTCCAGGGCCAGGCGGGCCTCGGTCTCCCGGCCCAGCGACTCGTAGCGGGTGGCGAGCTGGCGCCAGATCTCGGCGGCGCCGTAGGGGGCGAGCCGGGAGCCGGCCGCCATGGCGTCCGTGAACAGGCGGGCCGCGCGCTCCATCTTCTGCACGGCACGTTCCCGGTCGCCCCCGAACAGCCGGGGCGTCGCCCAGTCGGCCAGGCCGTCCTGCATCACGACCCAGGGGTTGTCGGGCGCGAGGCGCCGGGCTTCGTTGAGCTGGCGCCGGGCTTCGGGGCCCCGGACCATGGTCGCGAAGGCGTTGTAGAGGGTGCTCATGCCCTGGCAGGACCCGAGGAGCGCCCGGGCCTCCGCATGGCCGGGTGACCGGCTGACCAGGCTGCCCAGTTCGGCGATGCAGTCCTCCAGGTATCCGGCGGCGGCCGGCCGGTCCGCTTCGGCCACCAGGGCCTGGCGGAAGCGGGCGTAGGCTGCGTAGTAGCCCGCATCGGCCGCCAGCGACGGCGTGCCGGCGAGGGCCAGCAGCTCGGTGCGGGCGTCCTCGAGGCCGCGCAGGTCCTGGCGCTGGTAGGACTGCTCGATGCGGATGCCCAGGTCGTCGAAGGTCCCGCCCAGCACGGGGGGGGCGGTCAGCACGGCCAGGGCCAGCGGGGCCAGGGCCAGCAGGGCCAGCACCCGGGGGGCGGATCCAATACCCGGGCCGCGTCGAAAGACGGGGTTGAGGCGATTTGCCACGGCGCCGGCCCCCCGCTCTGGTGCATCGTCCTTCATGACGGGGGTGTTCGCCGCGCTCCCGCAATCGGTTTCAGGTCGGGCGCCGGCTGCCCCGTTCCGCGTTAGCATTGGCGGCCTGCACTGACACCTTATCTGCCCGGAGCACGACCATGTTCATCAATTTCTGGTACCCCATCGGCCTTTCCAGGGAAATCACCGGGGACAAGCCCTTCCGGGCCCAGGTCTTCGGCCTGCCCTTCGTGGCCTTCCGGGACGAGGCCGGCGCCGCCCACGTGGTGTCCGACACCTGCGTGCACCGGGGCGGGTCCCTCGGCAAGGGCTGGATCAAGGGCGGCAACGTGGTCTGCCCTTACCACGGCTGGGCCTACGGCGGCGACGGGCGCTGCAAGAAGCTGCCCTCCCTGGGTGATGACGGCAAGATCCCGGCCCGGGCCAAGGTCGATGCCTACCCGGTGCAGGAGCGTTACGGCATCGTCTTTGCCTTCCTCGGCGACCTGCCGGAGGCCGAGCGGCCGCCCATCTACGAGATCGAGGAATATGGCCAGCCGGGCTGGAAGTGCCAGACCTACGTGCTGGAGCTGAACGCCTACTACCAGCGGTCCATGGAAAACGGCATGGACCCCATCCACAACGAGTTCGTCCATCCGCTCCAGGGCGCGCCCAAGATGGACATCGAGATCCAGCGCAACCAGACCCCGATGAGCGACATCCCCTGGGGCGCCAAGTTCTTCCTGCCCTTCGGCGACAAGAAGCCCGATACCGCCCTCGCCGGCGACCGCACGGGCGAGCGCACCGGCCGGGCCGGCTCCTGGTACCAGGGTCCGAACCAGCTCGTGACCTGGATCGAGCTGACCGCGACCAACGCCTTCCACCAGTACCTCTTCGAGCAGCCCGTCGACGAGAACCACACCCGGATCTTCTTCCTGAACCTCCGCAACTGGCTCATGGAGGACAAGCACGACCAGCGGGTCGAGGACCTCACCATGCGGGTGGTCCACGAGGACATCGCCATCCTCGAGAACCTGAACCCGGTGCGCACGCCGGTCACCAACAACAAGGAAATCCTGCTGCCCAGCGACCACGCGGTCTTCCGCTACCGGGAGCACTGCAAGGACTGGGAGGCCCGGGGCTGGCGGATCGACATGAAGACGCTGCGCCAGAACCAGGGCGACATCGCCTACGCGATCCCGAGCCCGGCCCGCCGGGAGTCCGGCAACTGGGTGCTGGACGCGGTCCCCCTGATGCAGGGCCGCGCCGGGGCTAACGCAGCGCCGGCTGCCCGGTCGGCCTGACGGCCGCCGCGGCGGCCGCGGCCTCCGCAGGGAACAGGGGCGCGAGGCCGGGGGGCCGGACCTGGTCGAACACCAGGCCAACGCCGTCCGTGCCGACCCGGGCCACCATGGCGGTGCAGGTCATGAGGCGCGCGCTCGCCCCGCCGGGCGGGGTCGCCTCGAGCCGCACCAGCGAGTAGAGCGGAAAGGCCTCGGTCGGCCCCTCGAGGTAGGCGCCGCTGATGCTGACGTCCACCAGCCGGGTCACCACCCAGCCACCCCAGCCACGCCGTCGCACCAGGACCGTCAGGTCCGTCTTCCGGCGCGTGCCACAGCGGTGTTCCATCGCCAGCTCTCCGTCATGCCGGCTTCCCGCCGGCCCTGCCCCGGTTTTGCACGATCCGTGCCAGGGCCGTGGCGGCGGAAAATGGCGGGTTTAGCCGCTTCCAGGGGCCGGTTCGGCTCCGGGCCACGGCCCAAGTCGGGGCAGGCCGGGACCGTTGCGCGCCGTCCTGGTGCGAACGCCCTCAGGGCCCGTAGGTCACCACGCGGCGGGGCGCGATCCGGAACATGACCCGGATTTCCCCGGGCTGGCCGAAGGGGTACTTGTCCTGGCCGAGGTAGAGCTTCGCCAGCTGGTCGATGTGGGCGTCGGCACCCGCTTCCGTCTCGGTGACCACCTCCCCGCGGACCTCGATCCAGTGGTAGACGTTGGCGGGGTCCACTGCCAGTACCGTGACCGGGCGGCGGGCATGCAGGTTGCGGTACTTGGCCCGCTGCTTCTCGGTGTTCACCAGGATGTGGCTGCCGTCGTAACTGCACCAGACGGGCTGCACCTGGATGCGCCCCGATGCCAGTTGCGTTGCGAGACTGACCACGATCGGCCCGTCCAGCAGTGCGCGATGGGAGTCGGGAATGCGATCGAAAGACGGAGCTGACACGGTGATTCTCCTCTCCAGGGATGTTCGAGTCGAAGGTCCGTTTAGGCGGGAAGTGCCCGATTTGCCTGCCAGAAAAGGCCCCGGCAACACAAGAGGCGCGTGCGGTGCCTGAAATTAAGGCTTGCGGCGAACATCGGCACACTCTATGTTCCTGCGCCGGAACCAGCAATTTTGCTGTGGGCCGCGGTCAATTCTTCAACCTGGGAGTAATCCAAGCATGGCCAAGAGTGGCGCCCCGACCAAGTCAGATATCCTGAACCACATCGCGAAGGAAACCGGCCTGTCCCGGAAGGATGCCAGCGCGGTGCTGGATGCCGTTGGCGGCATCATCCGCAAGAGCCTGCGCAGCGGTGGCCTGTTCACCCTGCCGGGCCTGCTGAAGATGAAGGTCGTCAAGAAGCCCGCCACCAAGGAGCGGGTGGGCACGAACCCGTTCACCGGCGAGAAGATGACCTTCAAGGCCAAGCCGGCCTCGAAGAAGGTCCGCGTGCTGCCCCTCAAGGGGCTGAAGGCCATGGTCAACTAAGACCAGGTCCAGAACCCGAATCTCCAGCCGGGGCGGCAACGCCCCGGCTGTTTTTTTTGGGGTTCAGACGAGGGTGTGGAAGACCTTCTGCACGTCCTCGTCCTGCTCGAGCTTGTCCACCAGTTCGAGCACGGCCTTGGCGTCGTCCTCGGGCAGTTCGGTGGGGGTCGTGCAGATGTATTCCTGCTCTGCTGACAGCGGGGTGATCCCCCGGTCCTCGAGCGCCTTCTGCAGCTGGCCGAAGTCGGCGAAGTTGCACCGGACCACCAGTTGCGGTTCGCCCTTTTCGCCCGTGCTCTCGCCCATTTCATCGAGTCCGTGGTCGATCAGGTAGAGTTCCAGGTCGTCCTGGTCGATGCCGGCCGGGTCGAGGCGGAAGACGCCCATGCGGCGGAACATGAAGGCGACGCTGCCGGTGGAGCCGAAGTTGCCGCCGTTCTTGTTGAAGATGTTGCGCACGTTGCCGACCGTGCGGGTGGGGTTGTCGGTGGCGGTCTGCACGAGCACGGCGACGCCATGGGGGGCGTAGCCCTCGTAGATGACCTCCTCGTAGTTCGCGACGTCCTTGCCCGAGGCGCGCTTGATGGCGGCCTCGACCTTGTCCTTGGGCATGTTGACCGAGCGGGCGTTCTGGATGACCCGGCGCAGCGCAGGATTGTTGTCCGGGTCCGGTCCGCCGGCCTTGACGGCGATGGTGATGTCCTTGCCGATGCGCGTGAACTGCTTCGCCATGCGGTTCCAGCGGGCGAACATCACGTGTTTTCTGGTTTCGAATATGCGTCCCATGGCCTAATTGTGTCAGATGTTGAGCTATCAGCACGACTACCACGCCGGTAACCACGCCGACGTCCTGAAGCATGCAGTGCTGGCGCTGGTCATCCGCGCCCTGCAGCGGAAGGCGACCCCCCTGCGCGTGCTGGACGCCCACGCCGGGTCCGGCAGCTACGACCTCCAGGCCGCCGAGGCCCGGAAGACGGGCGAGGCGGAAGGCGGCATCCGCCGGCTGCTCGCCGCGCCCGCCCCGCCGCCGCAGCTCGCGGAGTACCTCGACGCAGTCCGGGCCGCCAACCGTCACCCGGGTGGGGGTCCCGTGCGCTTCTATCCCGGTTCGCCCCGGCTGGCCCGGCACCTGCTGCGGCCGGGCGACCACCTGGAATTGCTGGAGCTGCACCCGGCGGCCCTTGCGCGCCTGCGCCGGCACTACAGCCGCGACCCACAGGTCCACGTCCACGGGCGGGATGCCTTCGAGGGCCTTCCCGCCCTGCTGCCACCGAAGGAGCGCCGGGGCGTCGTGCTGCTGGACCCGGCCTACGAGGTCAAGGACGAGTACGTCGCCGTGCCGGAACTGCTGGCCCGCTGCCTCCGGCGCTGGTCGACGGGCGTGTACCTCGCCTGGTATCCACTGCTCCGCCATCCCCTGGCCGAGCGCTTCCCGGCCCGGGTCCGGAGCCTCGGCCTGCCGAAGCTGCTCCAGGCCGAACTCACCGTCGAGATCGAGGCCTTCGATGGCCTGCGCGGCTCGGGTCTCTTCATCGTCAACCCGCCCTTCGGCCTCGAGCAGGAGCTGAACGCCCTGCTGCCCTGGCTTTGGGCGACCCTGAAGAACGACGACCGCACCGGCTGGCGCGTGACGTAGGAGCGCCTTCAGGCGCGATCCCCTCCCGGCCTTCTACCGCCACCCCTGCAGCCACCGGCTCCCGTCCTTGAGCTCCCGCCAGTCGAGCCGCCGGCGCCGCCGGCTGTGCACGGCTTCCAGCCAGCAGCCCGTGACCAGGTCCCGGTCGTCCCGGACCAGTTCGACGACGATGAAGTGCTTCTCCCGGTCGACGGGCTGCACGGCGGTCCACTTGCTGAGGTGGAGTTTCTCCGGATTGAGGCGGATCATCGGCCGAGTATGCCGCACGTCCGCCGCGAGACCTGGACCTTCACCGCCCTGGCGCTGGCCGGCATGGCGGTGTTCGGCTACGCCACCGGCGTGCTGATGGCGCCGGGTGCCGCCGTCCTCGGCGATCGCCTGCCCGAGCTCACCTGCCTGCAGGTGGCCTTCACCGGCGAGCGCGTGGCCACGGTCCTCGCGGCTTTCTCGCCCGAAGAGCGCGCCGCCATCGCCAGCCTCCTGAAGCCGGGTGACATGGTATTTGCGTGGGGCTACGGGTTGCTGCTCACGGGCCTGCTTGGCCTGCTCACCATCCGCCTGCCTGACGGCTGGCAGCGGGTCGGCCGCTGGCTGATGTGGGCGCCACTCGGCGCCTCGGCGCTGGACTGCCTCGAGGACCTCTGCCTGCATGCCCTGGTCACGGCGCCTGCCGGCAGCCCGCCGGGCCTGCTGCCCCTGGCCGCCGGCATCGCCGCCACGACCAAGTACCTGCTGCTGTCCGGGATCGCACCCGCCTATGGCATCGCGGGTACCGTGCAGGGGATCCGCACCGACCGGCGTGCCGGCTCCTGGGTGGTGTATGTCCTCGTCGTGCTGCACGCCATCGCCTTTGCCGCCCGGCCCCTGCAGCAGATCCCGCCGTGCCTGTGAATCCCCCGGTCATGCTGCTGGTCCAGGGCCTCGCCGTGCTGGTGGCCGGCCTGCTGTTCCTGCTCTTCGGCGCCATCATCTGGGACGCCATCGCCCAGCTCTGGGAGTCCTGGCGCAACTCCGGGGACGGGGGTCGCTGACGCCGTAGCGGGCCTATACTGGGCGCATTCACACCAGTCACCGGGGACCCGCCATGCGCCTGCCAGTCGCCATCCTGCTGTCCCTTGCCGCCGGCGCCGCCAGCGCTGCCACCGAGCCCGGCAACCTGTGGGAACTCACGACCTCCATGGAGATGGGGGCCATGAAGATGCCCGGCCAGAAGCAGCAGGTCTGCGCCCCGGTGGACGCCGAGGGTCCCGAGGCCATGGCCACCAGTGACAACGAGTGCGAGATGACCAACGTCACGCGGTCGCCGGGCCGGTTTACCTTCGCCGTATCCTGCCCGGACGGCTCTGGCACCGGCGAGATGACCTACCAGGGACGGGACAGCTACACGTCGAAGATGACCATGACCACCAATGGCCAGACCATGACCATGGTGACGAACGGCAAGCGGGTGGGATCCTGTGATGCCAGTGCCGTCAAGAAGCAGATGGCGGCGATCGAGGCGCAGGCGGCGGCCGGGATGGAGCAGGCCTGCGCCTCGTCCGTCGAGACCCTGATGCCGGCCAACCTGACGAACTACAGTTGCGACGCGAAGTACCGCCAGCAGCTTTGCGACCGGGTCGGGACGAAGGGCGGCTTCAGTGCCGTCGCTGCCCGCCAACCCACCGGCAATCCCATGCTCGATTCCGGCACCCTGCCGGAGATCGGCAGGTTCTGCGGCATCGATACCGAGTCCCTGCGCGCGCGGCTGTGCACCGGGGCGGGCCAGTCCGAGGACCTGGATTTCATCGGCGGCAACTGCCCGGCCCTTGCCCAGCCCATTGCCCAGCGCGAGTGCGCCGGCCGCAGCTTCACGTCGCCGCCGGCCGAGAAGTACCGGGCCTTCTGCAGCACCTACGCTGCCGGGATGATGGGCAACGCTCCGGCGCAGCCTGGCGCCGAGGGTGCCCCGGCGCCCGCTGCGACCAAGCCGGCCGACCTCATGAAGGAAGGCGCGAAGCGCCTCAAGGGCCTCTTCGGCGGCTAGGGTGGCG
Source organism: uncultured Gammaproteobacteria bacterium (assembly GCA_937958785.1). GTDB lineage: Bacteria > Pseudomonadota > Gammaproteobacteria > Steroidobacterales > SHZI01. The sequence continues at coordinate 1,433 of CALGMY010000265.1, read as the reverse complement.
GGCACGGCAGCCATGCGCTGGCTGCCGCCGGCGCTGGTGCTGGCGGCCGTTGCCATCGGCTACGCCAATGCCCTGGGCGCCAGCTACCAGTTCGACGACTGGAGCGTCATTGTCCGGGATCCCCGGGTGCAGGACCTGGCGGCCTGGTGGGCGTCGATGCCGGGCATCCGCCCGCTCCTGAAGCTCAGCTACGCCCTGAACCACGAGAGCGGCCTCGGCGTGGCCGGTTTCCACGCGGTGAACGTTGCCATCCACGCCGGCAACGGGCTGCTGGCGCTCTGGCTGGTCCGCCGCCTCCTCGCGGGCCTCGCCTTTGCGCCCGCCGACGCGGGCTGGATCGCCCTCGCCACTGCGCTGATCTTCGTCCTGCATCCGGTCCAGACCGAGGCGGTCACCTATGCCTCCGGGCGCTCGACGTCCCTCGCCGTATTCTTCAGCTTCGCGAGCCTCGCCGCCTGGGTCTCCGGCCGGGAGCGGGGCAACCGGCTCCTCGCCGGGCTCGTCTCACCGCTGCTCATGCTGCTGGGTCTCGCGACCAAGGAGATCGCGGTGGTGGTGCCGGCACTGCTGCTGCTGTGGCTGGCGACGGATGTCTCCCGTCCGTGGCGCTGGCGGGCGGCACTTTCCGCCACCGCCGTGCACTGGCTGCTGCTCGCGCTGGCCCTGGCGGGTGCGCTCGCGTTGCCCGCGTACCGGGCCTTTGTCGCCACCAGCCTCGCGACCCGGGGCATGGGCGAGAACCTCATCGCCCAGTCCCGTGGCATCGCGTATCTCGCGGGCCAGCTGCTCCACATCGACCGGCTGAATGCCGACCCGGCCCTGGCGGCCGTGACGACCCTGGATGGAGCCGGTTTGCTGCTGGTCCTTGCCATCACCGGCATCGCCGGCCTGGCCCTGGCCGGGCTGCGCCGGGCCCCGCTGCCGTCCTTTGCCGTCCTCTGGTTCCTGGTCTGGCTGGCGCCGACCAACTCACTGCTGGCCCGCCTGGACCTCGTGAACGACCGGCAGCTCTACGCGGCGTTGCTCGGGCCCGCCCTGCTGCTCGCCGTGGCGATCCACCGCCTCGGTACCCGGCGGCCCGGGCTTGGCAGCGTGGCCCTGGCGCCGGTGCTGCTGCTCACGGGCCTCGCGACCCACCTGCGCAACGACGTGTACCGGGATGAGGTCGGCTTCTGGCGCAACGTGGTCGAGCAGTCGCCCTACAACCCGCGGGCCTTCAACAACCTCGGCGTCGCCCTCGCCACGGAATGCGACCTGCCCCGGGCCGCCGCCGCCTGGCGACGGGCCCTGGAGCTCGACCCGGGTGACGTGCGGGTCGCCGTGAACCTCCGGCTCCTGGCGGACGGTGTCCTCCCCGAAGGCGTGGGTCCCTGTCCGCCGCGGTCACCGTAGGAGCGGCTTCAGCCGCGAGCGGTGCCGGGCTCCCCTTGGTC